>CAZNZF010000063.1:0-11692 GCA_964577465.1 uncultured bacterium | reverse complement strand
CACGGCCCGAACCCGGCGTGGCCCGCCCCCGAGGAGCCAGCGGAGCCCCCCCCCCACCCCCCCCCACCCCCCCCCCCCCCACCCCCCCCGCCCCGCCCGGGCCCCCCCCCCCCCCCCCCCCCCCACCGCTCCCGGAATCCTTAAGCGTGCTTAATCGGCCGGGGCGGTCATCCACCGCGAGACGCCCAAACCGCCGAACCTTTTAAAGAGCCCCAACGAAAAGCCCCGGGAGACAAGATGAACTTCCTCGGCGCGAACAAGGTCTGGCAGGTCATCGTCCTCGTCGTGCTCCTCGCCGGCCTGGCGGTCTTCGATTACATGTACATCACCGCGGTGGAGAAGCCGGTCCTGGTCCCCCTGGGCGGGGAGAACTTCTTCGCCCAGATGAACTACAAGCGCATCTACGTGGACCACTACGGCGCTCAGACGGTCTACGACCGGATTCTGGCGGAAAAGGCCCGGCTCCAGACGGTGTACGAGGATGAGCTGGCCGCGGCCCAGGCCCGCATCGCAGCCAAGGAGAAGGACGTGGTCCTCCCCACCGGCCCGGCCCCCGTTTCCGAGGAATGGATTCGGAACGAGGCCGCCGCCCTGGGGCAGGGCGAGGTCATCGCCACGGTAGAGCTGAACATCGTCGAGGCGATAATTTTCTGCGCCGCCGTGACCATCCTCGTGCTCTACCTCTTCAACGTGCTGTTCCTGAGCCGCGGCCGTTCGGTGGTGGAGAGCGCCCCGGACCATTCCGACTAGGGGGCGGTGATAACGCGGAACCCCGACAGGCGTGAACCGACGATGAGGCGGGCCCGGAGGCTCGCCTTTTTCGGGCTGGCCCTCGCCCTGCTTTATTCCGGCTGCGCCCGTCAGCCGCGGCTGGTCACGCCCGAGCCGGTGAAGGCGGAGGGGAACCTCGCCCTCGCCATTCCGCTCCACCTGGACCGGCGGCCCGTCGGCCCGCCCAACCGCCTCCCCCGGGCCGAGCTCGCCGTAACCGCCGCGGACTCCGACGAGGCCGAGCTTCTGGCCCAATCCGCCGCCCGGCGCGCCGGTGAGCTGGGCGCCGCGGTCCTGTCCCACGAGGTCCGGGAGCTGCCGGGCCGCCGCGAGCTCGTCATGAGCTTCGGTCCCGAGGGCGGCCCGGAGCGCTTCCGCCTCGTCATCACCTGGCCCGTGGAGGCCCCCCGCGGACCGCGGCTGGCCATCATCATCGACGACTGCGGCGGGAGGAACCCCGCCGTGACCGGTATCCTCGACCTGCCGGTGACCCCCTCGGTGCTGCCGTACCGGACGTACTCGCGGGCGGTGGCCGAGGCCGCGCATGAGGCCGGGCGCGAGGTCATGCTCCACCTCCCCTGCGAACCGCTGGG
Source organism: uncultured bacterium (assembly GCA_964577465.1). Classification (GTDB taxonomy): domain Bacteria; phylum RBG-13-66-14; class RBG-13-66-14; order RBG-13-66-14; family RBG-13-66-14; genus RBG-13-66-14. The sequence goes on along the minus strand of CAZNZF010000063.1, from coordinate 10,328 downwards.
AAGCGAGAACCCCGGCCCCGGAGCGCTCTACACCTACATGTCCGACGCCGAGCTCCGCCGCCTGGTCGCCCGGGCCCTCGAGGACGTGGGCCCCGTGGACGGCGTCAACAACCACATGGGCTCGAAGCTCACCTCCGACCGCCGCTGCATGGCCGCCATCCTGGCCGAGATTTCCGACCGGGGCCTGTGGTTCGTGGACTCGGTGACGTACCACACCTCGGTGGCGGACGCCCTGGCCGCGGAGCGCGGCATGCCCCACGCCCGCCGGGACATCTTTCTGGACAACGACCCCGCCCGCCGCGCCGTGGTGCGGGAGCTCAAGCGCGCCGTGGACCTCGCCCGCGAGCGCGACGGCCCCGTCGTCGTCATCGGCCACGACCGCGACGCCACCTTCGACGCCATCCGCGAGGTGCTCGACTACGCCCGCCAGGCCGGGGTCGCCCTGGTCGGGGTCTCGCAGTGCCTGGAGTAGCTCCGCTTGACCCGGCCCCGCGCGGGGGCTAAACTTTACGTGGAAACTCCCCGGGGAGAAGCCATGCGCAGCCGGACACCCATTCTCGTCGCCGCCGTCATTTTAATGACCGTACTCGCCGCCGGCGGCGGTCAACTGGACCCCGACCGCGTCTACACCGTCCAGCGCGGCGACACCCTCTGGGACCTGGCCGAGGAGTTCCTCGGCAGCCCCTGGCTCTGGCCCCTCATCTGGCAGGCCAACCCCGAAATCGTCGAGCACCCGCACTGGATTTACCCCGGCGAGGAAATATACATCCCGCCCAACGTCCCCCCCGAGCTCCCCGCGCGCATCCGGGTCCGCATCCGCGACGACGAGCCCATCGTGGCCCTGACGCGCGAGCAGCTCGTCGCCCTCTGGCGCCGCCTCCTCGAATACGCCGGCATGGTCGTGCCCGACATCGACGAGTACTGGGAGCTGGCCCACATCGTGGCCTCCGTGGACGAGGACCGCACCATGATAGCCCTCTACGACGAGGTGTACATCTCCGGCGGCGACGACGAGGGCTTCTACCCCGGCGCCCAGTTCCTCGTGTACCGCGACAAGGGTCGCATCGTCATCCCCGATTCCCGCATCGACGTGGGCCGCCTGATTCAGAACGTCGGCGTCATCGAGGTCACCGAGGTCTTCCCCGAGGTCAGCCGCGCCAAGATCATCGCCTGCAACGAGGCCGTCTTCGTCGGCGACAAGATCCGCTTCCGCGAGGAGATCGACGACGAGTTCCTCCGCTTCCGCACGGGCGTCGAGCCGCCGGTGTGGGAGTCCGAGGATGAGGCGCTCGCCGAGCGCGGGTACGTCTGCTGGGAGCGCGACGGCCGCAACTACGCCACCCAGGGCCACGTGGTCTACGTCAACTGGGGGACGGACCAGGGCCTGGAGCCCGGCGCGCGGGTCATCGTCTGGCGCCTCGGGCGCACCGTGGACGACCCGGCCAGCCTGGAGTCGGTGAAGCTCCCGGACGAGAAAATCGGCACGCTGGGGGTGCTCAAGGTCACCGATTCCACGGCCACGTGCCTGGTGCTGGGCAACACCCAGCGGCTGGAAATCGGCGACTACGTGGACTACGTGCGGAGGTAAAACTTGACTTATAGTCTATGGACATGCCAGTGTAATAGAGTAACAATTCCCCTATGGGGAAGTTACTTACAATACTCGGCTCGAACATCAGGCGTTTAAGAAAACGTCTCAATTTAACACAAGAAGAGCTTGCTTCGAGAATTAAAAGACACCCGACTTACGTTAGCGGCATCGAAAGGGGTGTCAGGAACATAACCATCAACGTGTTAGAAGACATTTCAACCGCGTTAGAAGTTGAACCGACTGAAATAATTAAAATAGATATAAGTAAATTGGAGAAAGACCTAAACTGCTCAAAAGACGATATAGTAAAAGCAATCGAAGCCGGCTTCAGAGCACAGGTTGATGTCAAGGGTAAACTAGCTGAGTTGTTTCTGTCACGTTATTTAAACGAACTAAAACATGATAGTGTAATAGAGAGCTACACATGGCATGATGAAGATAAACTACCCGATTTCTCAATCAAATACAAAGGCATTGACTTCACATTAGAATGTAAAAATGTACGTAGTGGTGAAAATATGATAGGAAAAGAAGGTTTTCGTGTAGAAGTACAAAAAACACGAAATTCAAAAGATGGTTCAAACACAAGATCATACAGCACAGACGAATTTGACCTTTTAGCCGCTTGTTTATTTAATCAGACTAATGAATGGAAATATTTGTATGCAGCTACAAAAAAACTTAAACGAAAAAGAGACGAGGATACACTATTAAATACTTTTCAGCCTGTACCCTTTAAACCAGACTCCACTTGGCGTTCAGCATTAGAAAAAGCTATACGGGATGTACACGATGAAGAATAAACTTAAACCTTTTTATAAAACCTCTCTTGGTTCCGCTTACCAAGGAGACACGTTCTCCTTAATAAAACAAGTACCAGACGAGAGTATTGATCTTATCTTGACATCACCTCCCTATGCTCTCCATTTTAAAAAGGAGTATGGAAATGAAAACCAGGACGAATACGTTGAATGGTTTATATCGTTAGGAGAGGATTTAAAGAGGGTTTTAAAGCCAACCGGCAGTTTTGTGCTGAACATCGGAGGCAGTTGGGAACCTGGAAGACCAACCCGGTCTTTGTGCCATTTTGAAGTATTGATAAAACTAGTAAAAAACATAGGCTTCTACTTAGCCCAAGAATTTTACTGGTACAATCCCGCCAAATTGCCCGTCCCTGCGGAGTGGGTAACCGTCCGAAAATTGAGAGTAAAAGACTCTGTCGAATGTTTATGGTGGCTTTCTAAAACTGCTAATCCCAAAGCAAGTAACGAAAAAGTGCTACGTGAATACAGCGAGGATATGAAGCGCCTTATTAAAAGGGGTTATAGAGCAAAAAGGCGTCCATCAGGTCATAATATTACACACAAGTTTCAAAATAATAGAGGTGGCTCAATACCTGACAACATTTTAATATTTGGTAACAACGATAGCACGGGCTACTATTTAAAGAGATGCAAGGAATCTGGATTGAAAGTGCACCCCGCCCGTTTTCCGATTCAACTGCCTACTTTTTTTATTAATTTTTTAACTGACCCCGGGGATACTATATTTGATCCATTCGCTGGCAGTAATACAACAGGTGAAGCTGCTGAGAGGTTGGGGAGGAAGTGGTTATCCTTTGAAAAAGAAGAAGAATATTTAATAGCAAGTTCTTTTCGCTTCGAAGGATTATCAAACATTGTTACTGAGGAAGATTCTATTGAAAAGAATGTATATACACCCAATCAGTTAGACATTAATCTAAAATAATTTTATCTACATTAAAGATACAAGATATTTTTTTAGCGGCCCCAGGCCGCATTTTTCGCCCGGTAAACGATGGTGACGACACACAAGGGCATACTCGCGCTTCTGGAGGACCGGCGGGCGATGTGGGTCATCCTCCTCCTCGCGGTCGTCCTGCGCCTGGTCACCCTCTTCCTCGTCGCCGACGCGCCCCTCGTCTCGGACGCCGCAGGCTACTTCAAAGAGGCCCGGTACATCGCCAAGGGCATCGGCTACACCCCCAAATGGCCCCCGGGCCTGCCCCTCTACCTTTCCCTCTCACAGCACCTGTCTTCCGACGAGTTCCTCGCCCGGGCCTCGATGCTTCTGTGGTTCCTGGCGCTGGCCCTGTTGGGGTACCGCCTCGTGCTGGACGCGTCCCAAGAGGCGAAGTGGACGCCGGAGGGCGCGTCCTCGGCCCGCTTCGGCGCCAACCTCTTCCTGGCCGTATTCGCCCTCTACCCGTGCTACGTCCTCAACTCGGTGGACACGCTGACCCAGCTCCCGGCGGCGGTGGGGGTGACCGCGGCGGCCTGGCTGACGCTCCGATCGGTGCGCGGGGCGGGGGTCGGGACGGCGGTCATCCTGGGGTGCGTGCTGGGGGCGACGGCGCTCATCCGGCCCACGAGCCTCGTCCTCCTCGCGGGGGTGCCGGTCTACCTGGCGGTGAAGCTGAAGAAGCCGCTGCCTTCCCTGGCGGTCTTACTGCCGGCGGCCGGAATCGTCGGCCTCTGGCTCCTGGTCGCGCAACACATGACCGGTCACTTCGTCCTCATCAACCAGGCCAACACGTGGAACCTCTTTCTGGGGAACAACCCGTACACGCCGCTTTACAAGACGTGGTGGCTGGGGTCGCACTCGGGCGTCGAATCCGGGTGGCCCGACGGCTTCAGACGCCTGGTGACCGACATAAACGAGCTGCCGGCGCACCTGCGGAGCGGGCGCTACGCGGCGGTGGCCTGGGGGGAGATAGTCGGGCGGCCGGACCTTTTCATCGTGCGCAGCCTGAGCCGCGTGCGGACCTACCTCGCCCTCGACAGCTTCTCCGGGTCACAGCTCGTTAAAGTATTCGGCCTGCCGTTGTGGGTGGGGCTGGCGGCCATCGCGGCCGACGGCGCGTTCTACGTGGGCATCGCCGGGGCGGTGATTCTGGCGCTCTTCGCCGGCTCCAAGGTGCTGCCGGGGAGGGACTCCCTGACCGTGCTTCTGGGGATGGCGCTCCTGTACGCTTTGCCCTACTTCGTCAGCTTCTCCCACCCCGTGTACCACATCCCCACCACGCCGCTGTTGGGGGTCATCGCCGCGGTGTTCGCCGGCCGTCTCCGGCGGGGGGACGACGTGTGGGACAGGCTGAAAAATTCGAGGAAAAGACGCATCGGCCTGTGGGTCGTCGCCGTCCTCTTCGCCGCGATTCAGGTCGAGTGGCTGATCGTCATGGCCGGCGTGATTTGATGGGGGGGTTGCCGCGTGTCCCCTCTCCCTTCTAGGGAGAGGGCTGGGGTGAGGGTAACGGATTGAAACTGCCTTGTAAAAAAACGGGCCGACCTGAAGGTCGGCCCCTACGTCATCGCATGAAAACGGCGCGTAGGGGCGGGGAGTCCCCGGTCGCCCGCACCATCGCAATCCGCGGTGTCCGGGCCGGGGGTGAGGGTCGTAAAAAACAGGCGGGTGCGGACACCCGCCCCAACGTTAAAAAAAACTAAAATCTCGCGACGCCCCGCGCGGGCTCACGGACGGGAAAGTCCTCGACCGCCTGCGTGACAAGGCCCGATGCGCCGGGCGGTCCCCCTAGCCCCCGGCCCGGCCTTTTTTGCTACAATTACGTGGACCGAACCGAGAAAATATGAGCCGTCACCCCGAAATCGACCTGTCGCGGATTAAGCCGCAGCCCGTGGCGCGGGTCGAGGTCGGACTCGTGAACCGCACCCTGGATGCCCGAGCCTGAGCCACCAGACGGAAAAAATGGCGTCCTGCGGGTGCCCAAGTTCACCGAGTCAGCCACCCCTATTTGGTAATCGACCACTATGTGGATTGAATGAGGGAGTGAACGATGGCCATTCCGGATTTCCAGTCGTTATTTCTTCCCGTTTTACGTTCTCTTGAGGATGGGAGGGACCATTCCGTAAGGGAGACTATCGAATACGTTAGAAAGGAATTCCATCTTACCGAAAAAGATATGAGCGCCACTTTGAAGGGAGGCGCAAAAACGGTGGTCTACGATCGCGTCACGTGGGCCATCAGCTATTTGAGGCACGCGCTGCTCCTTGAAAATGTCAAGCGCGGCGTGTTTCATATAACCGAGCGTGGACGTGCGCTGTTGGCGGACAACCCGACGAGTCTGAACATCAAAGAACTGACGCGGTTTGACGAATTCGCCGCCTGGCTGTCCAGCACAAAGGCCGGGAAACGATCCACGACGTCAGAAGCATCGCAGGTTGACGATACGCAAACCCCCGAGGAGTTGATCGAGGAAAACTTCACCGTCTTGGAACGGCAACTGGCCGACGAGCTGCTGAATCAGGTCAAGCTGAACTCACCGGGTTTCTTCGAGCGGCTGGTGGTGGAGCTATTGGTGAAAATGGGCTACGGCGGTTCCTTCGAGGACGCGGGGAGGGCCATCGGACGCTCGGGGGACGAGGGAATCGACGGCGTGATCAATGAAGATCGCCTTGGACTGGATGTAATCTACATCCAGGCGAAGCGATGGGAAAGAAGCGTCGGTCGACCGGAGATACAGTCCTTCGTGGGAGCCCTGGCCGGGCAGAAGGCGCGTAAAGGCGTCTTCATCACGACTTCTGATTTCAGCGAAAGCGCCCGAAAGTATGCGAAATCGCTGGAGAATAAAGTCGTCCTTATCGACGGCAGCCAGTTGGCTCATTTCATGATTGAACACGATATAGGCGTATCGACGGTAAGCACCTACAAAATAAAGAAGATAGATTCCGATTACTTTGAAATCGACTAACTAATTGTTGCATTAATTACATTAACGTCCCAGGACCGACCTCGGTTACGATTACTCAAGATACCCTTCAACCCGGAACGCCGATGAGCCGTCACCCCGAAATCGACCTGTCGCGGATTAAGCCGCAGCCCATCGCCGAGCGGCCGAGCAAGGTCACCCTGGACGACCTGTGCTCACTCCCCGTCGCGGCGGATGCGGCGCTCCTGGACCGCCTGCCGGACCTGTTGACCGCGCGGGACCTGCGCTTCGTCGTGGGGCGGACGGTGGAGGCGTCGCGGGGGGGCTATCCGGTGATCTTCGGCGCCGGGGCCCACCTGGTGAAGGCCGGCGTGGGGCCGCTTTTAATCGCCCTGGCCGAGCGGGGGCTGGTGACCTGCCTGGCGGTGAACGGGGCCTTCGCCATCCACGACATCGAGCTGGCCCATTTCGGCAAAACCTCGGAGGACGTGGCGGCGCAGTTGCCGCTGGGGCGCTTCGGCATGGCGGGAGAGACGGCGGCGCTGGTCAACGGGGCCTACTCCCGGGCGGCGCGGGAGGGCCTCGGGGCCGGAGAGGCGCTGGGGCTCGCCGCCTCCGAGGGCGAGAATAAAAAAATCAGCGTCATGGCGCGGCTTCACGAGCTGGACGTCCCCGTCACCGTCCACGTGGCCCTGGGCACCGACATCAACCACATGCACCCGGACTGCGACGGCGCGGCGGTGGGCGAGGCCAGCCTGCGCGACTTCCGCATCCTGGCGCATCAGGTGGCGCGCCTGGGCGGAAAAGGCGACGGGCTCGGCGGCTGCTACCTGAACTGGGGCTCGGCGGTGCTTCTGCCCGAGGTGTTTCTCAAAGCGGTCTCCGTGGCCCGCAACCTGGGCCTGACCGGGCGGTTCACCACGGCGGCCTTCGATTTCAGCGTGGCCTACCGGGTGAGCGAGAACGTGGTGAATCGGCCCAGCCCCGGCGACGGCCGCTACCTGGTCGGCCCGCACGAGGTCCTGCTGCCGCTGTTCTACGCCGCCTGCCTGCGGGAATTGGAGGGACATGGGGCCTGACGAGCTGGCCGCCCACGAGCTGCGCCTGGCCACGGAGAACCTGGCGAAGGCCGCCGAAGAGTTGGCCGGCCCGGTGGCCCGCGCGGCGGGAATCATCATCGCGGCGCTAAAGGGCGGGCATAAGGTTCTCTTATGCGGCAACGGGGGCTCCGCCGCCGACGCCCAGCACTTCGCCGCCGAGCTCGTCGGGCGCTTCGAGACCGAGCGAAAACCGCTGCCCGCCGTGGCCCTCTCTACCAACACCAGCAACCTCACCGCCATCGGCAACGACTACGGCTTCGCGGAAATCTTCGCCCGCCAGGTCCGCGCCCTGGGTTGCGAGGGAGACGTGCTGGTCGCGATTTCCACCAGCGGGGGCTCGCCCAACGTCCTGGCGGCGGTGGCCGCCGCCCGGGAAAAGAAAATGAAGGTTGTGGCCCTGAGCGGCCGCGACGGGGGGAAGCTGGCGTCCGAGGCCGACGCGCCCCTGGTCGTCTCCGGCGTGCGCACCTGCCGCATCCAGGAGGGCCACATCACCTGCATCCACGTCATCTGCCGCCTCGTGGACGAGGCCATAAAACCGGACGAATGAGCAACGGGTTTGACAGTGAACGATTGAAGGGGCTGCTGGCCTCGCTCGCCGGCCGGCGGGTGCTCGTCGTGGGCGACCTGATGCTGGACCGTTACGTCTGGGGCCGGGTGGAGAGAATAAGCCCCGAGGCGCCGGTGCCGGTGGTGGAGGTGGAGCGGGAGACGTCGCTGGCGGGCGGCGCGGCCAACGTGTCGCGCACCGTGGCCGCCCTGGGAGGCGTTCCGCTCCTTCTGGGCGTGGTCGGGAACGACGCCGACGCCGCGGAGCTGCGCGAACGGCTCGCCGCCGACGGAATCGACCACGGGCACGTCCTGGCCGTGCAAGACCGGCCGACCACCCTCAAGACCCGCGTCATGGCCGAGCGGCAGCAGGTCTGCCGCGTGGACCGCGAGGCGCGCGCCCCGGTGGACGAGTCCGTCCGGGCGGACCTCGCCGCCGGAGGCCGGGAGCTCCTGGCCGGGGCCGACGCCCTCCTGTTGTCCGACTACGGCAAGGGGCTCCTCTCGCCGGGCCTCATCCGCGACCTGGTGGACCGCGCCGGGGGGAAGCCCAGCGCCGTGGACCCCAAGCAGGACCACTTCGCCGCCTACGCCGGGGTGACGGTGGCCACGCCGAACAACCACGAGGCGGGGGGCGCGGTGGGCCGACGCGGGCGCTACGAGGAGCTGGACGACGTCGCCGCCCGGCTCTTCGAGCTCACCGGCCTCAAGAACCTCCTCATCACCTGCGGCGAGCGGGGGATGCGCCTGTACGAGGGTCCCGGCGCCCGCGCCGAGGTCATCGAGACCGTGGCCCGCGAGGTATTCGACGTCACCGGGGCCGGCGACACGGTGACCGGCGTGCTCACCCTGGCCCTGGCCGCCGGGGCGTCCATGTCCGAGGGGGCGCACCTGGCGAACCTGGCCGCCGGGGTGGTCATCGCCAAGGTCGGCGTGGCCACCGCCTCGCCCGCCGAAATCCTGCGCCAGTTCGACCTCGTCGCGGGCGCGTAAAAAACGTTGCCAAACCGGACCGGTTGACTGGTATAATGATGACCGTTCGTATGCTTAAGGGCTTGAAGTAAAGCGCGTAACCCAAGGGGACTCTCATGTTGCGTAAGCTGTATTTCGATTTCCGCGACGTGTTGCGGGCGCCGCGCCTGGGATTTTCCGCCAAGAAAATCTGGGTGCAGTTCACCGGCCTGGTCATCGGCCTGGGCGGATACGCCGTCCTGGCGTACGCATCGCTCCTGGTCGGCGGCTCCACCTTCGCCGAAATCTGGTTCAACTACGGCGCCCTGCCCATCCCCCTGGCCTTCGGACCGGGCGGCGATGTGGCCAACTACTTCGTGGGCGTGCCCTGGTACTCGTGGCTGATATGGGGCGTGGGGGTCCTGTGGGCGCTGGTGCTGGCCCTCCTGGCCGGGACCGCCACCGCCAAGCTCACCTACGAGCAGCTCCGCGGGAACGACTTCTACTCGAAGCGGGAGGCGTGGCGGTTCGCGCGTAAGAACGCCGCAGCGGTCATCCTCTCCCCCGTCGGGCTGGCGATTCTCGCCGCGGGGCTCGTCTTCGGCGGCCTCGTCATCGGCTGGTTCGCCAGTTGGGGCGCCGTATCCGCCTGGATCACCGCCGCCTTATTCCCCGTAATCATCGGCGTCACCGTCTTCACCCTCTACCTGGTGGTAATCATCCTCGTGGGGGTGGTCATCGCGCCCGCCGTCGTCGCCACCACCAAGAACGACACCTTCGAGACCATCTTCGAGCTCTTCTCCACCGTGGCCGCCCAGCCCTGGAGGCTCTTCATCTACGAGTTCCTCCTGTGCCTGGTGACCATGCTCGCCTTCGGCGTGTTCCTCGTATTCATCCTGTTCGCCCTGAAGCTGATGAAGATGGTCTTCGGGGTGTGGTGGGGGACGGACTTCACCCAGTACGTGCTGCCCCAGGCGCAGCACTACACCCACAGCTTCCTGCGCGTACCGGTGGACGCGGCCCAGGTTTACGCGAACCGCATGATCTTCTTCTGCCAGCAGCAGGGATTCATGCCCTGGCTCGTGGTGGGCAATATCCCGGGCATCTACTGGCTCCTGGCGCCGCAGAGCTACAGCTTCATCCCGATGCAGCCCGCCGCCGGGCTCCACGTCGCGTCCATCATCCTCGCCGTGGGGCTCATCGGCCTCATCGGCATCCTGGCCAGCTTCCTCCTGGCCACCTGCCAAGCGGGGCAGACGCTCATCTACGTGGCCCTGCGCAAGAAGAAGGACGACGAGAACATCCTCGAGCGCCGCGACTACGACGAGGAGTTCCCCGAGTTCGAGGTCCCCGAGGACCTGGAGGAGGGCGAGAAGCCGGTCGGGGAGGAGAAGCCCGAGGACGAGGAAAAGAAGGAGGAGGGCGAGGCGTCGACCGAACAGGAAGACAA
>CAZNZF010000062.1:0-11948 GCA_964577465.1 uncultured bacterium | reverse complement strand
CGGCACCCTGGTGGTGAGCCGCGGCCGCAACTAGTAGGGCAAGGGGTTTTGCCGGTGGCATAGCTCGCTTCGCTCGGTTAAACCCCTTGTTTCATCAACTGAGCATGAGCTTTCTACACACCTTCATCCACCGCGGCATCTCGGTCAAGGTCGTCCCCCACAGCCACGGGGATGTGCGCGACATCCGCCTCCCCTACTGGCTCATCACGGTGGGCGGGCTCGTGGCCGTCGGCATCATCACCGGCCTGGTGATTCTGGGCGTGAGCTACGCCCAGAAGGTGGTGGACGAGAACCGGCTGGCGGAGCTGCGCGAGCGGACGAAAACCCAGGACGAGCAGCTCGAGTACTTCGACCAGGAAATCGGCGACCTCCAGCGCTCCCTGGCCCAGCTCGAGCAGAAGAAGGAGATGCTCATCGAGCTCCACCCCACGCTGTCCCTGGAGCACCCCGACGTGCTGGAGGACCGCCTGGCCGCCTTCGAGTCCAGCCTCCCCCTGGAGGCCATCCAGTCGGGGGCCGAGTCGGGGAAGACGGCCATCGGGAGGCTCGTCGAGCGGGCCGGGGACCTGACCGGAACCCTGGGGGACATCGAGCGCTTCCTGGACGCCGACGCCGCCCGGCAGCGCTTCACCCCCAGCATCCGGCCCGTGGACGGCGAGCACTGCTGGGTAACCGCCGGGTTCGGCAACCGGATGAGCGAGTTCACCGGCCGCAACTACTTCCACCGCGGAATCGACATCACCGCGCCGCCTGGGACGCCGGTCATCGCCCCGGCCGACGGGACGGTCACCTTCGCCGACCACGAGGGCAACTTCGGCCTGAAGCTTATTATCGACCACGGGGGGTATTTCGAGACGGTGTACGCGCACCTGAGCCGGGTGTACGTCCATCCCGGCGACGAGGTGAAACGGGGGGACGCCATCGCCGCCGTGGGCACCACCGGCCGGACGTTGGGGCCCAAGCTGCACTACGAGGTGCTCCGGGGCGGCCGTAACCTGGACCCCGCCCGCTTCTTCCTCCCCGAGGCCGGCATGGCCGCCGCCGGCGCGGGGGTGTGACGGTCGGCTCCCGAGTTTGATTTAATGTAGGGCGGGGATTTTAATCCCCGCCGCATTCTTTTTATAAGGTTGCCCTCACCCCTAGCCCCGTCGGCGCGCCGCTCCCACTGGGAGAGGGGGGGCCGCTGCACCCCTCACCCTAACCCGTACCCTGCATTTGCGATGACGTAGGGCGGGGAATCCTTTCCCCGCCGCCATTTAAAACGCGGCGGCCCGCAGAGGGGCCCCCCTACAACAGGCATGGGCAATCCCCGCCCCGGCCTACTACTCCTCGTCATCCACCAGGACCGCCACCGCGGAGAGGACGTCCCCCTCTTGGAAGCGCATCAGCCGCACCCCCTGGGTGTTGCGCCCCATGACGGAGACCTCGCTGGCCGGGTAGCGGATGACCATCCCGCCCTCGGAAATCAGCAAAAGCTCCTCGTCGCCGCCGATGAGGCGCATCATAACCACCGGGCCGTTGCGCAGGGTGGTCTTGATGTTGATGACGCCGAGGCCGCCCCGGTTCTTCAACGGGTACTCCTCAATCGGCGTCCGTTTGCCGTAGCCGTTGGCGGTGGCGACCAGAATCTCTGAATCGCCGTCCCCGGCGGGGTCCACCACGGCCATGCCCACCACGGCGTCTTGGGGCTCGGTCAGGCGGATGCCGATGACCCCGCCCGCGGCGCGCCCCATGGGGCGGGTCTGCACCTCCTCGAACCGGACGGCCCGGCCGTTGCGCGTGGCCAGCAGGACGTGCTGCCGGCCGTCGGTCAGCCGCACCCCGATGAGCCGGTCGTCGGATTGGAGGCCGATGGCGATGATTCCGCCCTTACGCGGGTTGGCGAAGGCGGAGAGCTTGGTTTTCTTCACCATCCCCCGGGCCGTGGCCATGACGAGGTAGTTCTCCCCGTCGTTCAGGTCGGGGACCGGCACCACGGCCGTGATTTTCTCCCCCTCGTCGAGCTCGAGGAGGTTGACGATGGCGGTCCCCCGCGCCAGGCGCGAGGCCTCGGGTATCTGGTAAATCTTCAGCCAGTAGCACCGCCCGTCGGTGGTGAAGCACAGCAGGTGGTCGTGGGTCCGGGCGATGAAGAGCTGCTCGACGAAGTCCTCTTCCTTGGTCTGGATGCCGGTGACCCCGACGCCGCCCCGCCCCTGGGCCCGGTAGGCGTCGGGCTGCATCCTCTTGACGTAGCCCTCCCGGGTGAGCGCCACCAGGGTGCTCTCGTCGGCTATGAGGTCGGTCGCTTCCATATCGGTCAAGGAACCCTCGGCGATGCTCGTCCGGCGCTCGTCCGAGTATTTTTTCGCCACCTCGGTGAGCTCTTCCTTAATGACGTTCTTGATTTTCTGCTGGTCGCCCAGGAGTTCCTCGAGGCGGGCGATGGTCCGGGTGAGCTCGTCGTAGGAATCGGCGAGCTTTTTATGCTCCAGGGCCACCAGCCGCGACAGGCGCATCTCGAGGATAGCCTTGGCCTGGGGCTCGGAGAGGGACCAGCCGTTCATCAGGCTGTTCTCTGCCGTTCTGGTGTCCGGGGAGGAGCGCAGGGTGGCCACTATGCGGTCCATGTCCCCCAGGGCGACCAGGAGGCCCTCGACGATGTGGGCCCGGCGCTTTGCCTGGTCCAGCTCGTACCGGCTCCGGCGCTCCACCACCTCTATCCGGTGGTCGACGAACCGGCCCAGGAGGTCCGCGAGGCTCAGGTACTGCGGCTCGCCCGACACCAGCGCCAGGTTGATGACCCCGAAGGTGGTCTGGAGCTGGGTGTGCCGGTAGAGGTGGTTGAGGATGATTTCGGGATTCGCCTCTTTCTTCAGCTCCACCACGACGCGCACGCCCCGGCGGTCCGACTCGTCGCGCAGGTCGGAGACGCCGTCCACGGTCTTCGAGCGCACCAGGTCGGCGATTTGCTCCACGAGGCGGGACTTGTTCACCTGGTACGGTATCTCGGTGATGACGATGCGCGACTTGCCTTTTTTAGACTCCTCCACGGCCGCCCGGCCGCGCACGGTCAATTTCCCGCGCCCGGTGGAGTAGGCTTCGACGAGCCCCTCACGGCCCAGGATGATCCCGCCCGTCGGAAAATCCGGACCGGGGACGAGCTGCATCAGCTCACCCAGGCTCACCCCGGGGTCGTCTATGTAGCGCACCAGCGCCCGGCACACCTCGCCCAGGTTGTGGGGCGGCATGTGGCTGGCCATGCCCACGGCTATTCCCGTGGAGCCGTTTATCAACAGGTTCGGGATGCGCGACGGCAGGACCAGCGGCTCCGAGAGCGACGCGTCGAAGTTGGGGACGAAGTCCACCGTCTCCGAGTCGATGTCGGCGAGCATCTCCTCGGCCAGTTTACTCAGGCGCGCCTCGGTGTAGCGCATCGCCGCGGGGGGGTCGCCGTCCAGGGAGCCGAAGTTGCCCTGGGGGTCCACCAGGGGGTAGCGGCTGGTGAAGTCCTGCCCCAGGCCCACGAGGGTGTCGTAGAGCGCCTGGTCGCCGTGGGGGTGGAACTTGCCCATGGCCTCGCCGACGATGCGGGCCGCTTTGCGGTGCGGCTTGTTGGAGGCCAGGCCGAGGCCCTGCATGGCGTAGATGAGGCGGCGGTGGACCGGCTTGAGGCCGTCCCGGACGTCGGGCAGGGCGCGGCCGACGATGACGCTCATCGCGTAGGAGAGGTAGCTCCGGCGCATTTCCTCGTCGACGGAGACCTTCTGGATGGACTGTTCGCGCAGGGTCATATTTGAAATCGTGGGGTGGTGGGTTGAGAGGGTCCTTTAAAGGGGGCATGATAGCATTAACTCCCTTGAAAGTCAACGCTTTTCGCCATTTTCCGGCTTCGCCGGCGCAGTTATTAAGCGGTCCGGTTTCCAGCGAAAAAATAGCGGTTTTCCCTCCGGGACGCCTTCACCCCCGGGGAGCATTTATTTCCGGCGGTGTGGTACAATACGTCTCCGCAAACGGGAGGTGCCGCTATGGTCATGCGCGCCATGCGCGAGAAGATGAAGCCGATTCTCTGGATCGCCATCATCGGCTTTCTGGGGACCATCGTCTTCGCCTGGGGCATGAGCTACTCTCAGGGCGGCGGCTGCCAGAAGTCGACCGTCGTCCTCGTCGTCAACGGCGAGGAGGTTCCGTACTACGAGTACTACCAGCTCGCCGAGGGCCTCTTCCGCCGGTACGTGGCGAACGAGCGCTCCCGCATGGGTGACTTCTACGACCCGTCCGTGGAGCCCGCGCTGCGCGACCAGGCCGGCCGGGACGCCATCGAGCTCATCATCGAGGATTACGTGGTCCGGCAACAGGCCACGGAGTGGGGCCTCACGGTCACGGATGAGGAGGTCAGCCGGACCATCGAGCAGGCGCCCTACTTCCACGGGGAGAACGGGGCCTTCAACCGCGACCTCTACGACGCCTTCCTGCACGACCAGGGCACCAACGACGACGAGTACCGCCGGACCCTCGGGCGGCAGCTCCTGGTGGAGAAGGTCCACTCCATCATCTTCGACGCGGTCTACGTCCCCGAGCCCATGGTGCGCGCCGAATTCCTCGATACGAACCAGTTCGCCTCCGCCGACTTCGCGCAAATCGCCTACGGTGATTTCGTGGGTGACGTCGTCCTCACCGAGGCCGAGACGCGCGCGTACTACGACGCCCACACCGACGAGTTCATGGCCCCGGCCCAGGCTACCGTGGACTACGTCGCCCTGGTCTTCGACGACTTCTACACGCGGGTGGAGCTCACCGACGAGAACCTGCAGGCCTACTACGAGCAGGTGAAGGACGAGGAGGCCTCCGCCGGCAGAATCCACGTGCGCCACATCCTTTGGACCGTCCCGCCCGACGCCGACGAGAAGACCGTCGAGGCGGCCCGGGTCAAGGCGGCCGCCGTAATCGCTCAGCTCTCGGGCGGGGCCGATTTCGAAAAAATCTTCGACGAGTATGCGGCCCAGGCTCCGAGCCCGACCGGAGAGGTGCCCGCGGTCGTCGCCGAGGACCTGGGCTTCTTCGGGCCCGGCGAGATGGTCCCCGCGTTCGAGGAGGCCGCCTACGCCCTCGAGCCCGGCGCCGTGAGCCAGGAACCGGTGAAAACCGACTACGGCTGGCACGTCATCCGCCGGGAGTCGGACGTGCCGACCTTCGCCCAGATGCGGGCCGAGCTGGAGAACCGCCTGCGCATGGACCAGGCGCTCTCCGCCATGGGCAAGTTTCAGGGCACGCTCTCCCAGGCGCTCTACGAGGGCAAGAGCCTGGCCGAGGCCGCGGCCCTCATCCCCGGGGTGGAGGTCCAGCGGGCGGGGCCCTTCGCCCAGGACGCCATCATCATCGACCCGAAAATCGGCCGGTTCGACCAGTTCCGCGACACCGCCTTCAAGCTGGAACCGGGGCAGGTCTCCGGCATCCTCACCCGGACCCACGAGGACCCCACCGACCCCGACGCGGCGTTCAAGCACGACTTCTACGTCCTGTCCGTGGTGGAGCGGATCCCGGAGAAACCGTACCCCTTCGAGGATATCCGGGGCCGGGTGGAGGCCAAGGTGCTCAACTCCAAGGCGTGGGACATGGCGGAAAAGCACGCCGGGGAGCTCGAGACCCTGGCGCGGGAGGTCGGGCTGGACCGCGCCGCCGGTGAAATGGGCGATAAAGTCGTCTCCGCCGACCAAATCACCCGGCAGGGGAACATCGCCGGGGTGGGCACCGCCCCCGTGGCGGCCCGCACCGCCTTCGAGCTGAAGCCCGACGAGCTCTCGGGCGTGGTCCGCGACCGCGACGGCTTTTACATCGTCCGCGGGCGGAACGTCTCCGAGCCCTCGCCCCTGGCCTACGGCAGCCGTCTGGAAGGCCTGCGCCGGGACATGATCATGGTCATCAAGAACTCCTTCTACCGGGCCTGGGTGGATTCGCTGGTGGCCCAGGCCGAGGTGGAGAACCACCTGGACGAGATTCTGGCCGACATCGCCAAGCGCCACGCCGAGGCGGAACACGCGGCCCAGGAGAATGAGGGTGACCGGAATGCGGCCGGCTACGGCTACTAGCCCGATGGCCGACCGTTCAACTCGGGGTGGGTCAACATCCGTGATTGATTTATAACCATAGATGTAGGGCGGCAACTCCGTGTGCCGCCCGGTTGAATGGTGAAGAGACAACGGGCGGGGTACGGAGCCCCCGCCCTACGTGTGGTGAGTGG
Organism: uncultured bacterium; assembly: GCA_964577465.1. Classification (GTDB taxonomy): domain Bacteria; phylum RBG-13-66-14; class RBG-13-66-14; order RBG-13-66-14; family RBG-13-66-14; genus RBG-13-66-14. The sequence goes on along the minus strand of CAZNZF010000062.1, from coordinate 5,728 downwards.
ACGAGGGGGAGGGGTTTAATATAGGGATGGGTAAACAGACCGACAAGCTGCGCGTCCGCTTCGCGCCCAGCCCCACGGGGCACCTCCACGTGGGCCACGTGCGCACCGCCCTCTACAACTTCCTCCTCGCCCGGGGGACGGGGGGGACCTACATCCTGCGCATCGAGGACACGGACGTGGAGCGCTCGACGCCGGAGTCGCTCGCCGCGATTCTGGAAGCGCTGCGCTGGCTGGGGCTGGACTGGGACGAGGGCCCGGACGTGGGCGGCCCCTGCGCGCCCTACCTCCAGAGCGAGCGGTACGGTCTTTACCGGGAGGCGGCGGAGAGGCTGCTGGAATCCGGCGCCGCCTACCCCTGCTTCTGCTCCCCCGGAGAGCTGGACGCCGAGCGTGAAGAGGCGCACGCGCGCAAGGAGGCCTACCGCTACTCCGGCCGCTGCCGGGGTCTCGACCACGGTGAGGCCCGGCGACGCATGGATGCCGGCGAGCCCTACGCCGTGCGCTTCGCCGTCCCTCCCGGAGAGACCGCCTGGGTGGAGCCGACCCAGCGCGGACGGGTCTCCTTTTCCAACGCCGACATCGAGGACTTCATCCTCTGGCGCCGACCGTCGGTCGCCGAAGGGCACCCGCTCTACAACTTCACCGTCACCGCGGACGACGTCGCCATGCGCATCTCCCACGTGCTGCGGGGCGACGACCACATCTCCAACACGCCCAAGCAAATCCTCATCTACCGGGCGCTGGGCGCGGAGCCGCCGGTCTTCATCCACCTGCCCATGATTCTGGGGCCGGACCGGCAGAAGCTCTCCAAGCGCCACGGGGCCACGGCGCTGGCCGAGTTCCGCCGCCAGGGCTACCTCCCCGAGGCTTTGGTGAACTACCTGGCGCTGCTGGGCTGGGGCTCGGGCACGGAGCGGGAATTTTACACGCTGGACGAGCTGACGGCCGCCTTCTCCACGGAGCGCATCTCCAACACCGCCGCCGTCTTCGACTACGACAAGTGCCGGCACATCTCCGGAGAGCACCTGCGGATGCTCCCCCCCGAGGAGCGCGCCCGCCGTGCGCTGGCCGTCCTCCACAAGGCCGGGGCGGTGTCTTCGACCGCGACCGAGGGTGGCGAGGGCTGGGAGCGTCTGGTGGACATCATCGACCGCGTCGGCGACCGGGCTAAGCTTCTGCCCGACTACGCCTTCTACGTGCGCCCCTTCTACTTCGCCCCCGAGGGCTACGACGAGACGGCGGTGAGGAAGGTTTTGGGAAAAGAGGGCGCATCCGCCCATCTCACCGAGGCGCGGCGCCTGCTCGAGACCACGGCCTTCGAGCACGACACCCTGGAGGAGGCCTTCCGCGCCAAGGCCGAGGAGCTGGGCCTCGGTTTGGGCAAGCTGGTCCAGCCGGTCCGGGTGGCGCTCACCGGCGGCACGGTGGGAATCGGCCTCTTCGAGACCGTCGTGCTGGTGGGGCGGGAGGAGACCCTCGCGCGCATCGACGCCTGCCTCGGTTTCATCGGCGGGTGATTACCGGATGGGACGGCCGACGGCCCCCGCGGGGTCTTTTTTACGCCCGCCGCAGGAGGCTGAACCTCCACGCGGGCGGGGTTGACAAGATAACCGGGGCACGTTAGACTTGGCCCGGCCCGCAGAGCCCGGGGCGGATTAACCGTAAAATATCAACAAATTACGCCCCGCAACCCCCACTCGGCAACGCGCCGGTCTCTCGCAAAAAAGGAGTCGACGTGTCCATCACCCTCACCCCCCGAGAGGTCCTCCCGACCCTGAAGAAGTACATGCTGGCCGACGGTTACGACGACCTGGTCTTCGACCTGGAGCGCTCCAAAGGCGCCGTCATATACGACAAGCTCCATGACCGAGAGCTTCTCGACTTCTTCACCTGCTTCGCCAGCTCGCCCATCGGGTACAACCACCCGAAGCTCACCGCGCCCGACTTCCTGAAGAAGCTGGCCCGGGTGGCGGTGAACAAGCCGTCCAACTCCGACATCTACACCACGGAGATGGCGGAGTTCGTGGCGACCTGGGCGCGCATCGCAATGCCCGAGTACTTGAAGCACCTGTTCCTGGTCTCCGGCGGCGGTCTGGCGGTGGAGAACGCATTGAAGGCCGCCTTCGACTACAAGACCCGGCGCAACCTGGAGGACGGCGTCTGGAGGGACGACGCCGAGGCCCAGGCCCACGAGAACGAGCTCGTGGTCATCCACTTCAAGCAGGCCTTCCACGGCCGCACCGGCTACACCCTGTCGCTGACCAACACCGCCGACCCCCGCAAGTACAAGTACTACCCGAAGTTCGACTGGCCCCGCATCAACTCCCCCGGCATCAACTTCAGCCTCCCCGAGCCGGAGCGGTGGGAGCTCTGCGCCGAGCAGGAGGAACTGGCGGTCGAGGAGATTCGCACCGCCATGGCCCGGCACCCCCACGGCGTCGCCGCGATAATCATCGAGCCGATCCAGGCCGAGGGCGGGGATCGCCACTTCCGCTTCGAGTTCCACTACAAGCTGCGCGAGCTGGCCGACGAGGCCGACGCCCTTTTAATCCACGACGAGGTCCAGACGGGCTTCGGGCTGACGGGGAAGTTCTGGGCCTCGGAGCACCTGGGCGTCCGGCCGGACATTCTCGTCTTCGGCAAGAAGAGCCAGGTGTGCGGAATCATGGCCGGGGAGAAGGTGGACCGGGTGAAGTATAATGTCTTCTCCGCCGAGGCGGCGCCCGACGGGACTGTCCCCGGTTGTAGCCGCCTCAACTCCACCTGGGGCGGGAACCTGGTGGACATGGTCCGCTGCCAGGCGTACCTCGAGGTAATCGAGGAGGAGCGCCTGGTGGAGAACGCCGCCCGCATTGGCGCCCACCTGCTCGGGGGGCTCCACTCCGCCATCGAGGGGACGGAGGCCACCGGGGCGCGGGGCCTGGGCCTGATGATAGCCTTCGATATGCCCACGGGCGAGAAGCGGGCCAGGGCTTGGCGGGCGATGTACGACCGCGGGCTGTTCGCCATCACCTGCGGGGCGCGCTCGATCCGTTTCCGCCCGCCTCTGAACCTGACGGAGGCGCAGGCGGACCAGGGGCTCGACATAGTCCGCGAGGCGCTCCGGTCGCTCTAGGTTTCGGTTTTTTCCCTCCTTCCAACCTATCGGTCCCGCGACCGGATGGGTGCCCCGCGGTGACGGGGCGGTCATGAGCATAGACTACCTGCGGGGAATGCTGTCCGAGAGGCTGGAGAGCGCGCGCAAGGCCGGGACCTATAAAAAAGAGCAGTTGATCACCACCCGCCAGGGGACCCGCATATCCGTGGAGCCCGCGGGCGAGGTAATCAACTTCTGCGCCAACAACTACCTCGGGCTGTCCGGGAACGAGACCCTCGTCGAGCGGGCGAAGGAGGCCCTGGACCGCCACGGCTTCGGCCTCTCCTCGGTGCGGTTCATCGTCGGAACCCACAAAATCCACAAGGAGCTGGAAAGTCGCGTGGCGGCCTTCGTGCGCAAGGGGGACGCCATCCTCTACTCGAGCTGCTTCGACGCCAACGGCGGGCTCTTCGAGGTGCTCTTCGACGACCGGGACGCCGTCCTCTCCGACTCCCTCAACCACGCCTCGCTCATCGACGGAATCCGCCTGTGCAAGGCCCAGCGCTTCCGGTACGACCACCTCGACATGCAGGACCTGGAGGACGAGCTCATCCGCGCCCGCCAGGCCCGGATGAAGGCCATCGTCACCGACGGCGTCTTCAGCATGGACGGTGAGATGGCGCCCCTGCCGCAGATCTGCGACCTGGCCGAGGAGCACGACGCCCTGGTCATCGTGGACGACTCCCACGCCACCGGCTTCATCGGCACCGACGGCCGGGGGACGAGCGAGTACCACGGCGTCGGCCACCGGGTCCACATCATTACCTCCACCTTCGGCAAGGCGCTGGGCGGGGCCTCGGGAGGCTTCACCGCCGGGCCGCCCGAGGTCGTGGAGGCGCTCAGGCAGTTCTCGCGGCCGTACCTCTTCTCCAACACCCTGGCCCCCGTCATCGTCGCCACCACCCTGGCCGTCCTGGACCTCCTGGAGGAATCGGGGGAGCTGCGCGAGCGGCTCCAGGCGAACCAGCGCAAATTCCGCCGGCTGATAACCGAGGCCGGTTTCGACGTCATCCCCGGCGACCATCCCATCGTCCCCATCATGCTCTACAACGCCAGGCTGGCCAACGACATCGCCGACGAGCTCCTCAAGGACGGCGTGTACGTCATCGGCTTCAGCTACCCCGTGGTGCCCCAGGGCCTGGCGAGGATTCGGGTGCAGCTCTCGGCGGCCCACACCGACGATCAAATCGAGAAGGGGGTCGGGGCCTTCGCCCGGGTGGGCGAGAAGTACGGCATCCTCGGCCTCGGCCGCGACGGCATCCTGAAAAAATTCGGCCCGTAAATTATCCCCCTCTCCCCTCTGGGGAAAGGCGCGCCTACGGGCTGGGGTGAGGGGCGAAGTCGGGGACGTAAGAGCGGCGGGGATGGGGATCCCCGCCCTACATTTACAAACGGCGACGATTTGCGTAAGGGCGACCGTTTACGGTCGCCCGTGTGCGGGGAGCCCGGTCGACCCTGCATCGCAAAATACCCTTCCCGCCCCCGTTGTGTTACCATCCCCGCGGGGCTCAATCCCCCGAACGCCCTGGTATTTGAGCCACTTTCCACGATTGCCCCAGAGGTAAACCGTGAAGTACGTCGGCTACGTCCTGGCACTGGTCCTGGTTTTCTTCGGAGTGATGTTCATGTGGAGCGCCTTCAGCCCACAACCCAAATTCCCCTTCACTTGGCTCTTTGGGGGAATCGGCACCGTGGGCATCGGCGTGCTGGTGCTGGCCCTGACCGCGCGCTGGGCCGCGAAAAAGAAGCGCGAGGAGGCCGGCGAGGTTACCATCCACCAGCAAATCGACCTCACCGGCGACGTCCACATCGAGAAGCTGCGCTGCGAGAGCTGCGGGGCGGCCCTGGACAAGTCCAGCGTCACCGTCAAGGCCGGCGCCGTCCACGTGGACTGCCCCTACTGCGGCACCAGCTACGTCGTCGAGGAGGAGCCCAAATGGTGAGCGGGCTCCGCCCCCCGTTCGGCTGTATTACCGCCAACCCCGGCGCCGAAGTAGCTCAGTCGGTCAGAGCTCCCGCCTTGTAAGCGGGTGGTCGTCGGTTCGAATCCGACCTTCGGCTCCACACGTCCCCCCGCGTGAACGCCCCTTGATTTTACCCGCCTCCTTCGGGTATAATGCCCGGTCCGTGGCGGGGTTCCCGAGCGGCCAAAGGGAACAGACTGTAAATCTGTCGGTGTATGCCTTCGAAGGTTCGAATCCTTCCCCCGCCACCAGCGGCTGGGAGCCGCCACCGGTTCCGCGGTGAGAGGTTCATTCAATTCGAGAGCAACCGCCGCGAGCGGGGCCGTATTTAAAAAAAGGTTGTAAGTAGCGGCTGGGAGCCGCCACCGACTCCGCGGTGAGAAGTTTAATTGGTTCGAGGGCGAGCGGCGCGGCAATGGTTACCGGAATTGATGAATTCATCGTGCTGCGGGGCGCGGGAATAGCTCAATTGGTAGAGCATCAGCCTTCCAAGCTGAGGGTCGCGGGTTCGAGCCCCGTTTCCCGCTCCAGGTGATTACAGGGCTAATCCGCGGTGGTGACCCAGCGAAGTAGGCTACCCGTTCTTCGCGATACTGGAAGTGGTCCCACCACCCCGTACCAGTAGTTA
>CAZNZF010000061.1:0-12043 GCA_964577465.1 uncultured bacterium | reverse complement strand
CGAACCGCACGATTTCCCGTAGGGGCGACCGTACACGGTCGCCCGTCGTTCCTGCAAAAAGGGCGCCCCGCGGGACGCCCTTCGTCGTTACGCGTAAGCTACTCGGGGACGGGCACGTTGGTGTCCGTCAGCGTCCAGAGGTTGGTCGGTATCATCTGCCCGTACTGCTCGGTGTACTCCTGGATGGCTACGAAGCCGAACTCCGGCACGAAGTGGTAATCCTTCTGGAAGTTGTAATCCTCCCAGTCTTCGGGGTCCACACCATCCAACTCGAAGGTGATTTTACCGGTAATCTCGATGATGTAGGCGGTAAGCGTATCGCCTGCGTAGTCGAACTCCTCCGTATCAGCCACCTCGGCCGTCAGGTCGAAGCCCAGCTCATCGGCCAGGATATCGCTGATACCAAAGACCACGGGGTATCTAAAACCGGTGATGGACCAGGAGTTCCAACTGTCACCCACGTCCAGGCCGTCCGATTGCCAGTTCAGCAGCAACCAGGGGTCGTCGTCCCAGAAGAAGCGTATTTTGCGGGAGCCGTCCTCGTAAATCTCGATGCCCTCGTAAACCAGGCTGTCTTCTTCGTTGTCCTCCAGGGTGACATCGATGTAGGTGTCCGCCGGGTCGTTTTCCTCATGAATCCGCATCAGCTGCTGATCTTTGAGCAGAACGTAACCGGGGTCGTCGATGAAGGTCCAGGTCTCCGTGTGCGGGTCGTTGCCGGTGACCTCGTAGGTCCAGTAGTTGTCCTTGTCGTTGGGGTAGAAGGCCTGGGTGTCTATGTCGTTGCCGCCGCCGCCGTCCGTGCTGGTGGTGCAGCCGCCGAGGACGATGGCCAAACCCGCAATCAACACTAAAAGAAACTGCCGCATCTTTCCTCCTTGTTCGCTAGTGACTCAAAGGCATCATTAAATGCCGCGCTTAAAACGACAATTGAATGAGTATAGCACGTTCCGGGTCCTTTTCCAACACGCGCCCCAATCTTGACACCCGCCCCCCTCTGTGCTAAATTCCATTTCTGTCGACGCGGGAATAGCTCAGTGGTAGAGCATCGCCTTGCCAAGGCGAGGGTCGCGAGTTCAAGTCTCGTTTCCCGCTCCACGGGCCCCAAGGGGCCCGTCAATTTATCGGGGGGTCCGCCTTGTGGGGGGCCCGCTTTTTTATGTCGTGGGAAGTCACCCTAGTAGGGGCCGACCTTTAGGTCGGCCCGCTTAATCGCAATGGGGCATTGGCCTGGTTGAGTAAAATGCGGCGGGGCGTAGAAGCCCCGCCCTACATTTAGGCACCAATCCGGTTCGCGTCGACCGCATCACCGGGCGACGACCAGCCTTCGGACCGCCGCGCCGCCCTCGCCCGCGGCCTGGATGAGGTACACCCCCGGAGAAAGGGCGCCGGTCCAGACCGAAAGCTCGCAGCGGCCCGCGGTCATGTACCCGTCGTAAACCGTGTCCACCCGCCGGCCGGAGACGTCGTAGAGCGACACCTCCACGTTCCCCGGCTCGGCGAGCGCCACCTCGAACGAGGCGGATTCCCGCGCCGGGCAGGGCCACGGGGCACAGAGCGTCACCCGCGGCGGGATGGAGGGCTCCGGCACCTCCCCGCCGAAGAGCGCCTTCCACTTCACCCGCGCCGCCTCCAGGTTCTCCACTATCTCCTCATAATCCCAGCCCGCTACCAGTACAACGGCGTAGTCCCGCGTCTCGCCCGGCGCCAGGTCGTAGAGCTGGAAGCCCAACAGGAAGCGCCAGTCGTAGAAGAACTCAGGCAACTCCTGGAACCGACCCACCTGGGACAGCATGGTGTAAAACAACTCATCCGGTCTCCAATCGAAGTCGTCCCTCTGCATCCAGCCGTGATAGCTGCCTGTGGGCTCGTTCCCCATCGTAGCCGCGCCGAAATAGGGGAGGCTGAAATCGCTAAGCCCGTCGTACATGTACGCGAACTGGTGGGTTGAATCATAGCGGGTGAATTCGATGTAATCGCCGCCGCGTATGTCGATGTCCATGTAAAGCCCGGCCGCGGCGTCCTCCAAATAATCGCCCCGGTCGTTGTAAACCGTCCACAGGATGTAGATGAAGTCCTCGTCGGGCTCGCCGGCGAAGCCAAAGCTGTGCTGGCGCAGCCTCACGCCGAGGGGGACGGTGCAGTCCGCGTCCGTCATGTACACAAGGATGTTCTCGTCGCCGTAGCGGGGGGGCGGGTCGCCCCAGGGCACCTCGGTCGGCCAGTTCCAGTCGAAATAGAATAGCGTCTCAAGTTCCCACGTTTCAGGGTAGTCAAAATAATTCGACGAGATGAAGTTGTCCACCACGCCGAAGCCGAAGTGGCCGACGTACAGAAGCTCCGGGCCGTCCGCCCCCGGCCACCGGGCGTCGTCAATCACGTTGTCCACGAAGTCTATGTAAAGCTCGTTGATTTCGTGACCCGACGCGTCCTGGGTCTCCGGCGCGACCGGCGCCTCGGGCTGGATTGCCCCGAAGGGTGGGAACGCGGCCGCGGACAAGGTTATCGCGATTAAAAGGACGGCCGATTTTCTCAACGTGCCCCACCCCCCTTGACCGCCACCAGCGGCGGTATTTGACTGACCGGGAACCCCACCGGCCGGTAGGCCGTCATGTATCTGCCAACGTCATCACCCTCGGCCAGGGCGACGGTGAAGTCGTCGGCCACGGCGGCGTACATTTCCGTATCCCCGTTTTCTACGGGCACCCGCTTTATCTGCCTCCCGGCGGCGTCTATCACCAGAAACTCACACTCATAGGTATATCCTGAGACCAGGTAGACGAATCCGTCCGGCGCCACCGCAGCGTCGGAGGGGTAGACGAAATCCGGCGGCAGCTCCTCCGCCGAGATGCGCCAGACGAGCTCCCCGGTCGCCGCGTCGAAGGCCAGGAGCGATTCCTCGCCCTGGTCCACCACGTAGAGCGTCCCGTCGTCGCTCATGTCCAGGCCGAAGGGGTCGCCCATGCCGGGGCCCTCGTGGCCGCGCTCCCCGATGGAGCGCAGGTAGTTCCCCTCCAGGTCCAGGACGTCCACCACGCAGTCGTCGCGGTTGATGGTGAAGAGCTCGCCGTCGTGGTAAGCCAGCTCCTTCCGGCGGGGCCCCTCGTAGTGGAATGTCTCTACCAACTCCAAGTCAGATGTCCAAACGCGAAAGATATTAAACGGGTAATTGTACTCAAAGGTGTACACTCGGTCGCCGACCACCGCCGGGTATCCAAAATTGGCGATCTCCGAGAGCTTTTCGACCTCACCGTCGGTGCTCAGCCGGCACAGACGTTCGACGTCTTCGTAGGCGTTGCGGGTACAGAAAAAGACGCCGTCGCCCTCCGTCGGGAGGTAACTCATCTCCCACGAGAACCACGCCTCCTCGAAGTCGTAGTAGGGCGTGGCCCAGGCCTCTTCCGAAGGATCGGACTCGGCGTCGCCGTTGAGGGCCGTCACCCGGTAATCGTAGTAGGTCCCGTTCACCGCCGAGGCGTCAGTGTATTCCGTTTCACCGCCGTCGCACTCGACGATCCGCTCGAAGTCCCCGCCGGCCTCGGACCGGTAAACCCGGTAGTTCTCCGGCTCGCCCGAGGTCGGCTCCCGCCAGGTGAGGTCCACCCGGGAGTCGAGGCCGCTCACGACGGTGAGGCCGTGGGGCGCGCCGGGCGTCGTCTGCGGCCCGGTGGTCGTGCAGGCGAGGGTGAGCGCGAGGGCGATGAAAGGCAGCCAGGCCCGTCCGCGCATGGCTCGACCTCCTTTCGCTTTACAAAATATGTATCGAAAGAAATTTACCCCATCGAATAATAAATCCCCCGGGAGTTGAAGTCAAAAATTACCGAATAAAATACAAGACAAGGGATTTTAACCCCTTGGTACAATATACGGGCAAGGGTCTAAAGCCCCCTGTCTTGACTCGGGGACAAATTTAAATCCCGCATTGCGGGTTGAAGGTGCAAAAACTTGGGCGTGGGCCTCGGGGCACAACGACCGTCATCCCCCCGCGTCCGCCAATGATATAAAAAAACGCCGCTGGAACACGGCGCGGCTCGGACGGGGCGGTCGGGAATATCAGTAGACGGGTATCGGCGCCTGGGTTACCTTGAGCGTCCGGCGGCCGTAGCCCGGCGCGCTGATGACCAGCTCCTCGGGGGTGATACCGACCACCTTGCCGCCCGCTATTGCGTCGCCGACCTTCAGCGAGAAGCCGAATCCGGCGGCGTCCTCCACCAGCGCCGCGGGCACCCCGTCCACGGTCATCATCCCGCGGTAGTAGAGGTTGGCCAGGTTGGCCATCTCCGCCGTGGGCTGCGAGCCGGGCTGGGCGCCGGGGGTGAGGAAGGGGTCGCGCCTGCCCCGGGGGTCGTACGTGCGGGGCTCGATGACCTCGACGCCGCCCGCCGTGGTGACCTCGGTGATGACGGGCGCCATCGTCCCCTCGGCCAGCGGGCTCGAAAAAACCGACAGCACCACGCTGCCGCGCAGCGTCCGCCCCTCGGAGGGCGAGGCCGTCCCCACCAGGGTCAGCTCGCTCAGGCTCACCTGGGGCAGGTTGCGGGCCAGGTTGGCCACGAATTTGGCGAACTCGTGGTAGCCGGTGATGTAGGCCACCTCGTAGGTGTGGATGGTGAGGTTGTTCTCGGTGCGCGGCTCGGCCTTGACCTCGAAGGCGTCGAAGGGGGAATCGATTCCGGCGCTCTGGGCGGCCAGGGTCACGCGGCGGATGAGCTCCGCCTCGTTGAGGCTGGGCGGCAGGCTCCGGCGCAGGTCGTCGATTTTTTCCTCGTTGGCCTCGATCTCGGCCGCCAGCTCCCCGGCCCGGACGGAGTCGGCCATCGCGGTCTGGAGCTCGACGCGCAGGCGGGAGTTGGCCTCCCGGGCCTTGTCCGCCTCCCGGTACGCCCCCAGCACCCCGTAGTGGAAGACGAGGTAGGCCGCGAGGACGGCGAGGAGGTACACCAGCACCGCCTTCTGCACCACCGGGTCCTTGAATCTGCGCTTGCCCAACTAATCCCTCACCGACCATCCATCGGAAGCGGCGAATGCGGGTGTATCGTTTTTTCGCCTACGTCTGCTCCGTCAGGACGACTGCTTCATGCCTCCCGGAGGTCGTGCTCCGGGCAATGGGGAGGCGGGGGGTATTTAGCCCCGCATATTTCACGGAACTCCCTGAAAGGTTTTTTAATAACGTAGTACCGCCCACAACTAGCAGGGCACTTACCATTCATTAGCCTCCGGCCGCAAGCCCTGCAGTATTCTCCCTTGTACGCCATTGTATTAACTCTATAATCTCAATCCAGCCGGGCGCTGAACTCGAACTGGAGCACCTTCGCCCCGCCCAGGTCCACGCTCTTGGCCCCCAGCGGCTTCACCCCCGACAGGTGGGGGCTGTTGAGGAGCTCTTCGAGGACGGTGGCCACGGAGTGGTCGCTGTACGTGTTGCCGCGGATGTCCACGGAGCCTCCGCGCTCGCGCACCTCGGTCAGCCAGACCTCCCGCTTGGGGACGGCGGCGTTCACGGCGTTCAACAGGCCGATGTAGCGCTCCACCGCCCCGCCGGGCTCGGCCAGGTGTGTCAGGGTCATCACGTTGGCCGAGGTCTCGGCCGCCCGCTGCTCCAGGGCCTCCAGGTCGGGCGCGGCCCCCCTGGCGTCGGCGATTTGCGCCTCCAGCCGGCCGCGTGCGTCCCGCTCGTCCGCGAGCGCGCCGCCGGCGAGGAAGCTCCAGACGACCATACCCACGATGAGCACCCCGGCGACGATGAGGGAGATGAAGAAGGCGTTGAGGCCGGTCCGGCGGACGGGGTAGTACTCCTCGCGCCGCGTGTCCAGCTCGTCGAACCCCACGCCCATGGAGGGGGCGAGCGGTTCGGGGGCGGCGGTCGGCGCCTCGGCCCCGGCGGCGGGCGCCGGAATCACGCGACGGTTGACCAGGAGGTTGATGCGAATCATCGCGTCACCGGTTGAACTCGGGGTCTTCGCCCCGGATGGCCAGCCCGATTCCCACGGCGAGGTGCGGGGCCAGGGTCGCCAGGTCTTCGCGGTCCATCCCCGATTCGCCCAGGTCGATGCGGGCCAGGGGGTCCAGGAGGCGCACGGGGATGGCCAGCGCGTCCTCGAAGGAGCTTTTTATCCGCGGCAGGACGCTGGAGCCGCCGGAGAGGACCACGGCGTCCGGCACCAGCTCGGGGTGTGTGCCGGCGAAGTGGGTCAGCGTCCGGCTGATTTCGTCCACCAGCTCCAGGGTGGTCTCGCCCACGACGGCGTCCACGGCGTCCGCGTCGGCGTCGGGCAGCTCGCCCCGCTTGGCCCTCTCGGCGTCGGCCACGGACAGGGAAAGCTCCCGCGCCAGCGCCTCGGTGTAGTTGTAGCCGCCGAAGGAGATGTCCCGGGTGAAGCGCGGCGAGCCCGCCGCCAGGACGTTCACGTTGGTCATGGACGCCCCCACGTTCACCAGCGCCGCCGTCCCCCGGGCGGCCTCCGGCTCGGCCAGCTCGAAGCAGTTACCCAGCGCGAAGGAGTCCACGTCGATGGCCAGCGCCTCCAGCCCCGCCAGGCGCAGGATCATCAGGTGCCCGTCCAGCCGCTCCCGCTTGGCCGCCACCAGGAGCACCTCGGTGAAGCCCTCACCGGTGGAGATGACGTGGTAGTCGAGGTTCACGTCGTCCAGGGACGGCAGGTACTGCTCCGCCACCCAGGAGACCGACTGGGCCAGCTCGTCGGGGTCGGCGGTGGGGATGCGGATGGGCTTGACGATGACCGCCCGGCCGGAGATGCCGGAGATGACGCGCCGCTCTTCGAGGCCGAGCTGCGTGAAGAGCGCCTCGATGGAATCCGCTACGGCCCCCGAGTCCATCACCTCGCCGTCCACGATGGAGCCCTCGGGCAGCGGCGAGAGCGCCACGTGCCTGAGGGCCCAGTGGTCGGGGCGCCGCGAGAGCGCCACCAGCTTGACGTAACTCGAGCCGATGTCCAGACCCAGCGACAGGTTGGCGTAAGGCTCCGGCAAGGGGGCGGCTCCCGTGGGGAGGGACTCGTCCGTCAAGACGATAGAAGCATACCACACCGCCCGCAGTGCGGCAAGGGGCTGGACGGACCGGGACTTTTCGCCCTGCGGTATGACGGCCGTTCCGCCACCCCGGTTTTATTCGTTCGCGCCACGTTCCCGCTCCGTGCTCCACGGTTGACTCGCAGGTGCGTTTTTCGTAATCTCCTCCACAGCGCCGATTACCCGGCGGGCCGCGGGCCTTGCCAAGGTAACGGGTCTTTGCTAAGATTTGCCTGCCCACTCCAGACACGCGGGCCTATAGCTCAGTCCGGTTAGAGCGCACGCCTGATAAGCGTGAGGTCACTGGTTCGATCCCAGTTAGGCCCACCATTACCGCACCCTCGAGGGACGGAGCGCGGCCGTCCCCTGGAGCAATTCGTTTTTCCGTCCCTGGACCGGACCCTACCGACCGGGAGGACGCGGTGGCCGACGAATACAGTAAAAAACCGCCCTACGCTGCCCTCATCGTCATCTCCATCATCCTGATGCTGGGGTTCATCGTCCTGGCCATCTTCGGCGGCGGGCCCATCGTCTTTTTCGTGGGGCTCATGTTCGCCATCCTCGCCTTCATCTTCTGGGGCAAGCTGCCCCGCCGCGAGGAGCCCGCGAAATCCACCGCCGGCCTGCGGACCATCGGCGCCATCGCGGCCCTGGTCGTCGGCCTGGCCGCCATCGCCGACGGATTCCTCGCCTTCGTCGGACTGGGCCTGGCGCTGGACATCGCCCTCTTCGCCTTCACGCTCCTGGTGGCATGGTTCCTCTTCCCGGGCCTGCGCGGCAGGGTCCCGCGCCTCCTGTCCCTGGTCGTGGGCATCCTCCTCGCCCTGCTCACCCTCATGGGCCTCATCGGCTACCTCATGCCGCAGAGCTTCGTCTACGTGGCGATGTTCCTCGGCGGGTGCGCCGTCATCGCCGTGGCGGCCAACCTGGTTTACAGCCTGATGGGCAAGAGCGAGAAGGCGGCGACCATCGGCGGTTGGCTCATGGCCATCGTCATGACCGGCATCTTCGTCTTCATCTTCATCGGCGGCGGAATCGTCCAACTGGCGGTGAACCTCGAGGTGGAGCAGAAGCTCGAGCCGAAAATCGTGGCCGTCGAGGGCGCGGCGGCCGCGGAGACGATGGGCGTGGACCTGAAGAGCTTCGGCGGCGACGAGGTGGTGCTGCGGCCCGGGGATACCGACGCCGCGGTGAACGACGCCGCGGGGATCGAGGTCGGGTACGACGTCCTCATCGGCTCGGTCACCGACTCGCAGGGCAACGTGTACCCCAGCCCCCACGCCGAGCGGGTGACGGTGACCTCCGTGGACACCGCGGCCAAGACCTTCTCCTGGGACCCCGAACAGCCGCTGGTGAACTACCACCTGACCGGGGAATACGTCATCAAGTCGCGCTTAAACATCTTCGGCATCGTCGGCATCATCATCACCCTGTTGGTCCTGTTCGCCGGGAAGGTGCGCCTGCCGGAGTTGGTCCGCAACGCCTTCGGCTGGTTCCTGGGCTTCGCGTTCCTGGCGGCCTTCGTCTACCTGGCGGTCATCCTGATTCTCGAGGGGAGCCAGTATTCCATCATCCTGGGCATCGGCGCCCTGCTCGCACCGAGCATCGCGATTTTCGCCTGGCTGCGCGACCGGGTGGCCTCCAAACAGCTCAAGCTCTGACGCCGGCCGGCGTGCGCCTGAATGTGGGCGGGGATTTCTATCCCCGCCGTTTTAACGTTCCTGGCCTCGACCCTCACTCTGCGGCTGCGATGACGCAGGGGTGGACCGATGGCGCGCCGTTCGGGTCCGCCCTTTTTCTGACCCTCACCCGGCCGCGCCGTCGAGTCCTGCACGGGGATGACGCCGGTCCTCTGGTGACCCGCGTTGACACGCCCCGGCCGATGACCTATACTCGCGCCCGCCGAGGGGATGTAGCTCAGTTGGGAGAGCGGCTGCCTTGCACGCAGCAGGCCGGCGGTTCGAATCCGCTCATCTCCACCAGCGCGGGGCGCTGGACCCCGGTTCCGCGAAGAAAGTTGTTAAACGGACCACGCTTCGCGCCGCGAGCGGACCGCTTCTTTAATCCGCTCATCTCCACCAGCGCGGGGCGCTGGACCCCGGTTCCGCGAAGAAAGTTGTTAAACGGACCACGCTTCGCGCCGCGAGCGGGCGGTTTTTTAATCCTACTCATAGTTAATTCCCCTCCCCCCTTTGGGGGGAAGCGCGCTTACGGGTTAGGGAGGGGGGTGGGTCGACCGGTCGGTCGGCCCACGGCGGCCCGCGGAGGGGCCGCCCTACACTTTATCGCAATCCCCTCTCCCCTCTGGGGCGCGCCGCGCCTACGGGCTAGGGTGAGGGGCGCAGCGGTCCCCTCTCCCTTCCAGGGAGAGGGTCAGGGTGAGGGTAAGGCGTGAAAACGGCGGGGATTGGTATCTGCGACCGAAGGTAATCCCCGCCCTACAGCCAATTCAATATTTCGTAGGGCGGCAGCTCCGTATGCCGCCCGGATTTACATTTTAAGGGCGGGGTACAGAGTCCCCGCCCTACATTTCCGCGGCCCGGACGCCCCGTTTTCCGTCCCGGCGCCCCCGGAGAAAAAACAGCCCCCCACCCTTGACAACCTTTTTTTATTCGACTAATATACGTTTCGCCGCCGGGGGACCGGTAAGTAAGAAAGCGGTCATCCCGAGCAAGCGGCGGAAGGATCCGGTGGTTCATGCGAGTACGGGCTACACCGAGGTCGGATAACCGGGAGGTTGAAGACTGAGGTTATGCCTGTACACTGAACCGCCATCCGACCGCCCGAGCAATCGGGCGTTCGCCATGACGGGGGCGGTTGGGGGAGTGGTTACCCCTGAACCGGACCCGGGAGTGGCGGGATAAAGGGCCGCGAGCCCCGCTCTTTGACAGATTTGAGACGCAGGTAACCGAACACGAAGGATGCCCGCCGGGAAGGCCGGGGAGCCGCTTTACGCGGTACTCCGGTCCGAACGGCAAGCTTGATGGTCAAGCGATTAAGGGCACACGGTGGATGCCTTGGCGCTGGGAGGCGATGAAGGACGCAGTCGACAGCGAAATGCCTCGGGTAGCCGTTAAACAGGCTGTGATCCGGGGGTGTCCGAATGGGGCAACCCGACGCGGGTTATGCCGCGTCATCCCCTTGCTGAACACATAGGCTTGGGGAGGCCAACCGGGGGAACTGAAACATCTTAGTACCCCGAGGAACAGAAACCAACCGAGATTCCCCTAGTAGTGGCGAGCGAAAGGGGAACAGCCTAAACCGCTGCTGTGTATAAGGTTCCGGCCGTTGCAGTGGCGGTGTTGCGGGACGTCCTTGCCGAACCGGAAATAGGCTAGGAGTTACAAAACCGACGGTTAGCCGAACCTTTTGGAAAGCTGGGCCATAGCGGGTGATAGCCCCGTAGGCGAAAACCGAACGGTCTCCGATGGACGCACCCAAGTAGCGCCGGACACGTGAAACCCGGTGTGAATCTGGGAGGACCACCTTCCAAGGCTAAATACTACCCAGCGACCGATAGTGAACCAGTACCGTGAGGGAAAGGTGAAAAGAACCCCGGGAGGGGAGTGAAATAGTACCTGAAACCGTGTGCCTACAAAGTGTGGGAGCGGCCTTGTGCCGTGACCGCGTGCCTTTTGTAGAATGAGCCGGTGAGTTACCGTCGGGAGCAAGGTTAAGGCCGAGAGGCCGTAGCCGTAGCGAAAGCGAGTCTTAAACGGGCGACCATAGTTTCCGGCGGTAGACGCGAAACCTGGTGACCTAGCCATGGGCAGGTTGAAACGACCGTAAAAGGTTGTGGAGGACCGAACCCACAAGAGTTGAAGATCTTGGGGATGACCTGTGGCTAGCGGTGAAAAGCCAATCGAACCAGGAGATAGCTCGTTCTCCCCGAAATAGCTTTAGGGCTAGCCTCGCGTGATAAGTTGCGGTTGTAGAGCACTGATTGAGCTAGGGGGCTTACCAGCTTACCAAACCCACTCAAACTCCGAATGCCGCCACTCGTATCGCGGGAGTCAGACTGCGGGGGCTAAGCTCCGTAGTCGAGAGGGAAACAGCCCAGACCGACAGCTAAGGTCCCTAAATCCGTGCTAAGTGGGAAACGATGTGGGATTACCCAGACAGCCAGGAGGTTGGCTTAGAAGCAGCCATTCCTTCAAAGAGTGCGTAACAGCTCACTGGTCAAGTGATCCTGCGCGGAAAATGTAACGGGGCTCAAGCACGGTACCGAAGCTTCGGATCCGTAAGGATGGTAGGGGAGCATTCCGTCTTAGGTCGAAGGCGGGCCGCGAGGTCCGCTGGACGAAACGGAAGTGAGTATGCCGGCATGAGTAGCGATAAAAAGGGTGAGAAACCCTTTCGCCGTAAGCCTAAGGGTTCCTGGGGAAGGTTAATCCGCCCAGGGTTAGTCGGCCCCTAAGGCGAGGCCGAAAGGCGTAGCCGATGGGTAGCAGGTCAAATATTCCTGCACCAGCAACGTGCGTTCGAGCGATGGGGTGACGCAGGAGGGTAGGCCGGCCACCGGACGGAAGTGGTGGTTTAAACCGGTAGGAGGAGGGCTTTGGCAAATCCGGGCCCTCTATACTCCGAGAGGTGATGACGATGGGAGAAATCCCTTTAAGCGGCTGATCCCACGCTGCCGGGAAAAACCTCTAGCGAGCACGTTACTGACCGTACCGCAAACCGACACAGGTAGGCGAGGAGAGCATCCTAAGGCGCTCGAGAGAACTCTGGTCAAGGAACTCGGCCAAGTGACCCCGTAACTTCGGGAGAAGGGGTGCTTCTGACCGTGACGGGACTCGCTCCCCGAGCGGCTGGAAGCCTCAGAAAATCGGCCCAGGCGACTGTTTACTAAAAACACAGGTCTCTGCTAAGGCGCTAAGCCTACGTATAGGGACTGACGCCTGCCCGGTGCCGGAAGGTTAAGAGGAGGGGTTAGCCGGAGATTTCTTCGGCGAAGCTCTGAATTGAAGCCCCGGTAAACGGCGGCCGTAACTATAACGGTCCTAAGGTAGCG
>CAZNZF010000060.1:0-12104 GCA_964577465.1 uncultured bacterium | reverse complement strand
TCCCGGCCTCCGGCACCAGCTTGAAGCTGGACACTGCCCCGCGGGTGGCATCGGTTGAAGTTCGAGAGGTTGCCGCCGCGCGCGGTGCCTCTTTTCAATTCCCGGCCTCCGGCACCAGCTTGAAGCTGGACACTGCCCCGCGGGTGGCATCGGTCGAAGTTCGAGAGGTTGCCGCCGCGCGCGGTGCCTCTTTTTAAATTTTCCACTCGTCTCTCCGGGGAGTGATTCGCCGGCGGGTCACAGTAAAAAAAGTACCTCCACCCCTTTAGACACGCCGGGCGCCGCCCCGGTTTCATCCAAAAGGCACAAAAAGGCCGCCCGCGTGGGGACGGCCTTCATTTTTCCGGGCGGCTACTTGCCGAGCCGCTCGATTTCCTCGTTAAGCCCCGCCAGCTCGCCCTCGAGCTGCTCCTTGTACTTTTCGAGCATCTCGAGCCGTTCCTGCTTCGAGTGGAAGTGGCGGAACAGCATCGGTCCGCAGCATTCCTTGCCGCCGAAGCCGAAGGGGTGATGGTGGTGGGGTTTCGGGGGTCCGTGCATGGTTACTCCTCGGTTTGTCCGTGGATTTTTCGGAAGTTAAGTTATTAAGCCGTTTCTTAAATTCCAATCGAAAAAAATACGCTAATCCCCCCGCCGCAGCTCCGCGATTCTGTTCTTGATGTACTTGAGCTTCCTCTCCAGCCCCGCCTTGTACCGCATGAGCGCCTCCACGTCGTCCCCCGGCTCCTCGGGGACGTGCATCCCGCAGGCCCGGTTGACCTCGCTGCAGCACTCGTGGAGGGTTTCCTCGTTGAGGCTGTAGGGGATATGGAATCCATGCCGCTCGGCCAGGACCAGCCCCGCGTGCCGCAGGGCCTTGAGGTGCTGGGAGGCCGCCGCGGGGGTGATGCCCAGAATCTCGGCGATTTTGTTGGCCCCGGCGGGCCCGTGATGGCGGAGGATGCGGATTATGGCCAGCCTGCGCCGGGCGCCGAGGATGCGGAAGACCTCGCTGGGATTAGGTTCGGGTGGCATCTCTCCCCTGCATTTAAGCAACTGCTTAAATAATAGCCGAATTCCGGAAAATTGTCAATTTATTCTTCGCAGCGGCCGCCCAGGTTGTCGGCGAGGAAGCGCTCGGCACGCCGGTAGGCGTCCAGGCGGTTCTCCGGCCGGGCCAGCCCGTGGCCCTCGTCGGGGTAGACGACGTACTCGAAGGATATCCCGGCCGCCTCCAGGGCCGCCGAAATCTGCTCCCCCTCGGTGAGCTTCACCCGCGGGTCGTGGGCGCCGTAAATCAGGAACATGGGTATTTCTATCCGGTCCACGAAGTTGATGGGGCTGCGGCTTTCGAGAAACGCGCTCTCGGTCTCCGGGTTGCCCACGCGCCGGAAGAAATTCTCCAGCCCCACGCGCCAGTAGGGCGGTATGGTCTCGATGAACGTCACCAGGTTCGCCGGGCCGAGGCCGGACACGGCGCAGGCGTAGAGGTCCGGGGTGAAGGTCGCCCCGGCCAGCGCCGCGTATCCCCCGTAGCTGAAGCCGTAAATCGCCACCTTCCCCGGGTCGGCGATTCCAAGTCCCACGGCCCACCCCACCGCGTCGGTGAGGTCGTCCTGCATCCGGCCGCCCCACTCCTTGTCGCCCAGGTGCAGAAACGCCTTGCCGAAGCCGGAGCTCCCGCGGTAGTTCACCTGCAGCACCGCGTAGCCGCGGTTGGCCAGCCACTGAACCTCGCCCTGGAGGCCCCACATGTCCCGGGCCCACGGGCCGCCGTGGACGTCGAGGACCAGGGGCAGGTCCCGGGGCAGGACCCGGGGCGGCAGGGTCAGGTAGCCGTGGATGACCACCCCGTCGCGGGCCGTGTAGGTGATGGGGGTCATGGGGGCCAGGGTGTAGTCGTTGAGGTCGTGCCGGATGTCGAACATCTTCTCGACCCGTTTCTCGTCGCGGTGGTAAACGTAGGCCGCCGGGGAGCGGTCGTCGTAGTACACCGTCAGGAGCCACGTCCGGTCGTCCCGGGAGCGGTCGGAGAAGTAGTAGTCGGCGTCGAAGGCGGCGTTGAGGAACTCGATGTCCCCCCGGACGTCTTTGGACAGCGGCTCCCATTCCAGCGTGTCGCGGTAGAAAGCCACCGCTTCGAGCTCGTGGGTCACCGGGTCGAAGAGGAAGCTCGAATTTCCGTGGCCGTAGTGGATGTCGTAGTCCGGGTCCTCGGCGAGGACCGTCGTCCCGCCCGTGGCGAGGTCCAGCTCCACGAGGCGCAGGGTGTTCGAGTCCCGGGAGTCGGCCAGGTAGAGCCCGCGGTTGTCCGGGGTGCAGTAAATGGAGAATGAAGACGTGTCCCCGTAGTCCCAGGTGAAGATACGCTCCCAGTCCGAGTCGGGGGTCCGGCGGACGTAGAAGTCCTCGCCACCCTCGGGGGTGGGCTGGGAGTACGCCCGGGGTTGCAGGTTCCAGTCGAGGTCGTAGTACAGCACGTCGCCGGGGTTCTCCTGCAGCAGGGTGATTTCCCCGGTGACCACGTTCAGGGAGTAGTAGTCGAAGACCTCGGGGTTGCGCCGGTTCATGGACAGGACCAGCACGTCGGGGTGGTCGTAGGTGATTTGGGAAATCTGGCACCGCACGCCCTCGAAGGGGGTCAGGTCCGTCACCTCCCCGTCGGCGACGCTCACCCGGTACACGTGGTAGTTTTCGTCGCCGTCGAAGTCCTGGAGGTAGAGGACGTACCCGCCGTCCTTGGCCCAGTAGTGGCTGGAAATTCCCCGCCCCGCGTCCCGGGTGAGGGGGCGGTCGTCCTCGACGCCAACGGTTTTGAGCCAGATGTTCAGCACGCCGGAGTAGGGTGCGATGTAGGTCATCTGCGTCCCGTCGGGCGACAGCCGGGGCGAGAACCTCTCCGGGTTGCCGAAAAGGACGTCGCGGGGGATGAGGCGGGGCAGGCCGGCGGCCGCGGTGAGGACGAGAGTCAGCAGGAGAATGAGGACGAGTTTCCGCCTCATGGCGCTTCCTTTCGTCGGAACGGGGACTTGACCACCCGTCTTTTTTTCAGGCGTAAGTATACACGAAACCGGGGCTCCGAGACGGGGGCCCGCCCGGCATGTTACTATGGGGCGTCTGTGCCCCGAGGGGGAATCCTGGCCAAGCTCGACCTCGATAACCACAGCATTTACCACAACATCTGGCAACTAGCCTGGCCGGCGGCGTTGGCGAGCATCCTGATGAACTTCGCCAACATCGTGGACCGAATGTTCATCGGGATGCTGGGGCGGGACCCGGTGACCGCCGTGGGATTCTCGGGGAGCCTGATATGGCTCGGCTTCGCCCTGGTGGAGCTGGTGACGGCGGGGGTGGTGGCCATCGTGGCCCGGCACTGGGGGGCAGGCGAGCTGGAGGAGGCCGGCGCATCCGGTCACCGCGGCCTCTGGATCGGCTGCGGCATCGCCATCGCGCTCGTGACGCTGATGGAGATTCTGGCCCCCGCCCTGTTAAATCTGTACGGCCCGACGCCCGAGCAGTACGCCGTCGGCGTGGACTACCTGCGCATCTTCGCCCCGGGATTCGGCGCCCTGGTCTGCGCCTTCACCGTCCACTCGGTCTTCGTCGGCTCCGGGGACACGCGCACCGGCATGTACGCCTTCGCCGCGGTGAACGTTCTCAACGTCTTCCTGAACTGGCTGTTGATTTTCGGCCACTGGGGCTTCCCCCGGTTGGGCGTGAACGGCGCGGCCCTGGCCTCCACCATCTCCTCCTTCGTCGGCCTGGGAATCATCCTGGTCGCGTACCGCTTCCACTGGTCCAACGTCTCGCTCAAGGGTTTCTTCCGCCACCCCCCGGCCTGGCGCGAGCAGAAGCGCTTCTTCAAAATCGGCCTGCCGGCCATGGGGCAGTCCATCACCCGGCCGCTCACCGGCGTCATCATGATCGCCCTGGCGTCCAGCCTCAAGACCTACCTCCCCGACGGGCGGGTGGTGAACCTGGTGGCCACGGCCTTCACCATCGGGATGTCCACGCTCATCTTCGGGCAGTTTCTGTCCAACGGGCTGATGGCGGCGCCGGCCCCGCTGGTCGGCCAGTTCCTCGGCCGCGGCGAGCCGCTGCGGGCCAGGGAGTCGGCCCAGAAGACCGCGGTTTTCGGCCTGTTGATAGGTTGCTTCCTGGCCACGGTTTACATCGTCTTCGGCCGGGACCTGGCGCGGATTTTTCTGCAGAGCGACTCGGCGCCGGTGCCGGTGGCCGCGGCGGCCCACAGGCTGGCCGCGTTCGTCCGGGCGAGCGGCCCCGCGCTCCCCTGGCGGGTGCTCGCGCTCCTGAAGGCCGGCGGCTTCAAGTTGAGCCGGCCCGTCCTGGACGCGCTGGCCAACCGGTGCGTACTGGACATGTCCCACCATTACCTGATATTCATCGGCCTGGGCAGCATCTTCGGCTCCCTGGCCTGGACCTTCGGCGGCGGGTTCCGGGGGGCCGGGGATACCGCGCCGCCCATGTGGGGCGCGATTCTGGCCAACTGGGCGGTCAAGGTGCCCATCGCCCTCCTCTTCATTCACGTTTTCCACCTGCACGACTACTCCGTCTGGGCGGCGGTGATGCTGAGCCAGATTTTCGAGGGCATCTTCGTGGCTCTTTGGTTCCGCCGCGGGCGCTGGATGACCAAGAAGGTGTAGGATGGCGTCGGTGGGCCTGAAGGATTCCGGCTGCCTGAGCGGGCTCGTCCTCGTAGCGGTCTGGTTCGTCCTTTTCTTCGTGGCGATTTTCACCGAAGCGGATTGGCTCATCCTGGCGACCTCACTCTCCATCGCGACCATTCCCCTGGGATTCTTAGCCGGTTCCCTGCTCGCCGGCAAGCGTTAAACGACGGGACGGTAGCTCCTCCCGCGGGCAGCGGGGCGGTGCGGACCGCCCCTTGTCATCGCCCGCGGGTGGGCTATAATTGGGGCACCGATGTCGGCGAACCGAGCTAAGCGAGCGAACCGAGCTATGCCCCCGGCAAACCGAGCGAAGCGAGCTATACCCCTGGTAAAACTGATTCCAGCGGCCGTTCTCATCCTCGCCGTCGCCGTCGGCAATGCCGCCGGGGCCCAGGAGACGGCGGCGGGGACCTCTCCCGGCGGGGGGGGCGCCCCGACCGTGGTGGGGCTGGATTCCGCCGAGGACCTGCTCGACGCGGGCCGGTACACCGAGGCGGCCGGCGTCTTCGAGGTTCTCCTGGGCCGTTACACCGGCCTGGAGCAGGACCTGGTGCGTATCCGGCTGGCGGTGGCCAAGCACCTCTGTGGGCTGCACAAGCAGGCTTACGAAATTTTAAAAGAAGTCACCCTGCGCTACGCGTCGCAGCCCTCCGCGGTGGCCGGGGCGGTCTACCGGGCGGTGGAGGAGATGATAATCAACCGGCGGGCCCTGGAGCATTTCGAGCAGCCGGAGATGCCCGAGCCCTCCACGGACCCCGACGCCCCGCCCCCGGAGCACCCCCGCGATTCCTTCCACTTCGACAGCCTGCGCGAGGTGCCCGACCTGCGCCGCACCGTGCGCTCCGGCGACACCGCCAGCCTGGACGTGGAGCGGCTGCCCGAGGAGGAATTCCGGGTTCTCTCGGAGGCGGAGCTGGCCCGGTTGACCCCCGAGGATCGGGAGGCGTACCAGAAGAGCTACGAGCGCTGGAAGAAGGAGCAGGAGCGGGCCGCCAACCGGTACGAGCAGGCGGAAGAGTACAGCTCCAGCGCCGTGTTCGACCTGTACTACGCCACCTACTACCTGGCGCTGTTGCGGGAGCTCGATTCCGCCCGGGCCGCGGAGCTCCAGCGTCGTATCGTGGACGAGGTCATCGAGGCCGACCTCGAGGTGGTGGCCTGGTTCGTGAACTACTCCGCCGTCTGCGCCGACGCGGACCAGGCGGTGGCGGACGCCGAGGGGAGCGCCCCGTACTGGGGCAGGCGCCTGTTGACCCGGGAGTGCGCCAGGCTCCTGGGCGAGCGCTTCAACCTCTACCTCTTCAGCCGGTTCTGCGGCACCGGCATCGATTACTACTCGGTGATCAACTACTGCACGGGCAAGGTGCGCCTGAGCCGGGCCCAAACGGTGCAGATAGTCCCCTACGAGGGCGACGGCTTCGCCAACCCCGCCTACCGCGCCTACGCGGCCATCAACGGCAGCCTGGTGTGCAGCCTGGGGGACCTTTTACGCGCCAACGGCTGCTACGCCGAGAACTGGCGCATCCCGTACCTGAAGGATTTCGGTGCGCCCGAGGAGGGGGAGGGGAGCTTCTCCGCCGGCGCCAGCGAGTTCACCACCGGCCTCGAGGGGCTTTCCGGCGAGGATGCCGATGAGGAGGGGTTGTAGTCGGGTGCGCCTCGTTTCTTAAAAAAACCGCCCCGGGGGACGGCTTCGCTCTTTAAATACCCGGTTCCCTCATTCCTCCGCTCCGGCGGCGAGGTACTCGTCGATGAGCCGCCTGGCCCGCTCGGCGTCCCCGGCGAAGACGTGGAGGTCGGCCCAGAAACCGGCCCCCGTGGTGAAAAGCCCGTCCAGGGAGGTCACCTCCTGGCTCTTGACCAGGCAGGGAATGTCCTCGCCCTCCAGAAGGCCGACCAGCATGTTGCACTGTACCTCGTCGGCGCACTTGTACACGGACTCGGTCTTCTGCCCCGCCACGAGCGGTTCGACGGCGTCGCCCGCGGAGAGGGCGTCCGCGAGGTCCCACTCGTCCACGAACCGCCCGCCGTGGTACGGCAGGTGGGTCAGCTCCTGGTTATCGGTCAGCACGAAGGGCGCCCCGGCGGCGACGGCGGCCCCGGCCAGCATCGCCGAGAGCGGGTCCGGGAAATCGTCGGGGTTCACAGGAGCCGGGCGGACCTCATCGGTCCGGTTCCGGTAATACGCCAGGGCGGCGGTCTCGCCCGACTTGTCCAGGTGCCCGGCGAGGGCCGCGCTGCGGATGAAGGCGAGCCGTATCCCCGGCAGCCGGCGGGCGATCCGTCCCAGGGGGTCGGCCTCGATTTTCAACTGACGCCCGACGAACTCCGGGTCCACCGCGACGGAAACGGTTTCCACGCTGCCTCCCCAAGCTGGTGCGCACACCAGTCTACCACAGGCGGGGCCCCCGGCGCCGGATTGTGGTAAAATGGAGGTTGACGCCCGCCATGACTTCCCGGCTGGAAAAGACACACCGCCGCGCCGACGGCCGGCCCTGGATCCGACGGCGTTGGTGGCTGCTGGCCATCATCGCCGGGGCAGTCCTGGCCTATGTCCTGTTGGGCTCCCACGCCAGCCTCTTCCGCCTGGGGGAGCTCGAGGAGGAGAAACAGCAGCTTCACCAGCGGTACAACGAGGCCCTGGAGACGGCGGGGCACTACCGGGAGCTCTTGGATAAGCTCGGGGCGGACGACGCGTTCCTGGAGAAGCTCGTGCGGGAGCGGTTGGGGCTGGCCGCCGCGGGCGAGCGGGTGTACGTGATAATAGACAAGACGGGCGGAGACGAGGGTGATAAATGAGAGCGGGATTTCACGCCCCTGACCGGGAGGGCACGGCGGACGCCGGCGTTTTTTTCCACGGCGCTCGTCGCGTTCGGGAAATGTAACGCACTCCGTCATCCGTTCGCAGGGGCGACGAGATCCCTTCCCGACAGGCATCCCGAGAGGTCGATCGATGTCCAAGAACAAGGAAAAAATCTCCCTCGAGGCCATCACCGACATCCACCAGGATTTCTCGGCCTGGTACACCGACGTGGTCCGCCAGGCCAAGCTGGCCGACTACACCACCCTCAAGGGCTGCATGGTCATCCGCCCCTACGGGTACGCCCTGTGGGAGAACATGCGGGACTACCTGGACGCCCGGATCAAGGCCACGGGCCACGTCAACGCCTACTTCCCCCTGTTCATCCCCCAGAGCCTCCTGGCGAAGGAGGCCGAGCACGTGGAGGGCTTCGCGCCCGAGGTGGCCTGGGTGACCCGGGGCGGCGACAAGGAGCTCGAGGAGCCGGTCGCCATCCGCCCCACCTCCGAGGCCATCATCTGCTCGATTTACTCCAAGTGGGTCCAGAGCTACCGCGACCTGCCGCTGTTAATCAACCAGTGGGCCAACGTGGTGCGCTGGGAGAAGGTGACGCGGCTTTTCCTGCGGACCACGGAGTTTCTCTGGCAGGAGGGGCACACCTGCCACCGCACCGAGACCGAGGCGCTCAACGAGGCGCTGAAGATGCTGGAGGTCTACGAGCGGTTCTACACCGAGGACCTGGCGGTGCCGGTCTTGAAGGGGCTCAAGTCGCAGTCGGAGAAGTTCGCCGGGGCGCGGGACACCTTCTGCGTCGAGGCGCTGATGCAGGACGGCCGCGCCCTGCAGGCCGGCACGACCCACGACCTGGGCCAGCACTTCGCCGAGGTTTTCGACATCACCTTCCTGGACGAGGACGAGTCCCAGAAGCACGTGTGGCAGACGAGCTGGGGCGTGAGCACCCGCTCCGTGGGCGCCGTGGTGATGACACACGGCGACGAGCGCGGCCTGCGCCTGCCGCCCCGCATCGCCCCGGTCCAGGTGGTCGTCGTCCCCATCCTCTTCGACAAGACCCGGGACGAGACCCTCCACTACTGCTCCTACGTCACCGAAATCCTCTCCGATTTCCGGGTGGAGACCGACGAAACGGACAAGAGCCCGGGGTGGAAATTCGCCGAGCACGAGCTGCGCGGGGTTCCGATTCGTCTCGAGGTTGGACCCCGGGACATGGAGGGGGACCAGGTGACCCTGGTCCGGCGGGACACGGGCGAGAAACGGCCGGTGCTGGTCTCGGACCTGCCCCGGGTGACGAAGGAAACCCTGGACCAAATCCAGGAGGAGCTTTATCGCCAGGCCCTGGCGTACCGCGAGGAGCTCACCTTCCGGGCGGCGACGCTGGCCGAGCTGTCCGCCGGCCTGGAGGAGAAACGCGGCCTCTACTACGCCCCGTGGTGCGGGGACGCGGCCTGTGAGACCGAGGTCAAGGACAAAACCAAGGCCACCATCCGGCTCCTGCCCTTCGACCAGCCGGATGCGCGCGGTGCATGCCTGGTCTGCGGCAAGGCGGCCCGCTGGGAGGCGATTTTCGCCCGGGCCTATTGATACCCGGATTCGGAAAAAACGCGGGCCGGTGCGTGACTGAAAACGCCGTCGGCCCACTTCCATTGGATGACATAGAGTGTTGACCCTGGGTTGGACAGGCGGAGTGGCGTCGGGCAAGACCACGGCGCTCGAGCTCCTGGGTAAAATCGCCCGACTGGATGTCTTCGAGGCGGACCGGCTCGGGCACAAGCTCCTCCGCGAGCCGTGGATTCGGGACGCGGTGGTGGAGCTCTGCGGCCGGGACGTCCTGGACTCCGGCGGCGATATTGACCGGGGCTGTCTGGGGAGGATGGTCTTCGCGGACAAGGAGCTCCTCGTACGCTACAATGGCCTCATCCACCCACCCCTCATCGAGAGTGTCCGCGCCGCCGTCGAGGATGCCCGGAACCGCGGCGACGCCGAGGCCTTCGTCGTCGACGCGGCGCTCATCTTCGAGTGGGGAATAGGTCGGATTTTCGACGCGGTGGTGGCGGTCCGGGCCGCCCAGGGGCTGGCGCTCAGGCGGCTCCTGCGCGAGGGTCTGTCGGAAATCGAAGCCCGGCAGCGTCTCAACAGCCAGCTTCGCGAGGAGGTCAAGGTCCAGCGGGCCGACTTCGTCATCATCAACGACAACGATCTGGAGGCGCTCGAGCGGCGCGTCTGGTTCCTCTGGGAGCACCAGCTCGCCCCGCTCAAGAGGGCGAGGGCCACGTGACGGCCCGGACGGTGGAGGCCATCGGCGCGGCCCGGGTGGTGCCGGTAATCCGCACGACCGAGCCCGGCTCGGCCCTGCCGACCGCCCGCGCGCTCATCGCCGGGGGGGCGTCGGCGCTGGAGGTGACGCTGACCTGCCCCGACGCCCTCGAGACCCTAGCCGCCCTGGCGGGGGAAGTTCCGGTCGGCGCGGCCAGCGTAACGTCGGTCGAGATGTTGGAGGAGGCGGTCCGGCGGGGGGCCGCCTTCACCGTTTCGCCCCACTCGGACCCCGCGCTGCTGGAACGGGCGCGGGGACTGGGCACGCTGCACATCCCCGGCGCGGCCACCCCCACCGAGGCGTTCGCGGCCGTGGGATCGGGTGCGGAGCTGGTGAAAATCTTCCCGGCGCGGGAGTTGGGCGGACCGGCCTACCTGCGGGCGCTCCTCGCCCCCCTGCCCGGAATGCGGCTGATTCCCGCCGGCGGCGTTTCTCCCGACGACGCGGCCCCGTACCTCGCGGCGGGGGCCTTCGCCGTGGCGCTGGGCTCCGAGCTGGTGCGGCGGGAGTGGCTGCGCGACGGGGCCTGGGGGAAACTCCAAAGGGCGATGGAGGACCTTCTTGCCCGGCTTACGTGAGTCGGCGCCCGAGGCGGTGCCCCTGCGCCTGGGCGCGGGGATGCGCCCCGACGAGGCCGACCGTCCCTGGATTCTCGTCGAATCCTGTGCCGGGGAGACCCACCCCGGCTCCTCCCATCTGCTAAAACTTTCCGAGTTCTGCGCCGACGAGGTCCGCCGCTTCAGCGGTGCGCCCTACCGCGCGTTCTGCACCGACCTCTGCGACGGCGTGGCCCAGGGGACGCCCGCCATGAGCCTCTCCCTGGCGGGCCGCGAGCTCTACGCCCTCGCCGCCGAGCTACACGCCCGGGGCGGTCACGCCGACGGCATCCTCTTCCTTTCCTCGTGCGACAAGTCCGTCCCGGCCCACCTCATCGCCGCGGTCCGCTTAAATCTCCCGGCCGTCCTGGTGCTGGGCGGGGTGATGCCCCGCTCCGCCGACGGCGGGACCCTGGCCGACGCGGGGGAATTAGCGGCCGCCCTTCGGCGGGGTGAAATTTCTCCGGATGAGCTTGAGCAAAAGAGCCGCGGGCTCTGCCCCGGTCCCGGCGCCTGCGCGTTCATGGGCACGGCGGGAACCATGCAGTGCCTGGCCGTGGGGCTCGGTCTGGCGTTCCCCGGCTCGGAGCTGCTGCCGCCTTTGGGTCCCGCGCAGCTCTCGGCCTGCGGGCGGTCGGCGGAGACGCTGATGCGCTTAGTCAGGGCGGGCGTGACGCCCCGTGACGTCCTCGACGCGCGTTCAATCGACAACGCCGTGGCCCTGCTGGCGGCGCTGGGCGGCTCGACCAACGCCGTTCTGCACCTGGCGGCCCTGGCCCGCGAGCTGGGAACACCCTTCGACCTGCACTCGGTGGACCGCGTCGCGGCGGAGGCGCCCCGGCTGGTCAACCTGCGCCCTACTGGGGAGCACCCGACGGACCGCTTCCACCTCGCCGGCGGCGTCCCGGCGGTGGTCGGGCTTCTGGCCGGGCTGGGGCTCTTCGACTTGGAGGCCCGGACGGTGGCGGGGAGCTGGGGGGAGGCGTTGGACGAGTGGCGCCGCCTGGACGACACGGAACGCCGGACCGCGGATTTGTTCGCCCGGGGAGAGTCGCCCGATGATTATGTGAGCCCGTCGACGGATGCGCCCTTCGGTCCCCCGGGCGGTATCCGCGTCCTCTTCGGCAGCCTGGCTCCGCGGGGGGCGGTGGTCAAGGCGGCCGGAATCGAGCGGACGCGCTTCCAGGGCCCGGCCCGCGTCTTCGACTCCGAGGGCGCCGCGCTGGACGCGGTGGCGACCGGGGCGGTGAGGCCCGGCGACGTGGTCGTCCTGCCCCACCAGGGACCCCGGGGGGCGGGGATGCCGGAGCTCTTCTACCTCTCCGCCGCCGTCCGCGAGCACCCCGCGCTGAACGGTTCGGTGGCCCTGGTTACCGACGGCCGCTTCTCCGGGGCCACCCGTGGGCCGTGCGTGGGCCACGTCTGCCCCGAGGCGGCGGCGGGCGGTACCCTGGCGCTGGTGCGGGAGGGCGACCCGGTGCTGGTGGACCTGGAGGAGAGGCGGCTGGAGCTTCTGGTGGACCCCTCCGAGCTCGAACGACGGCGCGCCGCCTGGAATCCGCCCGTGCCCCCGGAGGATTCCGGCCTGTCCGCGCTTTACCGGAAATCGGCCCTCCAGGCCGACGAGGGCGGGGGGTTCGATGCGCGGCCGTAGCGCTGCCCGACCGCCCCTGCTGTTCACCGCCGGGGAGTTGATGGTGGAGCGACAC
>CAZNZF010000059.1:0-12224 GCA_964577465.1 uncultured bacterium | reverse complement strand
ATCTGCGACCGAAGGTAATCCCCGCCCTACATCCGATAAGATTATTCGTAGGGCGGCAGCTCCGTATGCCGCCCGGTTTCATATATAAAGGGCGGGGTACAGAGCCCCTGCCCTACGTCATCACAAATTCGGGTGAGGAGTAAAAAAGCGGGGACCCAAATCCCCGCCCTGCATTCAGCGTACGGCGCTGGCTTCTACTGGGACATCTGGATAATCGACAACTGGGACAGGACCTGCAACAGGGCCATGGAGAGCCTCCCCCCGTTGCGCACGTGCTCCTCGATGAGCCCCAGGGCGTCGTCGAAGCGCCCGAGCTGCGCGTAGAGCACCGCCATGTTCTGCACCAGCGTCAGCCGGTTGCCCTCGCTCAGGAAGGGCTTCGACAGCGCCTGTTCGGCGATGGGAATCCCCGTGGCGAGGTCCGGGTTCGAGCCGCCGGCCAGGAGCACGAGCACCGCCTCCAGCGCCTGGGGGTCGCCGTAGTCGGGGAATTTCTCCTTGGCTTCCTTCAGGTAGGTCTTGTGCGCGTCCGGCTTGGCCGGGTTGAAGCTGAACTGGATGAGCATCTCGTAGGCGGCCATCTGGTCCGCGGGGTTGGTGGCGCGGGAGAGGGCCATTTCGGCCTCGGCCATGGCCTCCGTCATCCGGCCGGTCTGCGAGTAAATCTGGGCCAGGCCACGGGGTCCCGCCCAGTGGTCGGGGGCGATTTTATCGCAGTAGGTGAACTGCGCCTCCGCCTTGTCCATGGCGCCATTCTGGGCATAGGTGAGCCCCAGGAGATAGTTCAGCCCCGGGTCGAGCGGGTCGGCCTTCAGCCCCTCGTTGAGGGCCGCCAGGGCTGCGGCGGTCAGCGGCGAGGTGATGACGTCCAGCCCGAGCTGCGAGCGGGTCATCTGCTCCCGGCTCATCCCCTGCTGCGGACCCATGAGCATCGAGAGGGACTGCTCGTCCTCGAAGTTCTGATAGGCCACGCGGTAGCAGCGCTCGGCCACGGCGGAGTTGAGCCCCTCCCGGGCCCGGGTCAGGTGCTCCTCGACGGCGCCCAGGCTGAGGACGAGGCGGTAGTCCAGCTCGGCCTCGTCGTAGCGCCCTTCGGCCAGGGCCGTGTCGGCCGCCTGGAGAATCTGACCCACGTCGACCTTGTTCCCCGCCTCGGCCCCTTCGGTGCAGGCGGTGAGACCGAAAAGGACGGTGGCGCAGAGGGAGAAAAGTAAAAATTTGCGCATGGCACGCCTCGCTTGTGGGGGTAAAAAAAACCTGTCGGAGGGGGATTATAGCGGGCGGCGGCGATAAATGCAACGCCCGCCGGACCGCGGCTAGAAGATGAACTGAACGCCCAGGCCGAAGGCGTGCATGGTGAAGGCGGAGGTGGTCCAGTCCGCGATGAGCCGGAAGCCGTCCGAAAATTCAATGTGAATCCCCGCGCTCAAATCGTAGAGGAAGCCCGCCCCCGTGCCGACGTACAC
Source organism: uncultured bacterium (assembly GCA_964577465.1). Lineage (GTDB taxonomy): Bacteria > RBG-13-66-14 > RBG-13-66-14 > RBG-13-66-14 > RBG-13-66-14 > RBG-13-66-14. Next base: position 10,758 of record CAZNZF010000059.1, on the reverse strand, counting down.
CTTGGGCTTGACGGCCGCGTAGAACGGCAGGCAGGGGACGTTGGAATCGAGGAACAGGTGCGCCTCGGCCACGCCGCCCAGGATGGTCCAGCCCACCCCGCCGCCCCACGACAGAGTCACCGAATCGGGGTCGTTCACCACGGCCCATTTCACGTCGGCCAGCCCCCCCAGCCAGCCGAATCCGTCGGCGCCGGACACGAGCATGATGCCGGTCTGAAAGCCCAGGTCCACCGCGTCGGACAGGCCGATGTCCAGCCGCACCTGGGGGTTGATGAACACCACATCGGTGTCGAAGTCCAGGAGGTCGTCGTCATCTGAATCGACGGAGAAGGGGATGACCCCGGCGCCCCCCGTCAGGCCCACCTTCCCCGCGCCCACGGTCCGGGCCGTGGTCAGGTTGGTCATGTAGCAGCCAGCGGCAAGCAACGTTAGTGCCACTACCGGGAAAAGCCATTTACGAGTTGTCATGCTGCTTCACTTCCTTTAAGTGGTCGGAGGTTCTACTGAAGCGGAAACGCAATTCAATGCTGAGCTGCGCGCCCAAGCCGAACGAGCTGGCCAGCGGGGAATCGTATCAGCCGAAACGAAGGCCGTGTAGTCGGCGATGAGCCGGAAGCTCTCCGATAATTCCACGTACACCCCGGGGTCAGCGGTTACGCAGAGTGGCGGGCACGGTCAGGCCCACATTCCCCGCGCCCGCGGTCCGGACCGTGGCCGAGTTGGTCATGCTGCAACCAATGGAGAACACCGGCACGGGTAAGAGCAGGAACGATATCCCACTCTTCAGCATTCCCCGCCGGTCCAATCTCTTCCCGTCCATGATTGTATTGCACCCCGACCGCCCTGTAAAGGCGAATTCCCGTCTTGCTAAACTGCGTGAGTGGGGTTATCCTTGCAATCGTGCGAATGGCCGTATAAGAACGCGGAAACGACGGAGAATCCACCTATGGCCAAGTTCCTGGATAACCTGCGCTGGCAACGGATGTGGGTGTCGCACCTCGGCGCGCTCAAGGGCTGCCTGGACTACCTGGGCCTGGACGTGTCCGAGCCGTGGCTCTTCGGCGCCACCGGCCACGCCTTCATCCTCAACATCCATGAGACCGTCTGTCCCAGCGGTCCGACCGCCTGGAACACCTACCCCCTCCGGGAGCTCGGGAAAAACCTCGGCTACACCGCCGATGGCGTCTTCGCGCTCAAGGTGGACCCCGATTTCGCACAAAAGCAGAAATCGGCCTGGGAGATGGTCAAGCGGGCCCTGGACGAGTCCCGGCCATGCTACGGCTGGGAGCTCGAGATACCGGAGTTTTACGTCATCCACGGCTACGACGAGGCGGGGTACCACTACTCGGGACCGCGCCGGGAGACCGGTCGCGGACCCAAGCCCTGGGCCAGCCTGGGCGCGACCTCCATCGGCTGCATCGAGGTCTACGCCCTGAAAAAGGGTAATCCCGCCGAGGACTTGACCACGGTGCGCGGAGCCCTGGCCTTCGTCCTGGAGCACGTGCGGAATCCGGCGGGGTGGATATACCCGGGGTACCGGTCGGGGTTGGCCGGCTACGACACATGGATTAAAGCAGTGACGGACAACGTCGCCGAGGGCTTCGGCATGGCGTACAACTCCATGGTCTGGTACACCTGCCGCTCCAACGGCGTGAAGTTCCTCCAGGAGGCGAAGGGACGCATCGGCGGCGACACCGGCCCCCTGTTCGACGAGGCGGCGCACCGCTACGAGAAGGTGGCCGAGAACCTGCGCGTCGTCGCCGACACCTTCCCCTTCTTCGCGGTCAAGCCGGCGTACATCGAGTACGAGGACCGGCGCAGGACTGCCATCGAGGCCCTGTCCAGGGCGCGCGAGGCCGAATCCGCCGGGCTCGCGGCGCTGGCGGAGCTCCTCAAACGACTCCCCCCGGCGTAGAAGCGGGGTCGTTTTCGAGACCCGGGCGCTCTCGGCCCGTCGGCGCGCCGAAGCCGGAATCGGCCGCGAAACCGGCGCGTAAAGGCCTAAGTACCAAATAATCCAACAGAATATGAATGTTACGCGTTGACGGCGGGCCGCCCCGGATATTAAAGTCGTCTTAAATAGACGAACCGCGGTTAAAAGCCGAGCGCGAAGGGGACGAAGTGGGAAAAACGATAGAAAACCTCCGCTGGAAGTGCATGTGGACCTCCCATCTCGGCTGCGTCAAGGGCTGCCTGGAGCATCTGGGCGTCGATATGTCCGACGCCCGACTCTTCGGCCTCACCGGTCACGCCTTCATCATCAACGTGCACGAGCGGGTCTGCGCCAGCGGGCCCACCGCCTGGAACACGGAGATGCTCCCCAGGCTGGGGAAGAACGCGGGGTACGCCGAGGAGGTCATCACGGCGGTCAAGGCGGACCGCGACTTCGAGAAGAAGCAGGAGCTCGCCTGGAACACCGTCAAGGCGGCGCTCGACTCCGGCGTCCCCTGCTACGGCTGGGAACTCTTCATCCCCGAGTTCTACGTCATCTACGGCTACGACGACCGGGGTTACTTCTTCTCGGGCCCCCAGTGCGACGAGGGCAAGGGGCCCAAGCCCTGGCGCGAGGTGGGCGACACCCAGATCGGCTGCCTGGAGATGTACACGGTGAAGAGGTGCGACCCGGCCGAGGTGAAGACCGCGGTGAAGGAGGCGCTCGGCTTCGCCGTGGAGCACGCGCACAATCCGAAGAAATGGATCTACCCCGGATACCGGGCCGGCCTGGAGGGTTACGACAACTGGATTCGCGCCCTGGGCAACGCGACGGCGGACGGGTGGGGCACGGCCTACAACGCCGAGGTGTGGGGCGAGTGCCGGAGCTTCGCCCACTCCTTCCTCCGGGAGGCGGCGGAGAAGTTCGGCGGCCAGGTGGTGGCCCACTTCTACAAGGCCGCCGGCCACTACAAGGCCGTGGCGGAAAACCTGAAGCGGGTGGCGGACACCTTCCCCTTCTTCACCATGAAGCCGGAGTACATGGAGGATGAGAAGCGCCGCCGCACCGCCGTGGACGCGCTCCAGGCGGCGAGGAAGGCCGAGGCCGCGGGACTGGAGCTCCTCGAGCGGCTCGTGAAGGAGCTCTAGCGGGTGCGCTTTTCCCTATTTTAAAAAAACCCCGGCCCGGGGTTTTTTCACGGGGGGCTCCGACCCATGAGCGGAACGGTTACGAAGGGGCGGTCGTGCGACGAGGCCCGGCGGGCCTACGACCGTCTGGCCCCAGTGTACGACCTGTTGGCCGGCGCCGGCGAGGCCCGGCTGCGGGAGGCCGGTCTCCGGCTCCTCGACGTTAGAGCCGGTGAACGGGTTCTGGAAATCGGATGCGCCACGGGACGCGCCCTGGTCTGCCTCGCCCGCGACGCGGGTCCGACCGGGAGGGTGGTCGGGGTGGACCTCTCGCCGGCCATGCTGGAACGGGCCCGCCGGAGGTTGGCGCAGTCGGGGCGGGGGATGCGCGTGGAGCTCCGGCCGGGCGACGCCCTGGAAATCCGCCTGGAGCGCGGCTATTTCGACGCCATCTTCCTCGCCTTCACCCTGGAGCTCTTCGACGCGCCGGACATCCCAAAACTGCTGTCGCGGTGCCGGGAGGCGCTGCGGGAGGGCGGGAGGCTCTGCGTCGCGGCCATGGACGACGGTCAGAAAGGCTCGCTCACCGGGCTCTACGGCTGGGCGCACCGGAAATTCCCCCACACGGTGGACTGCCGGCCCATCCCCGTGCGGCGGTTCATCGTCGAGGCGGGATTCAAAATTGAAAAAAGCCTGACCGCCGACGTCTGGGGCCTGCCTGCGGCGGTCGTGCTGGCGGTGAAATGATGCGCTCGGACCTGCGGGTAACACTTCTGGGCACGGGGACGCCCAACGCCGAGCCCGACCGCTCGGGACCGGCCGTAGCGGTGACGGCGGGGGATAAAATATACCTGGTGGACTTCGGCCCCGGGGTGGTGCGGCGGGCCGTCGCCGCCGGGCTCGATGCGACCGGGCTCGACACCGCCCTCCTCACCCACCTCCACTCCGACCACACCGCCGGCTACCCCGACCTCGTCCTCACCCCCTGGACCCTGGGACGTGAGGAACCGCTGCGGGTTTACGGGCCGCGCGGCCTGGCGGCCATGACCGACCACCTCCTCGCCGCCTACGCCGGGGATGTCCGGGAACGCCTGGACGGCCCGGAGCCGGCGAACCGCACCGGGCACCGCGTGGAGGCCCGCGAAATCGAGCCGGGCGTCGTGCTCCGCGACGGCGGAATCGAAATCGAGGCCTTCGCCGTGGACCACGGCTCCCGGCCCGCCTTCGGCTACAGATTCACCGCCGGGGGCCGGACCGTCGTTATTTCCGGGGACACGGCGCCCTGCGACGCGCTCGTGGAACAGGCCCGGGGGTGCGACCTGCTCGTCCACGAGGTATACTCGGCGGCGGGGCTGGAGAAACGGCCGCCGGAGTGGCGGCGCTACCACAGGCGGATGCACACCTCGGCGATCGAGTTGGGTAAAATCGCACTTAAGACGCGCCCCCGACTCCTGGTCCTCTACCACCAACTCCTGTGGGGGGCGACGGAGGAGGGGCTTCTGGGTGAAATCCGCGCCGGCTACGACGGCGAGGTCGTCTCCGGCCGGGACCTGGAAATTTTTTAGGAGGTCCGATGCTGGTTCGCCGGAGGGAAGACGTGCACCAAGACGCTATGACCGAGCCGGGCGCGGTGGGGGTGCGCATCCGCTGGCTCATCGCCAAAGGTGACGGGGCCCCGACCTTCGCCATGCGCGAAATCGAGGTGGACCCCGGCGGCCACACCCCGTACCACTCCCACCCCTGGGAGCACGAGGTGTACATTCTGGAAGGGACCGGCGTGGTCGCGGGGAAGGGCACCGAAACCCCCCTCGGGCCGGGGAGCGTGGTCTTCGTCCCCGGCGGCGGGGAGCACAACTTCGTGAACACCGGTCGGGGGACGCTGCGCTTCCTGTGCCTGATTCCCCACCCCCCGGCGTAGGACGGCCATGCTGACCGGCATCCACTTCCTGTTGACCTACACCTGCACCTGGGAGTGCGACCACTGCTTCCTCTTCTGTTCGCCCCGGGCCGAGGGGACCTTCACCCTGGCGCGGCTGCGGGAGACCCTCGACGACGCGCGGAAAATCCCCTCGCTGGAGTGGGTGTACTTCGAGGGCGGCGAGCCGACGCTATACTACCCGCTGCTGGTGGAGGGGGTGCGGCTGGCGCGGGAGCGGGGCTTTCGGACCGGGGTGGTCACCAACGCCTACTGGGCCGCCGGCGTGGAGGACGCCAAGCTGTGGCTGGCGCCCTTCGTCGAGCTGGGGCTGGAGGACCTCTCCCTGAGCGACGACGCGTTCCACCACGACGGGGAAGTTACGCCGGGCAGTGTGGCCCTCGCCGCCGCCCGGTCGCTAGGTCTACCCGCCTGCGCCATCTGCATCGAGCGTCCCGTCATGGAGCGGACCGGTGAGAGGGGCGAGCCCGTGGTCGGTGGCGGGAGCATGCTCCGCGGTCGCGCGGTGGAGAAGCTCACCGACGGCCTGCCCACCCGCCCCGCCGGGGAGCTGACCTCCTGCCCCCACGAGGACCTGGAGCACCCCGCGCGGGTCCACCTCGACCCCTTCGGTCACGTGCATCTCTGCCAGGGCCTCTCGCTGGGTAATTTCTTACAAACGCCGCTCTCCGTGTTGGTATCATCGTACGATGCGGCGGAGCATCCCGTCTGCGGCCCGCTGGTCCGGGGCGGACCCGACGCCCTCGCCAAAGAGTACGGTGTCGACATCGGGGATAGGTTCGTGGACGAGTGTCACTACTGCTACCTGGTCCGCCAGGCCCTGCGGGAGAGGTTCCCCGACCTCTTGACCCCTCCCCAGGTCTACGGCCGGGAGCCGAACGGAAAAGGGTGAGACATGCCGAACATCACCGTGGAAGGGCCCGCGCTGGAAATCGCCAAGAAGCGTCTCCTGGTCAAGGCGCTCTACGACGCGGCCCGCGCCGTTTATAACATCGACAACATCATCGTGACCATCTACGAGCTCTCCAAGGAGAACATAGGCGTGATGGGCGAGCTCGTCGTGGACCGGCACAAGGAAGCCACGGAGCTCAAGAAGAAGTTCTAGGACCCGCGACCTTGAACGGGATCGCGCCAAGGGACGCGGAGGGACGGGACATGGAACGCGTCCGGGCGCCATTTCACGCGCTCGCGTGCCCTCCGGGTATCGTCGAAATCGATCCCGACCGAACCCGGTGGCGGGCGTTCCTTTTTCGACCTCGGCCCGTGAACGACGGGGGCGGTAATGGTGGGAACCAACGTCAGCTCCGGCTCGCCCTACGAGGGCCCGACGGGCTTCAGTCGGGCGCGGCGCATCGGGCGGCTCATCGCCGTGGCCGGCACCGCCCCCATCGCCCCCGACGGCTCCCCCGCCCACCCCGGCGACCTCTACCGCCAGACCCTGCGCTGCCTGGAGATTATCGATAATGCCCTCAGGGACCTGGGCGCGGAGCGGCAGAACGTAATCCGCACCCGGGTGTACCTCACCGACGCCGCCCGCTGGCGCGAGGCCGCCCGGGCCCACGGCGAGTATTTCCGCGGGGTCGGGCCCGCCTGCACCTTCGTCGAGGTCAAGGGGCTCCTCGAACCGGAGTGGCTGGTGGAGGTCGAGGCCGACGCCGTGCTGGAGGACTGACCCATGCGGTTGACCATCATCTACGACAACGAGACCACCCGGGGCGACCTGCGGGCCGACTGGGGTTTCGCCTGCCTCGTGGAGGCGCACGGCCGGCGCATCCTCTTCGACACCGGGGCCCGGGGCGACATCCTTTTAGGAAACATGGACCGCCTGGGCCTCGACCCCGCCGCCGTGGACGCCGTCTTCATCTCCCACGCCCACTGGGACCACACCGGCGGCCTGGAGGCCTTCCTGGAGTACAACGCGACGGCCCCGGTGTACGCGCCGGAATCCTGGCGCGAGGTCCCTACGGACCGGGAGGTCATCCGGGTCAGGCTACCCGTGGAGCTGGGCCCGGGACTCCGCTCCACGGGCGAGCTCCGGGATGTTGAGCAGTCGCTTTTAATTGAGATCGAGGGCGGTCTGGCCGTCGTCGTCGGCTGCTCCCACTCCGGGGTGGGAAACATCCTGCACCGGGCGGGGGAATTCGGTAGCCCGTCGGCACTCATCGGCGGGCTCCACCGGTTCGACGAATTCGACGCCCTCGCGGGACTGAAGCTCATCTGCGCCACCCACTGTACCGCGCACGGGGGGGAGATAAAGCGCCTGTACCCCGGCGCCTGGACCCCGGGCGGTGCCGGACGGGTCATCGAGCTGGAAGACCGTCCCGCACCCGCTGGTGTATAATCAGACGAACGTAGAACACCCGACGGACGATGCACCGAATCACGACCGTACTCCTCCTCCTCCCGAGCCTCGCCTCGGCCGGGATCACCCTCACCACCACCCCCGTCTGGGAGTCCGGGGACCTGTTCGAGGGCGAATACCCCCGCTCCACCGGCTGCGACTGGGCCGACGTGGACGGCGACGGCCGGGTGGACCTGGTCGTCTCCAACGGCAACGACATGCGGCGGGAGTACTGCGCGGTATATTTCAACGGGTCGGGGGGACTGGACCCTGAGCCCGCCTGGTTCGGCGAACCGCACGAGTTCCACGGCCACCTCGAGTGCTGCGATTTCGACTCCGACGGCGACCCGGACCTGGCGGTGACGCTGCTGGGTGGGAATTACCCCGACTGGACCTACGGGCACGACGCCCTGTACGCCAACCTCGGGACGACCTTCGAGACCGCGCCCTCCTGGGAGGGCGGACCGGCCCACAACGACTTCGGCCTCGCCTGGGGCGACTACGACTCGGACGGCGACGCCGACCTGGCCGTGACCGGCGGTATCGATTACCCCAAGCGCATCGAGCCGCTGCGCGTGTACGAGAACGAGGGCGGCGTCCTCAATCCCGTCCCGGCTTGGGAATCGGAGCCCAGCGCCTACTGGATGGACGTCCTCTTCGGCGATTTCGACAACGACGGTCGCCTGGACCTGGCCGCCTCCGCCGAGCACGGCTCCAACGTAATCTTTTTCGGCACGGGCGACGGGCTGGCCGAGACGCCGGGGTGGGAGGACTCCCCGGAGTGGGACACCCTGAAAATCGCCGCCGGTGACCTGAACGGAGACGGCTGGCTCGACCTTGTCCTGGCGAATAACAACCAGGCGGGCGAGGGGCAGGTGAACCTCATCCACCTCTCCGACGGCGGGATGTTCGACGCCGAGCCGGACTGGGCCTCATCCGACGTCGAGATGAGCTCCTACGCCGCGCTGGCGGACCTGGACGCCGACGGCGACCTGGACCTGGCTTTCGGGGGTTGGTGGAACCCCATCCGCATCTACGAGAACCGCGACGGCCGCTTCAATTCCGAGCCCGACTGGCTCTCCGATTTCGGCTACGACCCGGTCACCGAGGCGCTTCTCTTCGAGGATTACGACGACGACGGTCCCGCCGAGGGCCGGGAGCGGTTCACGGGCGACGGCTCGGCCGGGTGCTTCCGGTTGCCGGTGATGCCGGTGCGGGGCGTGGACGAGGTGCTCCTGGACGGCGTCCCCCTGCCGCCCGACGCGTGGTGCTGCGGCCGGCAGGAGGGCTGGGTGTCGCTGGGGACGGCGCCGCCCGTGGGCGCCGAGGTCGAGATTTCGTACACCTACTCCACCGACCTGGATCTGGCGCAGACCGACTGGTCGAACACGGAGCCCAACGTCCTGCTGCGCAACGACGGCGAGCTGGAGCTGTACGCCTTCCAGGCGCTGCGAGACGATGACGGCGTGCTCCTGTCCTGGCGCATGGGCAACGGTGCGGCGGGGGTGTACCTCTACCGCCAGGGATTCTCGCCCGCCTCGGCCGCCGGCGGCTTCCTGGGGATGCACGACGCCGCCTTCCGCTCGGCGCAGGCCCGGGGACGACTCCCCGGCGAGGAGCCCGGCCACTGGGAGCCGCTCAACCCGGAGCGCATCGACGGCCCGGAGGGGATGTATCTGGACCGCGAGCCGCCGTCGGGGCGGGTGCGCTACCTGGTGGAGGCCGAGACGACGGACGGCGGCCGGGTGCGCTTCGACCCCGTCGAGGTGTACGTGGGCGAGGTCGAGGGCATCCTCCCCCAGAAGGGCGCAAGCTCGCTGGACCTCCCCTGGCCTTCGCCGGCCGACGACCGCATAGACTTCGAGGTGGTCATCGCCGGGCCCGACGCCGGACGGCCCGTCACTCTGACGGTTTACGACCTGGCCGGGCGCCGGGTGAGCGTCGTCTTCGCCGGAGAGCTGGCCTGGGGGAGCCACCACGTGACGGCCGACACAGCGCGACTCGCGCCGGGGGTGTACGTCCTACGCCTGGAAACGGCGACCGCCGCGGTGAACCACCGCTTCGCCGTGGTGCGCTGAGGCGGCATGGGCGGGCGATACTACACCCAGAAGCTGTCGGCGGAGAGGCTCCGGCGGTGCTACGAGCTGGCCCCGCCCCGGGTGAGGCGCTACCTGGAGGCCGAAATCGCCCACGTCCTGGACCGCATCCGGCCGGGCGATATCGTGCTCGAGCTGGGCTGCGGCTACGGGAGGATTCTGCGCCGAATAGCGGGGCGGGCGCGCCGCGCGGTGGGAATCGACACCTCACCGGCAAGCCTCCGCCTGGCGGGCGGGCCGAACATCGGCCTGGCCTGCATGGACGCCGCCGCGCTCGGCTTTTGCCCGAAAACATTCGACGTGGTGGTCTGCGCCCAGAACGGCGTCTCGGCCTTTGGGGCGGACCGGCGCAGCCTGATAACGGAGGCCCTCCGCGTCACGCGACCCGGCGGAACCGCCCTCTTTTCCAGCTACGCCGCACAATTCTGGGACCACCGCCTGGAGTGGTTCCGGCGACAGTCCGAGGCCGGCCTGTTGGGGAAAATCGACGAGGGGCGCACCGGCGACGGCGTCATCGTCTGCCGGGACGGCTTCCGGGCCCAGACGGTGGGGGAGGAGGAGTTCCGCGGGCTGACCCGCGGGCTCGGGGCCGGCGTGCGGTTCACCGTGGTGGATTCGTCCAGCCTTTTCTGCGAGCTCACCCGCACCCGCGAGTAGAAGGAGCGACATGGCCTGGATCAAGGTGCTAGACAAAACCGAGGCAGACCCGATGCTCAAGGAAATCTACTCCTACATCGAGCGTCGGAGGGGCAAGCTTTCCAACATCATGAAGGTGCAGAGCCTCGACCCGCGCTCCATCGAAACCCACATGGAGTTCTACCTCTCGGTAATGTTCTCCAAAAAGGGCCTGAGCCGGGTGGAGCGGGAGATGATCGGGGTCGTCGTCTCGCGGATAAACGGCTGCGAGTACTGCGTCCGCCACCACTCCGAGGCGCTCTTCCACTACTGGAAGGACCGCGAGCTGGTCGAGCTCTTCGCCGAGAATATAGATAACGTGGAGCTGCCGGAGCGGGTCCAGGCCATGCTCGCCTACGTCATCAAGCTGACCCTCGCCCCCGCCGAGGTTACCGAACAGGACATCGACCTCCTGCGCGGGCAGGGTTTATCCGACAAGGAGATTCTCAACCTCAACCTGACGGCCAGCTACTTCAATTTCTCCAACCGGGTCGCCCTGGGGTTGGGGGTGGAGTTCACCGAGGAGGAGGCCCGGGGTTACAAGTATTAAGCATGTCCCCTCCCCCCTCTGGGGGGAAGCGCGCCTACGGGTTAGGGTGAGAGGTGGGCCGACCAGAAGGTCGGCCCCTACGTCATCGCAATACGCGGCG
>CAZNZF010000058.1:0-12325 GCA_964577465.1 uncultured bacterium | reverse complement strand
ACCGCCCGCGGAGGGCGCATGGCGACGATTCTGGTGGTGGAGGACGAGGCCAACCTGCGGCGCGCGGTCTGCCGCGGCCTGGAGGATAAGGGGCACCACACCCTGCAGGCGGGCACGCTGGGCGAGGCGCGTCGGAGGCTCCTGGGCGAGGCACCCGACGCCATCCTCCTGGACCTCCGCCTGCCCGACGGCGACGGCCTCGATTTTTTGGGCGAGCTCCACGAAGGTCACCCCGAGACGCCGGTGGTGATTCTCACCGCCTACGGCGACGTGGACACGGCGGTGCGGGCGCTGAAGGCCGGGGCGGAGGATTTCTTCGAAAAGCCCTTCGAGCTCGAGGCCCTGGCGCTGATTCTGGAACGGCTCGTCGAGAAGAAGCGGCTGCGGGACGAGGTGGCCTCCCTGCGGGAGAGGCTGGGCGACGCGGAGCCGCTCGGCGATTCCCCGGCCTGGCGGGCGGTCATGGAGACGGTCCGCCGGGTGGCCCCCACGAGCGCCACGGTGCTCTTCACCGGCGAGAGCGGCACCGGCAAGGAGGTGGCGGCCCGGGCGCTGCACCGGTTGAGCGGCCGGAAGGGTCCCTTCGTCGCGGTGCACGCGGCGGCCCTGCCCGCCGAGCTCCTGGAGAGCGAGCTCTTCGGCCACGCCCGCGGGGCCTTCTCCGGCGCGGTGAAGGACAAGCCCGGGTTCTTCGAGCACGCCGACGGAGGCACCCTCTTCCTGGACGAAATCGGCGAGCTCCCCCCGGCGACCCAGGTCAAGCTCCTGCGCGTCCTCCAGGAGGGGGAGACGGTCCGCCTGGGGGAGACGAAATCGCGGCGGCTCGACCTGCGCCTCGCGGCGGCCACCAACTCCGACCTGAAGGCGGCCGTCGGGAGCGGGCGGTTCCGCGACGACCTCTACTACCGGCTGGCGGTGGTGACGCTGGAGCTGCCGCCGTTGCGGGAGCGGGGCGGGGACGTGGCCCTGCTGGCGGGGCATTTCCTGCGGCGGGCGTCGGCGGCCCACGGGCTGCCGCCGCGGAGGTTCTCCCCGGAGGTGGAGCGCCGTCTGGCAGGGTACGCCTGGCCGGGGAACGTGCGCGAGCTCGCCAACCTGTGCGAGCGGGTGGTGATTCTCGGCCGGGGGGAGGAAATCGCCCTCCGGGAGCTGCCGGCGGAGATTGCGGGAGCCGAAGCTGCGGACTGGCCGTCTCCTCCGCCCGGGGGCCTGGGCCTGGACGAGGCGTTGGAGAGGCTGGAGCGGGAGATGCTCGAGCGCGCCCTGGCCGAGGCCGGGGGCGTGGCGCAGCGGGCGGCGAAGATGCTGGGCATCGGCCGCGGCGCCATGCAGTACAAGCTGAAGAAGTACGGCCTGGCGTGACGCATGGTTTCATGCGCCTCGTAACTGGATGATAATTAAAGACATGGTTGAATATCGAGCCCCCGCCCGCCTGTCCGGGGGCCTTTCGTTGACCGGAAAACCTGCGCCGGCGGGGTTCCCGGTCTGTCGCCGGTGAACCGCCCGAATCATCCAATGACTGTATTATCAGTAAGATACACTTGCGCACCTTCACCCGTCGGACCCCTGGCACGGCCCTTGCTTTTAACCATCGGCGAAGGAGGAACATGTTCATCATCACGCTGATCTTCGCCCTCCCCGTCCTCGGCCTCCTCGCCGGATACCTCCACCGGCGGGACGGGGACCGGGTCCGTCTCCTATGTCCGGCCTGCGGCGGCGAGATTTCCCGGGACTACCTGGCCTGCCCCCACTGCGGATCGCGGCTCCAAAACACCTGCCCGGCGTGCGGCAAGCCGGTGCGCTCCCTGTGGAAGAGCTGTCCCCACTGCGGGACGCCGTTGGGGGGTGAGACGAGGTGAAAAGACCGGTCATCGCGGTCCTCGGGATTCTGTCCTTCATGGTGATTGTCGCCGGTGTGGCGCTCATCGGAGTCTTCTGGCACCACATCGAAGCGCCGTCGAGCCCCTGGCGCCACGGGGAGCAGGAGTGCCGCCTTGCCCCCGAGGAACTGCCGCCGCCGGTCATGGAAAATCTCGACCGGATGGATCCCGAGGAGCGGGAAAGGGCCCTGGACTTCCTCGGCGGCCTACGCCCCGGCCAGCGCCGGGAGGCCCTCCGCGAGCTCGGTGAGTGCCCCACGCCCGAGTTTCGGGACCGGCTGGGCGGGATGATGATCGAACCACCTCAGCCGCTCTTCCCGTTACCACTCGTCCTCTTGTTCTTCGGGAGTCTGGGCCTGGCGCTGACACTGTTCTGGGTCATCCGCCGCAAAGACGGTACGGCGAGGCTCGAACGCTGCCCCCACTGCGGGCGCCCCGTGGAGACGGGCTGGAACTACTGCCCCTACTGCACCGGCCCGCTGGGGTCCGGCAAGGACCCGACCGACGCCGATTCTAAGTGAGATTCAACGCACCCGCACCGGCGGGAACGCTGCAAAGGAGAGACATGGTACGCAGAAAAACGACCCTGTTAATAGCCCTGGTCACCGGCATCCTCCTGGTCGCCGCCCTGCCCGCGTTATCGTACGGTCCGCCCCGCGACGGCGGGGGACGCGGTGACGGGGGGCCCCGCGGGGAAGGCTCCATGTGCCTGGCCTTCATCCCCGACATCACGGCGGAGCAGCTCGAGGCGATTTCCGCCATCCGCGACGAGCACCACGACGCGATGCAGACCCTGCGCGACAAGCTCTACGAGGCCAAAGAGGCCTTCCACGAGCTGATGCGCGACCCCGACCCGGACCTCGCCGCCGTGCGCCGGGCCAAGGAGAAGCTGGACGCCCTGGAAACCGACATGCTCATCGCGCGGCTGGAGATGCGCGCCGCCGTGCGGGACGTCCTGACCGAGGAGCAGCGGGTCTTCTTCGACGAGATGCAGGCCTGCGGCCTTGACGGACCGGGATTCGGCCACGGCCCCGGCATGGGCCCCGGACCCGGTATGGAATGGCATCCCGGCGGTGGACCGGGCATGGGCCCCGGCAGGTCCGACGACTAGCGCCGAGCCCCCTCCCTCCCAGGTGAGGCGCAACAAGGGGAACCCCCGCGGGTTCCCCGCTTTATTATCCCCCGGACCGCGTCTCGCGGATTGCGACGATGTAGGGCGGCCCCTCTGCTGGCCAATGCGGTGACGCGGGCCGACCTGAAGGTCGGCCCCTACGAGCACGAGAAGAAGGGTCAGTGTATATTTAAAACGCGAAATCCAGCATCAGCGTCACCCGGTTCCGGTTGTCGGAAAAATTCCACTCCGGGTCGAAGAAGAAGCCCTGCCGCACCTCGACCAGCCCGGAAAACCCCCAGGGCAGCGGAACGTCGAGTCTCAGGCTGAAGTCCAGGAACTTGAGCTCGCCTGTATCCTCCTCGCCCACCACCGGGGCGGGCTCCAGGGCGGACATCGGCCGCACGCCGCGGTAGCCGTCGCCCAGGTACAAAGCCGCCCGCAGGTCCAGCCACCAGAAGGAACCGCCGAGGTAGGCATCCGTCAACCCGCCCCGGTCGCAGGCCGGAACCAGGCTGGCGAAATACCCGCCGCCCAGGTACAGCGCCCGCCCGGGGAGGCATAGCTCCAGGCCGCCGCCGAAATTCCACAGCTCCGCCTTGCGCACGCCGTCGGGCGGCTCGTAACCTTGGTAATCCGCCGTGTCGTACCCCCCCGCGTGGCGGTAGGCGAACACCAGGCGCGGGACCACGCCGAGCGGCCCCAACTCGATGCGCGGCGCGATGGAACCGCCGGCCAGGAACACCTCCGGCGTCGTCTCGGTGACGCGGCCCGTCCGGACGCCGAAAATGGACCAGGACAGGCCCGGCTCCTCCCCCCACCAGCCGAGGCCCGCCGCCGGGTGGTCGTAGGCTTTAGTGTGGAGCGTTTCGGGGCCGAGGTCGATGTCGAGGTGCCCCAGCCGCACTACGCCCCAGCCGCCGAAATCCACCTCCAGGCGCAGCCGCGGGTTCAATCGGAAATTGTCCCAGTTCCCCTCGTCGAACTCGAGGGCGTCGGAAACGTCGTGCTCCAGTTCCAGCCCGGCCTCCAGGGTGGCCCAGTGGGCGAATCTCCAGCGCACGCCCGCTTCGAGGCGCTGCAAAAGATAAGAGCGCTCGTCGGGCCGCGGCGTGGGCGGCGTGTCGTACTCCACGTTTGAAAAGACGAAGCGGTAGGCACCGTAAAGCTCCGGCTCGACCTCGAAGGCCGGGGCCTGCGCAACGATGAGGAGAAGAACTGAAAAAGCGAAGCGTTTCACGCCAAGACCTCCGCCCGGCGGCCGGTGAGCGACCACGGCCCGGCGCCGGTTATTTCGACCGTGCAGCGGCGCCCCGGTTCGAGGGACTCCCCGGGCAGCTTCACCGACTTGCCCCCCCGCGTGCGTCCGAAGGGCTCGCCCCGCCTGTCGCGCCCCTCGACGACGACCTCCAGCGTCCGGCCGACCAGCGCCCGGTTCCGCGCGAAGGCCGACTCCGTCACCAGCCCGATGACGCACTCGAGCCGCTCCTGCTTGGCCTCCGCCGGAACATCATCGGTCAGCGAGTAGGCCGGCGTGCCCGGCCGCGGGGAGTATTTGAACATGAAGGCCGAGTCGAAGCCCGTCTCCCGGACGAGGTTTTCCGTTTTCTCGAAATCCTCCCCCGTCTCGCCGGGGAAGCCCACGATGACGTCCGTGGTCAGCGTCAGGTCGGGGATGAGCTCCCGCGCCTGTCGGACGAGCGCCCGGTAACGGTCAGCCGTATAGCCCCGCCCCATGGCGCGTAAAATCTTGTCCGAACCCGACTGCAGCGGCAGGTGGAGCTGCTCGCAGACCGTCGGTTCATCCGCCATCACTTCCAAGAGCTCCGGGCTCAAGTCCTTGGGGTGGCTGGTGGTGAAGCGGACGCGCTCTATTCCGTCAATCCTCGCAACATCTTGCAGCAGTTTGGGGAACCGGTAGCTTTTCGAGTGGTACGAGTTCACGTTCTGCCCGAGGAGGGTCACCTCGGAGAAGCCCTGCGCCGCCAGGTGCCCGACCTCGGCCAGGACGGCCTCCGGGCTCCGGCTGACCTCCGGCCCGCGCAGGTCCGGCACCACGCAGTACGCGCAGCGGTTGTCGCAGCCCTCGATCACGGTCACGAAGGCGGCGTGGGGGCCGATGGCCGGGTGGTCGAGGCGGAAGTCGGCGTCGGGGTCGAACTTTTTCTCGTCTTCCGCCGGTTCGAGGTCTTTTACGAAATCGTCCGGCCCTTTCACCGATTCCAGAAGGCGGGGGAGGCGTTCCACGGCGCCGGGGCCGGTCAGAAGGTTCAGCCGCGGCAGCAGGTCGCGGGCCTCCCCGCCCAGGTGCCTTGCCAGGCAGCCGGTGAGGCCGAAGAGGAGGCCGGGGCGCTCAGCCGTCAATTGATACAGCTGGCGCAGGCGGCCCAGGGCGTGGGTGGCCGCCTTTTCGCGGACGCTGCACGCGTTGACGAGGATCAAATCGGCGTCGGCGGGGTTTTTGACCAGGCGCCAGCCGGTGCGCACCAGACCGGCGGCGAGACGCTCGGCGTCCCGCTCGTTCATCTGGCACCCCTGCGATTCGAGGTAGAAATTTATCTGAAGGTCCTCTTTGTCGTATTCACAGCGGGTGTGCCTCTCACGACTACTCACGGGCGGGTGTGGACACCCGCCCCTACGTCAGGTAGTGGCGATTCCGACCGCCTCGGCGAAGCTCTCAGTCTCGGCCTCGCCCCGGCCGGCGATGTCGAAGGCGGTGCCGTGGGACGGGCTCGTCCGCAGGAACGGCAGCCCCAGGGTTACGTTGACCGCGGTGTTGAACGCTAAAAGTTTCATCGGGATGAGCCCCTGGTCGTGGTACAGCGCGACGAAGCCGTCGAAGCGGCTCAGATTCTTCCCGGTGAAGAGGGTGTCCGCCGCCAGGGGGCCGGTGAGGTCCATGCCGTCCGCCCGCAGCTCCTCCGCCGCCGGGAGGACGATTTGCCCCTCCTCGTCGCCGATGACGCCGGAGTCCCCGGCGTGGGGGTTCAGCCCGCAGAGGGCCAGTCGCGGCTCGCGGCCCAGTCTTTTTTCTAAAAAATCGCGGAACAGGCGCGCCGCGTGGACGATTTTCCCCGCGGTCAGTCGAGTGGAAACCTCGGCCAACGGGATGTGCGTGGTGGCGAGGACGACGTTGATTTTCGGTGAGACGAAGGCCATCGCCTCTTTGCCGGCCACGCCGCAGCGCTCGGCCAGGTAGCCGGTGTGGCCGGGATATTTAATCCCCGCCAAATTCCAGGCCTGCTTGGAGATGGGGCCGGTGACCAGTGCGCGCGTCGGGTCGGCGAGGCACAGGTCCACCGCCCGCTCGACCCAGGCGAAGCTCGCGCGTCCCGCCTCGGCGGAGACGCCGCCCCATTGCGGTTCAAAGTCGGTGCCGGGAACTTCGATGAGGGGGATACGGTTCGGGGTAGGCTCAGCTTCTTCGGGCGAGCGGACGGGGACGATTTCGAGGTCGAGGCCGCAGAGCCGGGCGGCGGCTAGAATCGGCGTCGGCGCCCCCACGACGACCGGACGGCCCTCGGCAATGCGGCCCCAGGCCCGGACCAGGACCTCGGGGCCGATGCCGTTCGGGTCGCCCGGCGTTAAAAAAACCAGTGGTCGGTCGCCCATGATTTCACTAAAAAGACAAGGGGCTGAAACCCCTTGTCTCCTTCCGCGGCTATTCGGGCTTGGGTTCGGGGAGGGTTATCTCCGCCTCGTTGAAGCGGCAGTGGGTGCCGAAGCCCAGCCGCTGGTAGAGCTCGATCCCCTCCTTGTTCTTCACCGCGACGTTGAGGGTCGCCAGGTCCGCCTGCTCGGAGAGGAGGGTGAGCACCTTGCCCACGACCTGCTGGGCGAAGCCGCGGCGCCGGTACTCGGGGTGGACCACCACGTTGCCGATGCAGGCCACCCGCTCGTCGGCGTTCACCACGTGCGTCCCCGCGCAGGCCACGAGCGTGTCGTCCAGGTAGATTCCGGCGAAGGGGTACGCGAGCTGGTCCGGGTTGAAGGCGTTCTCCGGGTAGTGGACCATCAGGCCGGCGATGGCGTCGGCGTCCTTGGAGCCCAGCTCCTCGGCCACCCCGGTGTCGAAGCTCTTACCCGTAAGGTCCAGCGTCATCCGGAGCATGCGCTTGAGCTGGACCACGTTGGTGCCCTCGGGGAAGATGGCCTCGGGCTCGCCGGTGAATGCGGCGTCGTAGTCCCCGGCGGGGAGGAAGGAGCAGATGAAGCGCAGGGCGCCGACGCCGCCGAAGAGGAAGAGGGCGGGCGGCTGGAGCCCCTCGTACACCAGCACCAGGTTCGGCCCGTTCACGTAGTACCGCGAGAGGCCGAAGTGGAGGTCGGAGAGGTCGCCCAGCGCGTAGGCCGCCCAGGGGCGGTCCGAGGAGAGGAGCTCGGAGATGACGTCCCGGTCGCGGCTGCGGAAGTTTTCCAGTTTCATCGTATTCCTTCGTGAAGTTGTGGTTGAAGTTCAGTCGAGGCCCACCAGGGCCCGGGCGAATTTCGTCGGGTCGAAGGGCTCCAGGTCCTCGAGCCGCTCGCCGGTCCCCACGTCCGAAACGGGGAGGCCGGTCTCGGCGGCGACGGCGAGGAGGAAGCCCCCTTTGGAGGTCCCGTCGAGCTTGGTCAGTACGATTCGGTCGCACCCGGCGCCGTCGAGGAAGGCCCGGGCCTGGAGGACGCCGTTCTGCCCGCCGCCCGCGTCCAGGACGAGGGCGGTTCCCACCGGATGAGCGCCGAGCGACTTCTCCACCACGCGGCGGAGCTTGCCCAGCTCGCGCATCAGGTGGTCCCGGGTGTGCATCCTCCCGGCGGTGTCGACGATGACGGCGTCCATCCGCCGGGCCTTGGCGGATTCGAGGGCGTCGTAGAGGACCGCGGCTGAATCGCCGCCCCCGGTGTGCCGGACCAGCGGAACGCCGGCTCGGTCGGCCCAGACCTCGAGCTGCTCCCCCGCGGCGGCGCGGAAGGTGTCGGCCGCGGCCAGGAGCACCTTTCCGCCGTCCCTCGCGTACCGGGCGGCCAGCTTGGCGGCCGTCGTCGTCTTCCCCGTCCCGTTGACCCCCACCAATAAGAGAATCTCGGGCGGCGGGCCGGCGTAGGGCGGCGGGACCGGAGGCAGCATCCCGGCCACGAGCCGGGCCAGCAGCTCCCGGGGGTCGGGGCCTCTCTCCGAGTAGATTTCCCTAAGGCGCTCAACCAGCCCGGCGGCGACCGCCGGTCCCGCGTCGGCCAGAATCAGCGCCTCCTCGAGCTCGACCGCGGTCTCGTCATCGAGGCGTTTCCCGGCCAGCTTCCGCAGGGCCCGGTCCAGCCGGTCGCGCGTCTTCGCCAGCGCCTGAAAAATGCCCATCGGGCTATCGCCTACAGGCCCGCCTCGGCGAGCTGCTCGACCAGCTCCTCGCGGCGGTTGGAGGCCTCCAGGGCCGCCTCGCGGTCCACCAGCCCGGCCCGGATGAGCTCCGTCAGGGAGCCGTTGAGGGTGTACATCCCGTGGGCGTGCCCCGACTGGATGACCGAGTAGAGCTGGTGCTCCTTTCCGTCGCGGATGAGCGCGCGCACCGCCGGGGTGGCGATGAGCACCTCGGTGGCCAGCACTCGCCCCGACCCCTCCTTCTGCGGCAGGAGCGCCTGGCTGACGACCGCCTCCAGGCAGAATGAGAGCTGGATGCGTATCTGGCGCGTCTGGTCGGGCGGGAAGGCGTCGATTATCCGCGTGACGGTCTGGGTGGCGGAGTTGGTGTGCAGGGTGGCCAGGGCTACGTGGCCGGTCTCGGCGACGGTGAGGGCGGCGCCCATCGTGGGCGGGTCGCGCATCTCGCCAATCATGATGACGTCGGGGTCCTGCCGCAGGCACGAGCGCACCGCGGAGACGGTGTCGGCGTAGTCGGTCCCCAGCTCCCGCTGCGTCACCAGGGACTTGCCCCGCTCGTGGCGGAACTCGATGGGGTCCTCGAGGGTGATGACGTGGCGGGCGCCCTCCCGGTTGATTTTGGCGATGACCGCCGCCAGGGTGGTGGACTTGCCCGAGCCGGTGGGGCCGGTGACCAGTATCAGGCCCTTAGGCAGGGCGGTGAGCCCGGCGACGGACCGGGGCAGCCCCAGCTCCTCCAGGGAGGGGATGACGTCGGGGATGGCGCGGATGGCGCAGGCGGGTCCCTCGGAGGTGCGGTAGACGTTCACGCGGAACCGGCCCTGACCCTCCAGCTCGTAGCCCAGGTCCACCTGGCCGGCGTCGTCGTACCGGGCGCGGGCGCCGGGGCGGGACGAGAGGAAAAGCCCGGTGAAGGAGTTGGCCGTCTCCCGGGTGAAGGGCTCGAGGTTGGTGGGGATGAGCCTGCCGTCGACGCGCATGTGCGGGGGATAGCCGACGACCACGTGGAGGTCGCTGGCCCCCTGGCTGCGCATCACGGAGAGGAGCTTTTCCGCCAGTTCCACGTCCGCTCCCAGAATAAAGTTACACCATCTTTTTGTCCGCCGGGCGGACCGGCGGATTATGATACAAGCAGCGCGCCTGCGGGTCAAGGGCCCGCGAGGTACTCCCGCAGGGCGTCGGCCTGGAATGAGAGAAAGCGCCTCGCCGGGGGCAGACCGGCGAGCATCCGGGCGCCGTAGGATTTGGTGAGGACGCGGGAGTCCAGAATCGCCACCACCCCGCGGTCGGTCTTTTTCCGGATGAGGCGGCCGAATCCCTGGCGGAGCCGGAGCACCGCCTCGGGCAGGGAGTACTCGTCGAAGGACCGCCCGCCGCGCTGCTCTATCGCCTCCGACCGCGCCGACACCACCGGGTCGGTGGGCACGGCGAAGGGGAGCCGGGCGATGACCAGGAGCCGCAGCTCGTCTCCCGGCAGGTCCACCCCCTCCCAGAAGGTGGCGGTGGCGAAGAGGACGCCGCGCCGCGCCTCCTTGAAAGCGCGCAGGAGCCGGGTCCGGTCGGCGTCGCCCTGGGCCGACACCTCGCAGCCCAGTGTCGTCAGGTCCTCCTCCAGGGCGGACCGGAACGCGCGCAGCGACTCGTGGCTGGTGAAAAGGACCAGTGTCCCGCCGAGGGGGTTCAGCTCGACCAGCCGCCGGATTTCGGCGACGGCCTCGGCGAAATGCTTCCCGTCGCGGGGGTCGGGCAGGCGGGGCAGGTAGAGCGCCGCCTGGCGGGCGAAGTCGAAGGCCGGCGGGAGGAGGAGCTCCTCGCCGGGCGGGAAGCCCAGCCGGGTGGAGATGTGGGAAAAGTCGCCGCCCACGGTGAGGGTGGCGCTGGTGGCCACGGCGACCTCGGGGATGGACCAGAGCCCCGACTCCAGCAGGGGGCCGACCTCGATGGGCGCCGCGTGGAGCCGCATCCGCGCGGCGTCGTGGAGGCCGTCGGCCCAGTATACGAAACCCTCCCACCGCCGCTCCTCGATACCGACCAGGTCGACCCGGTAACCTTGAAGGTGGCGCGCCGCCCCGCTCAGTTCCAGGGCGTCCTCCTCGGCGGCCCCGTCCGCCACTTGCTCCAGCCAGCCGGCCGTCCGGCCCAACACGGCGTCCAGCTCCGCCCCGACGGACAGCGGCTCCCGCAGGATGCGCTCCTCCCGCTCACGCCCCGGGCCGAGCCCGGCGTGGAGGGAGGAAAAGTGCCCCTCCGCGATGTCGAGGATTTTCGAGAAGTGCTCAGTCAGCTCGTCACCGTCCACCGCCCGGTCCAGCACCGCCCCGGTCAGGGCCCCCGTGCGCCGGGCGGGAGCGTACAGCTCGCCCACGAGCCCGCGCAGACGGCCCAGGGAGACCCGGTAGCTGAGCTGGTCCGTGGCCGCATCCTCCAGGCGGTGGGCCTCGTCCACCACCAGGCAGGCGTAATCGGGCAGGACCGCCGACCCGTCCCCGCGCAGGATGACGTCGGCCAGGAGGAGGGCGTGGTTGGTGATGACGAGCTGGGCGGACTGGGCCCGGCGCCGGGCGCGCTGGAAGAAGCACTCCTTGACGTAGGGGCAACGGTTCCCCGCGCAGGCGTCGGGGGACGACGCGACCAGCCTCCACTCCGCCTCGGGGATGGCGAAGGCCAGCTCGGAGCGCTCCCCCCGTTTCAGGCCTTTCGCAATCTCGAAGAGCGCCCGCTGCCTCCCGGCGGCGTCGGCGTCGGAGAAAAGCCCGAGGAGCTGCTGGCGGTGCAGCTTCCGCAGGCAGAGGTAGTTGCCCCGCCCCAGGAGCAGGGCCACGTTCACCTCGGTCCCCAGCGCGGCCAGGGCCACGGGGATGTCGGCGGCGAGGAGCTGCTGCTGAAGGGCGATGGTGTGCGTGGAGACGACGCCGCGGCGCTCATCCGTCACGCGGTCCAGGAGCGGGACCAGGTAGGCCAGGCTCTTGCCGATGCCGGTCCCGGCCTCGACCATGAGGCTGCCACCGTTTTCGAGGGCGTCGGCGACGGCGGCGGCCATCCGGACCTGCCCCGGCCGCTCCTCCCAGGGGTGCAGGAGCCCGGCCAGGGAGCCGGCGGGCGAAAAAAGACTGGCGACGGTCGGGGAAGTCAAGGGGTCACTCGTGCGGTCGTTGGGCGGCGAAAGGGTTCTCCCGCTCACCGAGCCCGTCCAGGTAACAGCTTATCGCTTCGATTCGGCGCCCAATCTCCCGGTTCGTCCGGCGGTAGGCGGCGGCCAGCGGCGTGTACTCGGCGAGACCGGCGGACAGCCTCCCCACGAGCTCGTGCCACGAAAGGTCCTCCGTCCTGCGCTCGAGGTCGTAGGAGGCCAGGAGCGACTCCGCCCGCTCGTCCAGCCCGTCCCGCACCAGGGCGTCGAAACGCTCCCGCGGGGTGAAGGTGGCGATTAATCGCAGGTCTGCGTCGAAGTTCGAATCCCGGGGGCGTGGCGGGTCGGGCACGGTCAGGAGGTCCTCGGTCTCCCGCTTGAGGGCGGCCGCGAGCTCGTCGAGCCGGGGCGCCTCGTTTACCAAGACCAGCTCCGCCGCGGGCCAGGCGGCCGTCTCCCGCCGCAGACGGGACTGCAGCGCGGTCAGCTCCTCCAGGAGCACCGGGTAGGCCAGCCGCTCCACCCGGAGGGTGAGCCGCACCTCGTCGAGGACGTCGGCGTAGGCCAGGGCGTTGAGGGAGCTTTCCTCGACCGGTTCCCGGCAGCCGGCGAAACACAGCGCGAGAAGAAGCGGGAGCGTGGCTTTTAGTACCCCGTCAGCCATCGCCGGGTAGTATACCGCGACGGATGGGTCGGTTGCAATCGAGGGAGTCGGCCCGCGGGCGGGGATGGAGGACTCGTCCTACGCCCCACCCCTACGTCATCGCAAATTACGCAACATGGAACGGAACGGTCTCCCTCTCCCCGTGGGAGAGGGATTAAGGGTGAGGGCTTCCTTATAAAAA
>CAZNZF010000057.1:0-12402 GCA_964577465.1 uncultured bacterium | reverse complement strand
GTCCCATGCTCGATTTACGCTACCTGCGCACCAGCCCCAACGAGGCCGAGGAGCGGCTCAAGGCCCGCGACCCGGAAATCTCCCTCGAACGCCTCCTGGCGCTGGACGCGGCCTGGCGCCAGGTCCTGCAGCGCGTCGAGGAAATCCGCGCCGAGCGCAACGAAATCGGCGAGGCCATCGCCCGGGCCAAAAAGGCCGGCGAGAAGTGCGCCGAGGCCGTCGAGCGGATGGGTATTTTGAAGGAAGAGCTCGCGGGGCTGGAGGTCCAGGAGAAGGAGTTCAAGGCCGAGCTGGACGACGAGCTGCTGGGGCTGCCCAACCTGCCCGACCCGCGGGTGCCGGTCTCCCGGGACGCCGGGGACGCGAAGGAGCTGCGCACGGGCGGCGTGTCGCCCGACTTCGGCTTCGAGCCCAAGGACCACGTGGAGTTGGCGGAACGCCTGGGGCTGCTGGATTTCCAGGCGGCGTCGAAGCTCTCCGGCACCGGTTTCGCCGTTTACAAAAAGGAGGCCGCCCTCCTCGAATGGGCGCTTCTGACCTGGATGTTCGCCAACGCCGTCCAGCACGGCTACGAGCCGATTCTCCCCCCGTACCTCGTCAACGCCCAGTCCCTCTACACCAGCTCCCAGCTCCCCAAGTTCATGGGCGACGTGTACAAGCTGGCCGACGACGACCTGTACCTGATTCCCACCAGCGAGGTGACGCTGGTGAACCTGGGCCGGGACGAGGTGTTCGCCGAGGCGGACCTTCCGAAACGCTGCACGGCGGTCACGGCCAACTTCCGCCGCGAGGCCGGCACCTACGGGCGCGACACCCGCGGCCTGGTGCGCACCCACCAGTTCAACAAGGTGGAGCTGGTGGCCTTCGCCACCCCGGAGCAGGCTGAGGGTATTTTTGGGGAGATGATTTCCATCGCCGAGGGCGTCCCCGAAAAGCTCGGCCTGCGCTGGCGCACGGTGATGCTGGTGACCGGCGACATGGCCCAGCAGGCGTCGGTGACGGTGGACGTGGAGGTGTGGTGCCCGGGGATGAAGCGGTGGTGGGAGGTGAGCTCGGTGTCGAACTGTACGGACTATCAGGCGCGGCGCGGGGCCATCCGCTACCGGCCCGCCGGGGGCAAGAGCGCGCTCTGCTACACGCTCAACGGCTCCGCCGTGGCTACCAGCCGCCTGCTGCCCGCCATCTTCGAGACGCACCAGCGCGCCGACGGGTCCATTGCAATCCCCGAGCCGCTGCGGGGATACGTGGGAAAAGAGGCCATCGGCAGGAAATAGACGCCCCGGGCCGTCAATCAAAATGTAGGGCGGGGACTTCAGTCCCCGCCGTTTATTATTCGTCAAACCGGGCGGCATACGGAGCTGCCGCCCTACGGGTTTTCCAATTTTAGGTCAAGGGCGGGGAGCTTCCCGGTCAACCGGACGGCCAGGGCGTGCGGCGGTTCATCGGCCACCTCGACGGCGAGCCGCCGGACGTGGACCTCCAAGCCTTTCTGTACCGCTCGGCGGAGCTCCATTCCGAAGGCCGGGTCGGTGGCGTCGTTGGGAGCGAACTTCTCCGGGTCGGCCCGCTGCACCAGGAACAGGACCCCCGCCCGTCCCCCGCCGGCCGCAATCTTCCCCAATTCGCGCACGTGCCTGGCGCCTCGGGTCGTCACCGCGTCGGGAAAGCGCGCCGTCCCGCCCTCGGCCAGGGTGACGCTCTTGACCTCCAGCCACATCTCCGGCCGCGTCGGGTGCCCGGTGAGGCGGAAATCGAAGCGGGGCAGCCCCTTCACCGGGCCGGTGCGCCCCGAAGGCCGAAAGACCGCCTCCCCCCGCACCGCGGCGTAGCCGTCCAGCCCCGGCAGTCGGTCGGACCGGAGCAGTTTTCCGGCAATGACGTTGGTGGCGTGCGTGTCCACCAAAACCCAGACGCGGTTGAAAAAAACGGCCACGAGGCTCTTGGGGTATTTTCGCTTTCCGCCGTGACGCACGAGGCGGCAGGGGAGCCCCGGCGTCATGAGCTCCGGCAGGCGGCCCGAGTTGGGGAGGTGGACGTCCTCAATTGCGCCGTCGGGACGGCGGACGCCGACGACGAAGCGATTGTGACGCTTGACCACCTCCGCCGCCTCGGTGGCCTCGAACAACGGCATGGAACGCATCGTCATAAAAAAGGGGCCTCTCGGCCCCCATTGTAACGGAATCCTCAGGCCTTGCGTCCCTCGAAATAGGCGAGGATGCGGCGGATGAGGCCGAGCGCCACGATGACGAAGACCGCGCCCAGGTCGAAGATGCCGAACACGATGGAGTCCTTGACGAAATTCGTCTCCATGTTGAACAGAAGAACGGCGCCGGCGATGTAGCCGAAGAGGAAGACGACGACGAGGACGAGGAGAATGCCCAGGTTACCCTTGACCTTGCCGCCGGGCGCGATTCGGTACAGCCGGATGCACGAGAAGACGGCGTAGGCCATCAACAGGATTCCCAGGCCGCTCATGACGTAGAGCACGATGTTCATGGCACCTCCGCGCGATGGGTCTCAAAGATTCGTCCTGCTGATGTGCTGGTACTCCTCGGTGCCCTCCATCAGCGCCCGGACCTTTTCGAGAAAAACCTTCGACTGCCTCGCCGAGCAGACGAATGTTTCGAGGAACTCCCCGATCCGCTTGAGCCAGTGTTCGAGGTTCTCGAAGACTATCTCGGCGGTCCCGAGCTCCTCGAGGAGCAGCCCGGTGGATTTCTTGAAGTTCGCGTTGAGCTGGCGGACGAGGAAGTTCCGCAGCCACAGGGGGGAGACGAAGTTATCCAGCGACAGCGGCCGGTCGGCCACCTGGCCGTTTCTGTAGCAGTAGAGGTCCACCTTGTAGCCGCCCCGGGCACGGAAGTTGTCGTACTCCGCGCCGGAGGGCCGCTCCACTATCCGGCCTTGCTGTATGGGGACGTAGAACTCCCGGGCATCGTCGTAGAGCTGGATCAGGCCGTTGCCCCCCTCGGAGATGCAGTCGGAGTAGAAGCGGTTCATCTCGGCGGAGGTGGGCTCCAGACCGGAGGCGTAGCAGTCCGCCTGGCAGATGACGCGGGCCGTGTCCAGGGACTTCTGGTTCAGCTCGACGAACCGGCAGCTGTCCCACACGAGCTCCGAGGAGAAGCGCCGGGCCGCATCCTGCCCCACGAGTCTTTCCCCGGATTCGTTCTTGGACACGGTAGTAACGGGGATCCCGGCCTGGCACAGAACGGCGTAACGCGTCCCGTCGTTCTGCTGCGTGACGTAGCCCCGGAACCCGCTCACGGTGAGGGCCCGCAGAAGCTGGAACAGCGTCTGGTCCTGCGGCGGGAGACTGGGCTGGAGGGTCTTTCCGAGGGGCAACCGCATGGCTCGTCTTTCTGTCGGCTCCAAGAGGCAGTATTCAAACTGAGTAAAATTTAGCATGAATCGGTAAACATGACAATTAAATCGTAAAAATACAGCAATAACGCCTGTTTACCAAATAACCTACCTGATTTGTTTATTATTGACCATTTCAAACTGACACATTGGCTGAAATGGTGCTTTATTCATATATGAAAATTCGAATACAGGCCGATTAACTAAACACGTTGGGCGGAAAGTAACAAATAAGCCATAACAAACAAAAAAAGCCCCCGTAAAACAAATGACTTGGAGGTCCAGACTCGTAAACAGTCGTCGATTATCCAGATGGCCTCGGTCTCCGGTGCATCCCGCCCCGCGATTGAATCGCTCGGGCAAGGTCGATGCGGTGCGAAATCTAAAACGGGTACGGATAGGAACCGGAAAAAATTCCGCGGGTTCGAAAAATAAAACGGCCACCCGGCGCCGGTCCGACGCGCGCTACCGGCTCCGCCGACGGTTCCCCGGCTCCGGTCCGGAGAGTCCCCGGCACTCCCGCGCACCCTTACCGCTGCTCCCTCCCGGGCCTGACGGGGTTCGGGGACGGCCGGAGGCAAGGGGTTTAAACCCCTTGTCTCGACCCTTTGCCGGATGCGGGGATCCGGGCCATCAACGCCGCAGTCCCGACCGCGGTGACCGGTCCGCCTGCGCCTCGCCGGGCGTTCGCCCCAGCCTATAGCGGATTGCTGGCACGGCCGAAACCGCGAGGGCACCGCTAGCGCCCCGGCTAGAGTGGCCGAGCGCCTAAAATAGTCACCAAATTACCGTCTGTCAAGGGGCCCCGTCACACAAAAACGAGAAAGCCGGATTCAGTGGACGGCGAAGGGACCTTCTCGGGTCCCTGGATTCCACGCGTAAAAGGAGACCAGGGGTTTAAACCCCTTGCCTTAATGGAGTAATCAAGGGGCCCTCTCGGGCCCCCTGAATTCCACTTCTTACATTAAGGGACCCTCCCGGGCCCCTTGAATGACGCTCGCTATTCGGCAGCGATATCGGTGCAGGCTACTCGCCGGGGATTATCGCCTCGGTCGGGCAGACCTCGGCACAGGTGCCGCAGTCGGTGCAGAGCTCGGGGTCAATCACGTAGGGCTCGCCCTCGGAGATGGCCTCTTCCGGACACTCGGGCACGCACGCCCCGCACTCCACGCACTCGTCGGTAATCACATACGCCATGGACTCCTCCTTCGATGGCCTGATTCCCTACCGGGGGGGTGTCGAATAGCCGTAGGGGATACTATCCCGTTTGTATTTCCCCGTCAAGAAAAAATCGGGGGGTAAAGCTATTGATATTCAATTTATTTAAAAAATCCCACGCCCGCTCAGTCCACCCGCCGGACCGTCTCCCCCCTCGGGCGGCGTCGGGGCGCGGACGGCTCCTCGGCGGGACGGCCCGTCGGAACCACCGCCAGAAGCTCGTACCCACCGGGCAGTTCCAGCAACTCCTCCAGCGTCGCCCGCGCCACCAGGGGAGCGCCCATCCAGCAGGCGCCGTAGCCCAGGGCGTGGACCGCGAGGAGGAGATTCTGGATTGCCGCGGCGCAACTGACGAGCCAGGAGAGGCTCTCCCCCGCGGAGGGATGCTCCGGGAGCACCTCGGCAAGCCTCATCCGCCAGGAGGCCGGCTCCCGCCTTCCGGCGACGAAGAAGACCAGCGGCGCCGCCTCGAAGAAGGCGCCCCAGCGCGCCATGCCCTTTCCAGTCTCGGCGAAACCGGGCGCTTCCAGGGCCACGCGCTCGACCTCCAGCCGGACGCACTCCGCCGCTCGGGCGATGACGTTCCGGTCGGTGACCGCGGTGAAGAGCCAGGGCTGGGTGTTGCTCCCCGAGGGGGCCCACAGCGCCGCTTCGAGCATCCTGTCGACGTCTTCGGAGGGAACGGGGTCCGGCTTGAAGGCCCGGACGCTACGTCGCCCCCGGATGATCCCCTGGAGCTCGTCGTAGCTAGAACCACCTCTCCCCCGGGACGCAAGCCCTACCATCTTTTATCCTCCCCAATGTGGCGGTAGAAGACCTCCCCGTCCCGGCGGACCAATTCGACGCGCCCCTCGGTGGTCAGCCCCTTGAGGGTGCCCTGCACGGCCCGTTCATCCTGTCCGAGCATGGCGGCGAGATCGGCGACACGCGCCGGCCGTCGAAGGAGGTACGACTCGATCTCCCCCGTCAGGTCCAGGGCCCGGGCGTGGGTAACGGGTCCGGCGTAATCGGCGATTATCCGGGTCCGCGGTCCGAATGTCACCGCGATTTCACGCAGACGCTCGGCGGGCACGGCCCGGGCGGAGCTTTCCGCCGGCGGGCGAACCACGGAATTGAGGTGAACCGCGTCGGGGTTGATACGTTCAACCGCGGCGCGCAACCGCTCCAGCTCCTCCTCGGAGTCGTTTATCCCCTCGACCAGGAGGATTTCCAGATGGAAGAGGCCCCGGAATTCCTTCCTGAGCTCGACCAGGCCGGTGATGATGTCCACGATTACCAGACCCCTGGCAGGGCGGTTGACGCGCAGGAAGACCTTCTGGCTGGCGGCGTCCAGACTGGGCAGGAGCAGGTCGGCGCCGAGGAGGTCCCGCCGGACGGCGGGGTCGGTCGTGAGCGTGCCGTTGGTGATGACGCATACCGGGCAGCCCAGGATGTCCTTCACGCCTTGGATCAATTCACCCAGATCGGCGTTCAGCGTCGGCTCCCCAGAGCCGGAGAAGGTGGCGTAATCGATTGTGGGCAGGTCCGGCGCCTTTTCACGCAACTCGGTGAAAAACGCTTCCGGGTCAAAGAAGCGCTGTCGCTCCAGGGTGAGATGAGCGGTGGGGCCGAGCTGGCAGTAAATGCAGTTCAGGGTGCAGGTCTTTCTCTTCCGCGGCACAACGTCGAGCCCCAGAGAAACCCCGAGGCGGCGGCTGGGCACCGGTCCGTAGATGTACATCTCGCTCCTGGTGAAAATGGGCGGTGAACTGAGCTCCCGCTTCGATCCCCATTGAACCCAACATCACGCCCGCTTGAGAACCTCGTTCACCAGCTTGGAGATCCCCACGTACACCTCGCCGATGTGGGCGGCCGACATGTAGGCCGGGGTGCTGACGATTTTATTCGCCTCGTCCACCACGCAGTCCGTGGGGGCGCACTTGACGTGCCGGGAGCCCATGGCCTCGATGTCGGCGGCGGTGCCGGGGTCGGTGCCGATGGTGAGGGTGGGCGAGACGCCGGTGCCCCGGAAGACGCTGGCCACCGCGGCGGGTGTGATGCAGATGGCTCCCACCGGCTTGCCCGCGGCGTGCATGGTCCTGACCGCGGCGGCGAAACCGGGGTCCGGCGTGGCGGCGGCGCCCTTGAGGGCGTAGTCGGATAAATTCTTGGCGCTGCCGAAGCCGCCGGGGATGACCAGGGCGTCGAACTCGGCGGCCTTGAACGAGGCCAGGTCGCGGATGTCGCCCCGGGCGATGCGCGCGGACTCGACGAGCACGTTGCGGCGCTCGCCGGTGGGGGCGGATTTGAGGTGGTCCACCACGTCGTGCTGGGGCTTGTTCGGGGCGAAGCAGACGTAATCGGCGCCGGCATTTTTTATCGCCAACAGGGCGCAGGCGGCCTCGTGGATTTCGGCCCCGTCCTTGACACCGCAGCCGGAAAGGATTACCGCTACCTTCTTCGGCATTTTTTCCT
Organism: uncultured bacterium; assembly: GCA_964577465.1. Lineage (GTDB taxonomy): Bacteria > RBG-13-66-14 > RBG-13-66-14 > RBG-13-66-14 > RBG-13-66-14 > RBG-13-66-14. The sequence continues at coordinate 5,367 of CAZNZF010000057.1, read as the reverse complement.
CCTTGTGGGAACATCCTGCGATTGCTATGCTGTGCCCATGGTATACCTTGTTTTCGATGTTGGCAACTCCCGGGTCAAGCTCGCCCGCGTCGTCGAGGGCGTACTGGGGCCGGTCCGCGTGTTCGACGCGGCGGTTTTTTCCGCCGACCCCGGGTCGGCGCTCGATGAGTTAGAGGGGATAGAAGGCGCCCTGGGCGTCTCCACCCATCCGTCGGCTTTCGAGGCGCTGCGGGGCCGGCTGGAGAAGTGGGGAATCGAGCCGCTGAACGCCCGGGAGCGGTGCCCCCTGGCTATCGAGTACGGGAAGGGGCTCGGCGACGACCGGGTGCTGGCGGCCCACGCCGCGGTGGAGCTTTTAGGCGCGCCCGTCGCCGCGGTGGGCTGCGGGACCGCGGTGACCGTGGACTTGGTGCGGGTCCGGGACGGCGAGCCGGTTTTCGCCGGGGGCGCGATTCTGGCCGGCGAGGGGCTCATTTTAGCGGGATTGGGGAAACTGGGGACCCTGCCCGGCCTGGAACCCGCCGACGCTCCGACGGACGCGGCCTTCGGCTCGACCACCGAGGGTTGTATGCGCCTGGGCGCCCGAGTCCAGGTCGAGGCGGCCGTGGGAAGGCTCCTCGCGGGTTTCGCCGATTACCTCGACCGGCCGTTGAACCGGCTGCCGCTGCTCTTCCACGGCGGCAATACGCAAAGGTACGCCGCGGCTTACCCGGACGCGACCGTCCGCCCCTTCGCCGTGCTGGAGGCTATAGCCCGGGTGGCGGCGGCGCTTTGAAATAACCGCCCGACGGGAATATAATGGGGTGTGCATCCAGCCGGAACCGGAGGCCGGGGTGACGGTGAAGAAGAAAGAGCGCGGGAGGGACCCCCTGTGGAAGCTGACCCGCCTCCTCGCCCGGCACCGGGCGCGGCAGGGGGTCTTCGTCGCCCTGCTGGTCGCCGTGCTGTGGATGGCCGGCCACCTCTACGCCAAGGAGCTCTCCCACGCCACGGAATCCAAGAGCGACGTGGTCCTCACGGGCAACCTCTACGCCACCGAGAGTCTCCCCGACCCCGAGGGGTACGAAGGGCTGGCCCGGTCCATCCTGAAGCTGTCGCCCCTCCGGCTGGTCGCCGCCTCCGGCAAACGGCAGGTCAGGATCGACGTGGGAGACGACTCCGCCCTGGAGAACAATCCCGGGTTCAGCCACTGGGTGAACCTGGGGAGTTGCAGCCCCTTCAAGGAGGATCCCGCCACCGGCGAGCTCGTCTGCCAGATTCACCTGAGGCCCATCGGCTCCGCGGCCGTGTCCAACCCCTCCGACCTCTACTGCCTGGCCTACCACGAGACGCTGCACACCCTGCCCCACGCCTACTCGACCGTGGAGGTGACCTACTCGGACTACGAGAACCTCCTGGTCTACCGCTGCGAGCTCAAGCTAATCGCCCGGCTCATCGAGCTGGGCAAGCCGCCGAGCGAGACCTTCGTCGCCAGCGCCGTGCAGGGCTACCGGCGGTTCGGGGGGACGCCGGACGGTGTGCCGGCCGCCATCCTCCGGTTCCTCCCCGGGAACGCCTTTCTGACGTCCCCCGTGGCCGTCGTCACACCGCCGGGGTAATCTCCACTTGACTACGGGGTTATTTTCTGCTATCGGTTCCGTGTACGCATATCTACCCCTCGAAAATTGAACATCCCTCCAATCCGCAGGAGGAATCTTGCATAAGCTGGCTATATTGACGCTGCTACTCCCCGCCCTCGCGCTGGCCTACAGCTACGAGATCGATCCCGACCTCGTCGAGCTGGTCACGAGCGAGGGTTACGTTATCCCCTCGGTGGGCGAGGGCCTGTACCCCACCGATGAGGGCTTGCCGATGCTGCCCAGCATCCCGCTGTTCATCAGCGTGCCGGCGGGCCTGGGCGCCGCCGAGGTGATGGTGACCGACTTCACCGTGCAGGAACTGCCGGGGGTCTACGTGGTCATGCCGGCCAACACCCCGCAGCCGGTGAGCCGGCCCGTCGAGTTCCGGGCGGTTTTCGACGACGGCATCTACTCCTCCTCCGACCCCTACCCCGCCGTCCCCCTGACGGCCGCCGGTGGCGGTAACATCTCGGGCTTCGGCGTGGCCGCGGTCCAGTTCAGCCCCTTCGTCTACGAGCCGGCCTCGGGCAGGCTCTCGGTCATCACCCGCATCGAGTTCGAAATCACGACCGAGCCGCTGTCCTACGCGGTGCGCGTCCCCAACCGGGTGACGCGGCAGGTGGCGGAGCAGGGCCTGGCAAAAATCCAGAGCATGGTCCTCAACCCCTGGGACGTCCACGTGAGCGTGCCGGTGGTCGAGCCGAGCTTCACCGGGACCCCCCATCCCGAGCCGACCATCGACGAGCCCGACTTCGGCGACACCGCCGAGTGGGTGCTCATCACCCCGGAGGCCTTCGTCGAGAGCTTCGAGCCCCTGAGGGACTGGAAACTCTTGAAGGGTTACACCACGGCCATCGTCACCACGGAGTACATCAACGACAACTACTCGGGGGTGGACGAGGCCGAGCGCATCCGCAACTTCATCATCGACGCCTACCAGAACTGGTCCACCCAGTGGGTGGTCCTGGGCGGCGACTGCAACTTCGTCCAGGAGCGCCGGGGGTACGTGGTCATCGGCGGCTGCTCCGAGGACGACCAGCTCATCCCCTGCGACCTCTACTTCTCCGACCTGGACGGAACGTGGAACCTCGACGGGGACGGATACTGGGGCGAATGGCCCGCCGACAACCCCGACATGTTCCCCGACGTGTACGTCTCCCGCTACCCCGTGACGGTTGCGAGCTTAGTGGACACCGTGGTGTCCAAGACCCTGACCTACGAAAAGGAGATTCCGGCGGGCCACACCACCGACGCCCTCTTCCTGGGGGCCTACCTGGACTACCAAACCTCGGGCGGCGACGCCAAGGACCTCGTGGACCTGCTCTACCTGCCGTCGCAGTTCGACCCCGTCACCAAGCTCTACGAGAAATTCGGCACCATCAGCCGCGCCGCCGTCATCGCCCAGATGAACGCCGGCAACTGCGCCGTCGTCAACCACTGCGCCCACTCCAACTACACCGTCATCGGCTGCGGCTCCACCAACATGTCGGGCGCCGACGCCTACGCCCTGACCAACGGCGATAAGCTGGGCTGGATAAACTCCATCGGCTGCATGTGCGGCGGCTTCGACCGCCCCCGGTGCTTCGCCGAGCAGATGGTCCTGGCCCCGGAGGGCGGGATGGTCGCCACCGTCATGAACTCGCGCTACGGCTGGTACATCCAAGGCTCCCCAGGATTCGGCCCCAGCGACGTAATCGACCAGCAGTTCTTCTGCAGTATGTTCAACGAGTCCAAGACCAACTTCGGCTACGCCCTGGCCGACATGAAATGCTACTTCGTCCCGTCCTCCAAGAGCATCTCTTACTACCGCTGGGGCATCTACGAGAACAACGTCCTCGGGCCCAACGAGACCGTGGGCTGGACCGATGAGATGGCGGACCTCGACGTGCAGTACCCCGCCCATTGGAGCCACGGCGGCTTCACCGTGAACGTCACCGCCGACGGCTCGCCGGTGGAGGGCGCCCTCGTCTGCCTCTACAAGGAAGACGACTGCCACGTGGCCGACAGGACCGGCCCCGCCGGTCAGGTCATCCTCTACCCCGACCCCTCCGAGCCCGGCCAGATGCACGTCACCGTCACCGCTCCGAACGGATGGCCCTTCGAGGGCAACACGACGGTGGATGACGACGTGAGCGCCGACGTGACCGAGTTCACCGGCGCGGCCGGGGAGGACGGCGTGCTCCTGTCCTGGAGCCTGGAGGACACCGACGACCTGGTCGGCGTCAACCTCTACCGCGGCTCGGACCGGCTCAACTCAAACATCCTCGTCCCGGAGGTACGCGGCCGCTACCTGGACCGCGAGGCCCGCGGATCGAACGACTACTACCTCGAGCTGGTCGCGGGCGACGGCACCGCGGTGCGTTTCGGCCCGGTGAACGTCTCCGCCCTCGGGGAGATTTCCCGGACGACCCTCTCCGCGGCCTACCCCAACCCGGCCTCGACCGTCGTCCGCTTCGACGTCGCCCTGGCACAGACCGGAGCGGTCGAGCTTTCGGTCTACGACATCGCCGGCCGCCGGGTGGCCACGCCCGCGTCGGGCGAGCTGGCCGCCGGCCGCCACACGGTGGCCTGGGACGCGACCGGAACGCCGGCCGGGGTGTACATCGCCCGGCTGGTCACCGCCGACGGGACCCTGACCACCAGATTGGTCGTCGCCCGGTAACAACCGACCGATACGCGACGAGGAGCCCTCCGGGGCTCCTCTTTTTTCGGGGCATCACCGGCGCCACCCGTATATCGAAGCTCCTCGCGTCGAGGAGCCGGCCCCTCTTTTTATCAAGGGCTTGCCATGAAGCGGCGGACGGCCTATAATCCTCCCGAACACCTTCCAACCCTTTAACCATGACCCCGACCCCGGCCCAGAATCCCGGCTGCAACGTCGGCATCGTCACCAGCATCCTCGTGCTCGTCGCGGTCGGCGGCGTGGTGTCCTTCCTCGTCGCCGGCGGGGAGGGAGAAATGCTCCCCGGCTTCCTCATCCCGCTCATCCTCATCTTCGTCATCGTCCCCATCATCAGCCGGGCGGCGAAGAACGCCAGGAAAGCCGCGCAGGGCGGCGGCTCCTCCTCGGGCTCCCGGCCCGCCTCCTCCCCCGTCTCCTCGTCGTCCCATCGGCCGTACCGCTACAATCTCGAAACCGGCGAGGCAAACGCCGATTCGGAGACGACCTTCGAGACAAATCAGGCGCCTACGATGGACGAGGAAGAACACCGCCGGGCGGTCAGTAAAATCATGGCCCGGCGCATGCGGGAGGCGAAGTCCGAAGGTGAATATATCGAGGTCGAGAGCGAGCCGACAGAAGGCGTGGAATACACGGAAGAGGAAAAAACGACCCGGCGCCAGGAAAGCCGGGACAAGTCGAAGAGCAAGCTCTCCGAAATCGCGCAGTCCATCCGCGAGCGGAACCGGCAGTTGCAGGCGGGCGCCGATACCGACCTGCCGCCCGGCTACACCCTCTGCGTGAACTGCGGCAACATCACCAAGCTGACGGGGAAGAAAACCCGCTGCTCCACCTGCGGGTCCATCATCGAGGCCGTGTAGAGACCGGGCGAATCGGGACCCGCAGTTGGCGGGTGTCGGTCGGGAGCGAAGTGCGGTTGTAGGATACACGACGGCCCCGCGGGGCCGTTTTTTTGCAGGCGGGAGGGGGTGCAGCGGTCCCCCTCTCCCCGTTAGGGAGAGGGTTAGGATGAGGGGTGCAGCTATCCCCTCTCCCTTTAAGGGAGAGGGATAGGGTGAGGGGTGCAGC
>CAZNZF010000056.1:0-12483 GCA_964577465.1 uncultured bacterium | reverse complement strand
ATCTTAGTCACCGGCGGGGCGGGGTTTAGCACCAACTACAATTACGTGGGCGGCGGGGTTAGGAAACCCCGCCCTACGAGAAACGTGCAATTGACCGCCGTAGGGCGGGGGTTACCTTCGGTCGCAGATACCCATCCCCGCCGAAAAAGATAAAATGATTGCTGGAAAGCATCTAACATACATCAGGATGTTTATATGAAGCTCCTAGTCACCGGCGGGGCGGGGTTCATCGGCTCCAACTTCGTCCACCTCCTGCGGCGCGAAAAACCCCGCTGGGACATCGTCGTCCTGGACAAGCTGACCTACGCCGGCAGCCTGGACAACCTCGACGCGGTCTGGGGCGACATCACCTTTTTGAAGGGCGACGTGTCGGTGCGCGCCGACGTCCTGGGCGCCATGGAGGGCTGCGACGCGGTGGTCAACTTCGCCGCCGAAACCCACGTGGACCGCTCCATCGTGGCCGCCGACGCGTTCATCAAGACCGACGTCTTCGGCGCCTTCGTGCTCCTGGAAGCGGCCAAGGACCTCGGCGTCAAGCGCTTCGTCCAGGTCTCCACCGACGAAATCTACGGCGAGGTGCTGGAGGGTTTTAGTAAAGAAACCGACCCGCTGATGCCGCGGAATCCGTATGCGGCGAGCAAGGCGGCCGCCGACCGCCTGGCCTATTCCTACTGGGCCACCCACGGCGTGCCGGTGGTCGTCAGCCGGTCGTCGAATAACTACGGCCCGCGCCAGTACCCGGAAAAGCTCGTGCCTTTATTTATTACCAACGCGCTCGAGGGCAAGCGCTGCCCGGTGTACGGCACCGGCGAGGCGGTGCGCGACTGGATTCACGTCCGCGACCACTGCCGCGCGATTCTTTTACTAATCGAGAAGGGCGGGAACGGCGAGGCGTACAACATCGGCGGGGGGAACCTGTTGTCCACGCTGGAGATGGGGGGGGCGATTCTGGAGGCCGTGGACGCCGACAAGAAATTGCTCAAGCACGTCCCCGACCGTCCCGGCCACGACTACCGCTACGCCCTGGACACCGCTAAAATCAAGTCCCTGGGCTGGGAACCGGAGCACGAGTTCGCCGCGGGGCTGCAGGAGACCGTGGCGTGGTACAAGAAGAACCGGGAGTGGTGGGAGAAGATAAAATCCGGGGAGTTCAAGCGCTGGTGGAAGCGGTACTACCGCGACAAAGGCCGGGCGTAGGGCCGCCGGATTTCGGTACAGGAAACGGACCCGCGCGGGTCCGCTTTTTTAATGGGGCAAGGGGTTTTAAATGGGCCCCCCGGGAAAACCCCTTGTCTCCTTCCGGTGACGGGCGGCGCTATTCCGCGTCGGGCGTCTCCGGCTCCACCGGCGTCACCTCGGGGACCAGCGGCTCGTCGGTGGGGACGAGGAACGTCTCGCCCTCGAGCCGGATGCAGGCCCAGCCGGTAACGTCATCGACGGTGCGGACCCGGGCCCAGTCGCCGGAAACCTCCAGCACCTCCACCACCTCGCCCGCGGAGAGGAGGCCGATTTTCACGCCGGTGGCGGTGGAGGGTGCGTCGCGCAGGCGCAGGGCGTCGGCGACGACCCGCATCCGCTCGGGCTGGGCCTCTTCCGTGACCTCGGGCCCCTCGGCGTGGGTGACGGTCCCCGCGGTGACGGTGCCCGGGTCCACGCCCAGGGCGAAGAAGGCGTCCTCGATGGTCCGGCGCAGCAGGTTCACGTTGCGCTCGTTGAAGCTCATGTCCTTGCGGGAGGCGTAGTACGGCTCAAAGGTCTCCTTGAAGGCGGCCAGCAGTACCGGCGCGGAGGCCGGGTCGCCCATGAGCCCCAGCCCTTCGGCCGCGGCCACGTTGACCAATAGGTTGATGTCGCCCAGGGCCCCCTCGACGAGCTCCCGGTCGCCGGTCGCCCCCCGCCGGGCCAGATACCAGACCACCAGCCGGCGCGCCTCGGGCTCGGGGTGGGCCAGGAGCCCCTGCACCGTCTCCCCGCCGAGCCGGTCGAAGAGGTCGCCGAGCGCGCCCATCGCCTCGTCGTCCAGGCCGATGTCGTGGCCGGCCAGGAAGGTGAACAGGAGCGGGAGCCCCTCCGCGTCGGTCAGGCGGCAGTAGGCCAGGAAGGATTCCCCGCGGACGGTCTTGCTCGGGTCGGAGGCCATGGCCCGGCCCACAGCGGCCAGCGCCTCCGCGCTCCCGAGGACGCCCAGGGCGCGGCCGGCGGCGGCCCGCGTCTGCCAATCATCCCCCCGCTCCAGAAGCTCCATCAGGGGGTAGACCAGGCTGGGGTCTCCGGCGTCCACGGCGGCCTCGGCTGCGGCGGTAAGTCTGGCCGGCACGGCGGCGGGGTCCTCCAGCACCTCGGCGAAGACCGGCGCGGCGCGGCGGTCACCGATCCGTCCCAGGGCCCGCAGGGCGGCCGACGAGGTCTCCACCGTGCCGGGCCTCGTCTCCCGGGCGTAGGTGGACAGGAGGGGCACCGCGTCCGGATAATCCAGCCGTCCCAGCGTCTCGATGACGACGAGGGACTTCGCCAGGGGCGGCTCCTCGGCGAGGTATTCCAGGAGCGCCCGGCCGGTTCCGGCGTCGCCCTTCGCGGTGTAGAGGTCGCCCAGGGCGGCCAGGGCGTCGGCGTACTCCACCCGCTTCAGCATGGCGACCGGCGGCTCCAACCGGGACGCGTCGTCCACCGCCGCGATGAGGGCCGCGGTCGCCGCGCGGTACACCGGACCGTCGAACGCCCCGGTGTAGACATCCTGCAGGGCCTGCAGCGCCTCGTCGGACCGTCGGGTCTCATCGGCGGCCTCGGCCGCGACCGCCATCCGCCCCAGAAGGGCGCAGGCGGCGACGAGTTGCGCGGTGGGCAGGGGTGGGTCGCGCCGGAGCAGGTCCGCCACCGTCCCGATTCCGGCGGGATCGGGGTGGAGGGCCAGGGCCGCCAGCACCTCGGCCTCGTCGCCGGTCGGCTCGTGCTCCAGGAGCCATTCCGCCATCTCGACGGCATCGTCATCCCCCAGCCGGGCGAGGGATTCGAGGACGTCCAGGCGGTCATCGTTGGTCGCCTCGTCGCTCCAGAAGGCGTTTCGTAAAAGTCTGCGACTCTCGTCAGCATCCATGTAGCCGAGCCCACGGATGGCGGCGCGGAACAGCGCCGGGTCCGCCAGGGCGTCGGAGAGGACGGGCAGGCATTCGGGGACGCCGATGAAGCCCAGCACACTCAACAGGGCGCCCTTCACCCCGGGGTCGGCCTCGTTCCGGTACACCTCGTACACCCGACCGTAGTAATCGTAGCGCCCGCGTACGGCCTCGATGCCGACGAGCGCCTCCGCGGCGGCCGTCCGCACCTGCGGGTAGGGGTCGCCCTCGAGTAAAACGACGGCGCGGTCGGCCAGGACGGGCAGGTCCCCGCCGGTGCTCCTCCAGGAGGTGAGGGCCAACTCGCGCAGCCGGTAATCGTCCGAGCGCCAGGTATCCACGAGGTAGGCTATTGTCTCGGCCGGTTCCTCACCCGTGAAGCGGCCCAGCGCCTCGATAATCCGGCGTCGGACCTCGTAATCGGCCTCCTCGGCGGCGTTGTTGGCGAAAAAGGCCACGCAGCGGTCATCGCCCAACCGGCCGAGGAGCGAGACGGCCAGCCGCCGCAGGGCGACGTCGGGGTCGCTCGCCTCGGCCGCCACGGCGGAGTACAACCCGCTGGGCGTGACCGTTCCGGGGGCCCTCTCCTCCAGCTTGTCCTGAATCTGTGCCAGCAGCTCGAGGCGCTCCGGGACGCTCTCCGCCCAGCCCAGTTCCTGGGCCAGATATGCCAGCTCCTCGCCGGAGTACGATTCGACGGCCTCGGCCAGGATGGTAGTGGTTAAAATGAGTAGAAGGATGACACCGCGCCGCATGGTTTACCCCTTCGGCTCTGGAGGAGTGTTCCCCGTCGCGTCCGTGCGGGGGCCGGGTTCGGGGGCGAAGGAGGCGGTCCACCCCGGGCGGACGGGCGGCGGTTCGGCCGTCACCTGCTCCAGCCAGTCGGAGAGGACCATAGGCGTCCGGCGCCCCATCTCGTAGTACCCGTAAGCGGCGCCGAGAACGAGCAGACGTCCGCCCTCGGGACGCGGCACGATTCGCAGCAACTCCTCGGCCTGGCCCAGCCCCGCCGCCAGATACCCCTCATCGGCCTCGAAGTTGGCGACCCGGGCGCAGGTGGTCCCCGGCGAATAACCCAGCGAGCCCTGCCGGAAAGTGTCCCGGGTGAGCTCGCGCATCAACTGACCGAACCGGATGAGGTAGTACCGGTCATCCGGGGTGAGGGGCACGCCGGAGACCTGCTGGCGGGCGATGGTGCCCAGACGGGTCAGGAGGTCGTAGAACCGGTGGTACACGTCCTCCACCCGGATTCCGCTGAGGACGAGGGCCTCGTCGGCGGGGGGCGCCTCTTCCAGAAGCTCCTCGGCCGTGGGATTCTCCCGCTGACGGGCCAGCTCGGCCGCCTGGACCGCGGCCAGCGCCTCACTCCCGGCCAGGGGGGCGAATTCGGGGAAGAGCCCCGTCTCGCGCAGCAAGTCGTGCTGAGTCTTGACCAGCCCCGCCAGACGCTCGAAGAGCTCGGGGCATGGCTCGACGTACACGTAGGGCAGTGGAAGCGCCGGTGTCTCGCCGGTCGTCCCGGTCGAGAACGGCGCTGCAGGTTCACTCTCGAAGGCCGCCGGCTCCGTGACCAGCGCCAGCAGCCCGCCGCAGAACGCGTAGGCGGCGCGCAGGGCGGCTATTCCAGCTTCGGGGGATTCATCCTCCCCCTCCGGCGGCTCCGGCGTGGCGAGGAACGGCCGCAGGGCGCGCATCCAGCCGTAGAAGAGCCCGTCGTCGTGCCGCCGCAGGTCGGCCTTGACCGCGTTGAGCGCCTCCTCGAAACCGGCGTATCCGCCCTCCCCCTGGGCGTCGAAGAGCTGCCCCCGAGCCGCTTCGCTCCCGTCGGCGGCGGCGATATCCAAAAATCCCGCGCCCGCACGGCGCGTCTCGGCCGTCCCCACGGCGGGGCTGCGCAGGGAGGCCAGGTAAGCCTCCAGCGGCCACGCCCGCTCGGCGAAGAGGGCGAAGGTCGGCTCTTTCTCGGCCTCCTCGGGATGCTCCTCGGCGATCTTTGCCTGAAGCCCGGCCACGGCCGCCGTGAACTGGTCCAGCCCCTCGGGGTCGGCCAGCTCGGCCAGGGTGACGTCGGCGCCGTAGGACTCGCGCATCAGGCCGTCCAGGGTGTCCACGTCGAAGTCGTCGGCCTCGCCGAACTGGAAGGCGAAGGCGTCGTCGAGGCGGCTCCAGCTGGAGCGCAACTCGCCGGTGCCGAGGAGGTAGGTGATAATCAGCGCCTCGAGGGCCTGGTCCCTATCGGTCAGGTGGAATTTGACGCGGCTGGCCCAGTTATAGCCGCGGAGGAACCCGGCGGCCGCCTCGCTGGTCCGCCGCACCCAGTCCGGTGCCTGGAAGGACTCGGCGGGGTAGGTGTCGTTCCCCCGGCTGACGATGGGGGCCGGTCCCGCTCCGCCCCGGATGGCCGTGGCGGCCTGGAAGGCGTCGGGGTCCGTGATTTCGGCGCGCACCACGTTGGCCGGGACCAACAGCTCGCCCCCCACCTCGACGTAGGAGGCGAGGAACCGGAGATGGCCCATCAGGACGTCGTACGCTTTCACGCCGCCGACCTGGGCCACCAGGAGCGAATCGGGGTTGGCCAGGGCGTAGGAGCGGGCCTCCTCGAGCTGGTGGATTTCCTGCTTCAGGCGGGCGTCGAGGGCAAAGTAGAAGTTGACGAGCTCCAGCCGCGCCGTGTCCTCCTCCAGGGCCAGTTGGAGGAAGTCGAGGTAGTAGTCGGTCAGCTCCAGGGCGGCGTCGGCGGTGACGTAGGTCGGGCGGGTGTAGAAGGAAGCGAAGACGACGTCCCCGGGATACTCGTCCATGTAGGGCTGGTCGAAGAGGGGCCAGCGCAGGTCGCCGTAAATCAGCGAGCTGTGCTCGAGGGCGTCGAGCTGCTCGGGCCGCAGGTCGTACTGCCAGAGGTTCACCACGTCGGAGAGCGGCAGGGGGAGCGCCTGGTAGAAAATCTTGCCGAATCCGTCCACCAGGTCGGTGTAGTAGAAGCCGGAGCCGTCGGGGGCCCAGGCCAACTGGCCGGGCTCGGACAGGGGGTTGAGCTTGAGCAGCCGTCCGCGGGACGGCTCGTAGTAGTAGATGCGGTGGTTGCCGTTCAGGCTGCCGATGAACAGCAGGCCCGTCATGTTCGGGGAGAGGAGCGGATTGCGGCCGTGAACCCCCTCGACCGGGAAAATCCCCTCCAGTCCGGTGGCCACCACGGTGACACCTTCGTCGGTCTGGGCCTCCCCCAGAATGCCGAGGCCGTGGGGCGTCCAACGCAGGTTCTCCGCCCCCTCGACGGGGAGCTCCACCGGCCGCCGGTCCGACCCGTCCTCGCGCACGGCGAACGGGCCCTCCGCGGAGCCGTAGAGGACGCGGTAGTAAAGGGTGTCGCTCTGGAACTGAATCGGGCTCCACCGGGGCTCGGTCTCGTCCCCCTCGTGGTGGGTCAGGCGCATCTCGCCCCCGCCCCGGGCGTCCATCACCCAGACATCGTAGTCGCCCTCGGCCCGCGAGACGTAGGCCAGGGAGGAGCCGTCGGGCGAGTAGTGGGGGTCTTTCTCGTCCGAGGTGGAGTGGGTGAGCTGGTGCAGCTCGCCCCCGGCGGCCGGCACGATGTAGAGGTCGAGGTTGCCGCTCCGGTCGGAGGCGAAGGCCACCAGGGTGCCGTCCGGCGAGACCGCCGGCGAGCTGTCGTTGCCCTCGCCCGTGGTGATTTGCACCGGGTCGGGCAGCTTGGCCTCGACGATTTCCACCCCCTCGGGCACCAGCCGCCCCGCCTCGGCGGGGGCGGATAAAAGAATCACCAGCCCGACGGTGATTCCGCCGACCAGGAGCACCGTGACGATGGGGTAGACCCACTTCCGGACCGGGGAGAGGCCGCCGAACCACTCTTTGAGCCGCTGGATGGGATGGGGCATGACCGACTTCCGACTGAAAGGGTTTGGGGAATACTCGGCGACGCGCCGATATGTACTAGGGCGGGCTAATCCTACCGGCGGGGCCCCGTCTTGTCAACCGATGGAGAAGCAATTCACTTGCACCTGCAACACAGTTGCATTATAATCCGGGGAGCCGACCGGCGGCCTCCCGCCGAGGGCGGCCGTGAGGGTAATCTACGAATCCAGGGACGGATGAATTTCACAAGGGGCTGAGGTTGAAGAACGAAACCGCCGGGACGCTGCTGAAAAAGAAGGGCCTGCGCTGCACCGACCCACGCCTGCGGACCCTGGACGTCATCCTCGCCGGCGACCGGCCGTTGAGCCACGCGGAAATCGAGGAGCGGCTGGAGCCCAGGCTCGACCGCGTCACCCTCTACCGGGTGCTGGCCGACCTCGCCGGGGCCGGGCTCCTGCGGCGGATAACCACGGGGGCGGCGACGCGCTACGGCGTCTCGGGCCACGCCCACGCCCACTTCACCTGCGACGCGTGCGGGAAGACCACCTGCCTGGAAACCGTCCCCGTCCCGCACCCCACCCTGCCGGTGCGGTACGTGGTGGAGGAGGTGGAGCTGAACCTGAGCGGTCTCTGCCCGGGCTGCTCGAAAGCGCTCCACACCGCGGAGCCGGAGGTTGAAGAATGAAATCGCGCGCCTTCTTCGCCGTCGTCCTGTCGACCGTTTTCCTCTCCTGCGGCGGGGGTGAGGTAGCCGAGGACGGTTCGGGGCTCACCGTAGTGGCTAGTTTTTTACCAATATATCTGCTTACGGAGAATGTAGTGGGTAATACCGCAGGCGTCACGGTGGACGTCCTGGTCAGCCCCGACGCCGGCGACATCCACAACTACCAGCTCGTCCCCGGCGACCTTATAAAGCTCAACCGTGCCGACCTGGTCGTCCTCAACGGCCTGGGCCTCGAAGGGTTCCTGGCGGACGCCCTGGCCGATTTGCCCGAGGGGACCAAAATCGTGACGGCCGGGGAGGGCATCGAGCCCCTGCCGCTCACCTTCCACGAGCCCGGCGAGACGCACGGGCATGGCGAGTGGAACCCCCACCTGTGGGTCTCCCCCCAAAACGCCGTGCGGATGACGGAAAACATCCGCGACGCGCTGGTCGAGCTGGACCCGGCCCACGCCGACGCCTACCGCGCCAACGCGGCGGGGTTCATCGACCGCCTCGAGGCACTCTACGCGAAAATGCTGGAAACGGCGAAAGGCTGGCCGAACCGCGCCATCGTCACCAACCACGACGCCTTCGGCTACCTGGCCCGGGACCTGGGCCTGGAAATCGCCGGGGTGGTGATGCTCACCCCGGGCGCCTCCCCCTCGGCCGGGGAGATGCTGCGTCTGGTGGGGATGATTCGCAGCGGCGGTGCCGCCGCGGTCTTCACCGAGCCCGGCTACCCCGAAGGCTCGGCGCGCAATATCGCCCGGGACGCGGGAGTGCCGGTCTACACCCTGGACCCCTGCGCCACCGGCGGCACCGACCCCGACCGCTTCCTCGAAGTGATGGCGAAGAACCTGGAAAACCTCGACGCCGCCCTGGGGGAATGATGCCCGACCCCGCCACACAGGTACTTCCGGCCATCCGCCTGGAGGACGTCACCGTCCGCCTGGGCGACCGGGTCATCCTGGAGGACATCACCGCCGACATCCCGCCGAAAATCATCACCGCGGTCATCGGTCCCAACGGCGCCGGCAAGACCACGCTGCTGAAGGTCATCCTGGGGCTCGTGCCCTGCGAGGGGCGGGTGACGTTCCCCGGATTCAAAAACCGCCCGAGCTTCGGCTACGTGCCCCAGGCCCTGGGGGTGGACGAGGGCTCGCCGCTGACGGTCACCGATTTTCTGCTCCTCAAGCTCCAGCACCGGCCGCTGTGGCTCGGGCGGCGGCGTTCGGCCCGCGACGAGGCGCGGCGCCAGCTCGGGGTCATGCGGGCGGAGGGCCTGGCCGACCGGCCCCTGGGCATCCTCTCCGGCGGCGAGCGCCAGCGGGTGCTCCTGGCGGCGGCCCTGGCGGGGAGGAACGGCGGCCCCGACGTGCTGCTCTTGGACGAGCCGGCCTCCGGCATCGACGCGGTCGGGGGCGAGCTCTTCGCCGCGCTCCTGGCCGAGCTCACCGAGGAGCGCGGCCTGACCACCGTCCTGGTCAGCCACGACCTCTCCGTCGTCTCCGCCCACGCCCGGCGGGTCGTCTGCCTCAACCGGCGCCTGATGGGGGTGGGTTGCGCGAGCGATACCATCTCGGCCGAGACCATCGCCGCCATGTACGGCCGGGACTCGAGCCTCTTCCTCCATCACCACCACCCCAAGGATTGACCGGAAAACGGCCCCCTCCGTGAAGTGTAAGCAATCTGCAAAACGGGATAAACCCGCCCGCGATGTTCGAGCCGCTGTACCAGTTGCTGAACCACCTGCTCCCGGAGGCCCTCGCCGGGGCGTCCTTCCTGAACCGCGCCCTGGTGGGCGGCCTCTTCCTCGCCGCCGCCTGCGGCATCGTCGGGGTCGGCGTGCTGGGGCACCGGATGAGCTTCTTCACCAACGCGGTCAGCCACTCCAGCTTCGCCGGGGTGGCGGTGGGCCTGCTGGCCGGCATCTCACCCTACGTCGGCCTCGTGGGGTTCGCCGTCCTCGTCGGGCTGGGAATCACGGTGCTCCGACGTCGGGGACGCCTCTCCGGCGACGCGACCGTGGGGGTGGTGTTCTCCGCGGTGATGGCCCTGGGGATAGCACTGCTGAGCGCGTTCCGGGGACTGGGGCGGGAGATGCTGACCTACATCTACGGCGACATCCTGGCGCTCACCGAGGCCGAGGTGTACCTGGCCTTCGGCGCGCTGGTCGTGGCGGTCGCCTTCTCGGCGTTCTTCTTCAACCGCCTGGCGCTGACGGCGGTGAGCCCGGAAGTGGCGAAGGCATCGGGGATCCGCGTGGCGGCCCTGGAGTACGCCCACGCGGCGCTGGTGGCGGGTGTCGTGGCGGTGGCCATCCGGGCGGTGGGGCTGCTCTTCGTCACGGCGCTCTTGATTCTGCCCGCGGCGACCGCCCGCAACATCGCCCGGAACCAGGGCTCCCTCTTCTGGTGGTCGGCCGGTCTAGGGGCGCTGGCCGCCGTGGGGGGGACCATCATCAGCGTGTACCTCAACACCTCCACCGGGGCGACCATCATCCTGCTCGGGGCGGTCATGTTCGTGGCGTCCGTCCCCATCCGGCTGGCGCGGAAGGCCAAGAGCCCGTAAAAGTGGCTCATTTCCTCACCCCGAGCCCAGCAGCGGGGAATAGCCAGCCCATAATCGGCGTGGTATGCGGGTATCCACCGTCTGCGCAGCCCGGTTTCGACCCCCGGAGATGGAAAACACCCCCATCGGGGCGGTTCCAAATAAAAAAGGGGCCTTTCGGCCCCTTAAATTCAACACACGGCACGCGGCCTCACTCCACCGGTTTCACCCGCCGCACCTTGGCCGCGCAAGCGCCCTGCGGGTCCTCCCGCACCTCGAACTCGACCTCTTCACCCTCGGCGAGCTCCGGGGGGTCCTCCAGGATGTCGGAGAAATGCACGAAGAGGTCGGCCGCGCCTGGCCGCTGGATGAAGCCGTAGCCCTTGGCGCCATTGAACCACTTTACTTTACCGCGGAGGGACTCCTCGGACATCTTTGAAACCTTCCCGGCGTCCCCGATGGGCCGACCTGGAATAATTCACGTACGGCGGCTGAAGGAACCTTACCAACTAGCTCTCCGGGCGTCAAGCCCAAAACGCACACCTTCCCCGCCGCCGGTCCTTCGTGTATACTGCCGGGGTGCGCAGCCTCGGCATCGATTTCGGCGCCAAACGCATCGGCCTGGCCCTGTCGGACCCGGAGGGGAGAATCGCCCGGCCCTTCGAGGTTTACGAGCGCCGGAGCCCGCTGGCCGACGTGCGCCGCATCTGCCTCCTCGTTTTAGAGGAGGGGGTGGAGGAGGTCGTCCTCGGCCTGCCGCTGAAGGAGGACGGCACCCGGGGCGCATCGGCCGCGGCCGTCGAGGGGTTTCTCGCCGACCTGAAATCCCACCTGGACCTGCCGATTCACCTCGTCGACGAGCGGTACACGACCCGGGAGGCGCGGGAAGCGTTGCGCGAGGCCGGTCTCGACGCGCGTTCGTCCGGGGGGAAGGTGGACGCCGTGGCCGCGGCACTCATCCTCCGGGCCTTCCTCGACCGCCGGGAGCGGATCGAACCCGATGCGTGAGGAAATCTTTACAGGCATGTTAGCCACTACATAATTCGGACGCCCGCGATGAGCCCCTTATCGTCACTCTTCCGCAAGAAACCGGCGCGTGACCTCCGGCGCGAGCTGGAGACATTCGCGCTGGTGTCGGCCCACCTCGCCCCGCGGTTGGCGCCGTACATCGATATACTCCAGCAACACTACGACGCCCGCCTTATCCACTACACCGGCAAGCTCGTGGGTGAGACGAAAAAGGCGATTCGGGGAATCATCGAAACCTGCGATTCCCTGGGTTACACGGCGCGGGTCTCCGGCACGGCCGACGCCGCGGAAGTGAAAATCGGGTCCAAGCGGAGCGGACGCGGCTTCAACCGCCGGACGCAGCTCGTCTTCGCCGTCCTGACGGTGCTGACCGTGCTCTGGGCCGGCGGCGCTCACGCCGGGGTGGACCTCCTCGAGCACCCGGAGCAGTGGTACCTCGGGCTCCCCTTCGCCGTCTCCCTCCTCGCAATTCTCCTGGCCCACGAGTTTGGCCACTACATCACGGCCCGGCGACACGGGGTCAGCGCCACGCTCCCCCTCCTCTTGCCCGTGCCGAATCCGCTCCTGGGGACGGCGGGGGCGGTCATCCGCATGCGCTCACCGGTGCCCAGCCGGAAGGCCCTCTTCGACATCGGAATCGCCGGACCGCTGGCCGGGGTCGTGGTAGCGGTCATCGTCACCATCATCGGCCTGACACTCTCCGAAGTGATTAAATTGGACCCCCGGGCGGCGGTGCCGCTCTACTGGCCCGATTTCGAGCTGACCTACGGCCAACCGGGGCTCATCACCCTGCGCTTTTTCGACGAACCGGCGGCGTCCATGCTGGTGAACATGCCGCCCATCTTCAAGCTCCTGCAGCTCGCCGTGGTGGGGCCGCTGACCTACGACGAGGTCCTCCTCCTGCACCCCGTGGCCTTCGCCGGCTGGCTGGGATTCCTCGTAACCGCGCTCAACCTGGTGCCCGTGGGGCAACTCGACGGCGGCCACATCGTCTTCGCCGGCCTGCGCCGGGCGTACAAGCCGTTGGGGAGCCTGATGGTGGTCGCCCTCCTGTTCTTCGCCTTCTTCTGGCCCGGATGGCTGCTATGGGTGGGGGTCCTGTTCTTCGTGGCCCGGAAGAGGCCGGCGCCGCTGGACGACATCACACCGCCGGGGCGGGGCCGCACGTGGGGCGCCTGCGGGGCAATTCTCCTCTTCCTGCTCTGCCTGACACCG
>CAZNZF010000055.1:0-12622 GCA_964577465.1 uncultured bacterium | reverse complement strand
TACAAGCTCGATACCGAAACCAACAGCGCAACCCGGCGACTCGTCCTCGTTCGCTAAGCTAAGGAGGAAAACCCCGTGAAGGACAAAACCCTAGTAGTCGGGCTCGTGGTCGTCGGACTGGCGCTTATGGTTGCCGGCTGCACCGATGTCACGGTTCCCATTCCCTCGAACCCCGAGCAGCTCTGCGACGAAGGTTGGAGAGCCCTCCTCGCCGGTGACGACACCAGCGCCCAGTATGACTTCGAGCAGGCACTGGAGATTGATCAGGCCTACACCAACGCGTGGAACGGCCTCGGCTGGGTGGCGCTCCACCGGGACGACTATGAGTCCGCTTTCCAGAGCTTCTCCTACGCCAAGCAGACGATCGGCAACCCGCTCGACCAGAAGACCACCGAGAGGCAGAACCTCTACTTCAAGTTCTACATGGACGCCTACTACGGCTCCGGCCTGACCTTCTACCTGGCCGGCGATGCCGACGTGGAATACTACGACCGGGCCATCGAAGAGTTCGAAATCGCCTGCAAGGCCGACTCCGAGGCGACCAACGGCGACAACCCGCTCGACAACTACGCGAACGACGACGAAGATAACTGGAACTACGACTGGAACTACGGCAACTGGTACTACTTGGATGCGCATGGCGACTACACCCTGTCCACCTGGCACATCCAACTCTACGCGGCGATGGCCTACATGAAGGCCGATAGCAGCATGGCCAAGGCCTCCGCCCACATCAACCTCTGCCGTGAGCGCATCGGCGAGACCCCCGACTTCGCCGCCGGCGACTGGCAGGACGTCAACAACGAGGTGAAGCGCCTCCTGGAGAAGAACCCCGATCCCGATGTGCTCGTCTACCCCTACGAGTACCCGTACAACCCGAACGACTGACGTAGGAAGGCTTGAATGAAGGGGGCCCATCCGGCCCCCTTTTTTAAAAAAGTAGAGGTTGGGCGCATCGTCTTTCTCGGACCAGATGGATGAAGGGGGCCTTTCGGGTCCCCTTATTCCGCGTCCTTAACGGGACAAGCCCCGCGGCCGTTATGGTATATTGACCCTGCACACTGGAGGTTCGTTGTCGGAGGCCGTCAAATCCAGGGGGAGCGACGTCCGGCCGGTCCTGGCGCTGGGCGGGCTGGTCCTCGTCGCGTACCTCCTGGTCTCGCCCGCCGGGTTCTCCCTGGGCGACGGACCCGAGCTGGCGACCTCCGCGGCCATTCTCGGGGTGCCCCACCCGCCCGGCTATCCCCTCTTCATCAACCTGGGCCACCTCTTCGCCGCGCTCACCGGCGACGGGCTCCCGGGCCTGCGCCTGTTGAACGTCCTCGCCGTCTGTGCCGCGGCGGGTTTCGTATTCGGCGCCCTGGGCGCGCTCGGGCTCAGGCGGACGCCGGCCTTCCTCGCGGCCGTTCTCTTTTCAGCCTCAGCCATCGCCGTCCGGGGGGCGGTTTTCGTCGAGGTTTACGGCTTCGCCCTGCTGGGTCTTGCCGTGGTTCTATGGGCCGTAATCCGCGGCCTCGCCGAAAAGGCGACGGCGCGGGATCTCCTCGTGCTGGCCCTGTGTTACGGCCTGGCCCTGGCCCATCACCTCACCCAGATTTTCCTGGCGCCGGCGGTCCTCTACGTGCTGGTCCGGTACGCGAGGGAAAAGAGGCCGCCGGCGGCCTTCTACGCCCTCTTCGCCGCGGCGGGGCTCCTCGGTCTCTCGGCCTACCTGTACCTCCCCATTCGGACGGCCGCGGGTCCGGCCGTGGCTTGGTTCTCACCGGACAGCCTGAAAAGTTTGGGCTTCGTCCTCGGCGGCGCCAGCTACGGCGAGTACTGGGGCGTGAGCGGCGATTATTTCTGGAGCAACGCGGGACTGCTCGGTCGGCACCTGCTGGGTCAGCTCCCGCTGTACCTGGTCGGGGCGTCCCTCGCCGGGTTCGCACTCCTGGCCCGCAGGCGGCCGGTGCTGACGGTCGCCCTGGTCGCGGGGGCGCTGGCCAACCTCTACTGGGCGGCGCGGTACGCCGTCATCGGGCTCGAGGTCTTTTTCCTCCTGGGGTGCTTCCTCTTCGTCTTCGCGGCGGTGTACGCGCTGGGGTACGGCCTGGACCGCCTGCTCGCCTCCGTGGAGAAACGGGGAAAATGGCCGCCCCGAGCGGTCCGGCTAGCGGGCTCGGTCGCCGTGGTCGCCCTGGCCGTCATCGCTTTCCTCGACGCTTCGGTGCCGGAGGACCTGGCGGTGCGGCCCCACGGGGCGAACCTGCTGCGCTGCGCGCCACCGGACGCCGCGGTACTCTTCACCGGGGACTTGAGTTTCCCTCTCCTCCACCGCCACTACGCCCTCGACGGTCGGCCGGACGTCGTCGTGGCGGACGAGGCCGGGATGGTCACCTCCCCCCGGATGCGGGCGCAGGTCGGGCAGCGGCTCGCCGGCGGCGCCGACCTGTTCTTCGCCGACCCCCAGAACGAAAACCGCTTCCCCACGGCCCGGTGGGGTTACGGCTACCTCTTCCCTCCCGAGGCGGCGGCGACGTCGGCCCGGCCCATCCCGTATTTCGAAGTGGTAGGCCCCGGCGGTGTCTACGCCGACGAGACGGCCGCCCGCTACCTCCTGGCCCGCTTCGAGACCCCGGGAGGCGCCCCGCTGTGGGAGGTCGACGGGGAACGCGCCTCGGAGTACGCCGGGGTCTCGCCCCACGCGCACATCGCCCTGGGCCGGTGGCTGATGGCCGTCAACCGCCCCGACGCGGCGGTGGAGGAGTTCCGGCGGGCCGCGGAGCTGAACCCCTGGATGCCCAGCGCCCGCTACGGCCTGGGCCTGGCCCTTCTGGCCGAAGGTGATTCCGGCGGGGCACGGAGGGAGTTGGAGGCCGCCCTCGCCGGTTTCTCCGAGCCCGAGGTCAAGGCCCTCGCGGAACTCGTCTTGTCCGACCTGCGCTGGCGGTAAGACCCCGGACCCTGTTATAATCGTCGAACGTCGCCGGAGGTTTTCATGTGCGGTATCGTCGGGTACGTGGGGAATAAGGTCGCCCAGTCCGTCCTGCTGGTCGGGTTGGAGAAGCTGGAGTACCGCGGCTACGATTCGGCCGGAATCGCGACCATCCACCGCGGCGAGCTCGGGGTGCGCAAGAAGGAGGGCAAGCTCCGCCAGCTCACCGACCTGTTGGCCTCGCAGCCCCTGGGCGGGACCATCGGCATCGGGCATACCCGCTGGGCCACCCACGGCGAGCCCTCGGACATCAACGCCCACCCCCACACCGACGGCGACGACCGCCTGGCCATCGTCCACAACGGCGTCATCGAGAACTACCTCCAGCTCCGGGAGGAGCTCGAGACGGGGGGCCACGTCTTCAAGAGCGAGACCGACTCCGAGGTGGTGGCCCACCTCCTGGCCGATTACCTTTCCGACGGGCTCCCGCCCCAGCGGGCGCTTCTGGCCACGTTCAGCCGGCTGGAAGGCTACTTCGCCCTGGCCGTCATCAGCGAGCAATTCCCCGACACCGTCTACGCCGTCCGCCAGGGGCCGCCCCTGGTCATCGGCCTCGGGGAGGGCGAGAACTTCATCGCCTCGGACACCAACGCCCTGTTGCGCTTCACCCGGCGGGTGGTCTTCGTGGAGGACGGCCAGGTGGTGGAGCTGACGCGCGACCGGGTGACGGTCATCGACCGCGAGGCCCAGCCGGTGGAGCTGGCGGTCCGCGAGATCAAGCTCGACGAGGGGGACCTGGACAAGGGCGACTTCCCCCACTACATGCTCAAGGAGATTTACGAGCAGCCGCGCCTGTTGGGCGACATCTTCGTCAGCCGGGTCGCCAACCACCGCGACATCGCCTTCGCCAACCTCGGGCTGACACCCCAGGAGCTGAACTCGGTCAGCCGGGTCGTCATCCAAGCTGCTGGAACGAGTTGGCACGCCGGGCTGGTGGGCAAGTACCTCCTGGAGCACTACGTCCGGCTCCACGTCGAGGTGGACGTCTCCAGCGAGTTCCGCTACCGAAACCCGGTCCTGGGCGGCGACACCATCGTCATGGCCATCAGCCAGTCCGGGGAGACGGCGGACACGCTGGCCGGCATCCGCGAGGCCAAGAGCAAGTTCATCAAGGTCATCTCCCTGGTCAACGTCGAGGGGTCCACCATCGACCGGGAGTCGGACGGGGTCATCCACCTGATGGCCGGGCCGGAAATCGGGGTCGCCTCGACGAAGGCCTTCACCGCCCAGCTCATCGCCCTGGTGCTCCTGGCGATGCACTGGGGGCGGCTCAAGTACGCCATCGACGACGACGCCGTGCGCAAGGTTCTGCGCGAGCTGGAGCAGATTCCGGCGAAGATGGAGCGGATCCTGGAACAGAACGACGCCCTGCGCAAGCTGGCCGGGGAGTTCGCCGACGCCAAGGACTTCTTCTTCATCGGCCGGGGGTACAACTACCCCACCGCCCTCGAGGGGGCGCTCAAGCTCAAGGAAATCTCCTACATCCACGCCACGGGCTACCCCGCCGGGGAGCTCAAGCACGGCCCCATCGCCCTCATCGAGTCCGACACGCCGGTGGTGGCCATCTGCAACGCGGGGCCCACGTACTTAAAGACGATGTCCAACGTGGCCGAGGTCCGGGCCCGGGGCGGCAGAATCATCGTCCTGGCCACCGAGGGGGACACCGACGTGGGCAAGACGGCCGACCACGTGATTTACATCCCGCCGGTAATCGACGAGCTCTCGCCGCTTCTGACCGTGGTGCCGCTGCAGCTTCTGGCGTACCACGTGGCGGTGCTGCGCGGCTGCGACGTGGACCGGCCGCGCAACCTGGCCAAGAGCGTGACGGTGGAGTGAATCCGCCCGGCCGCGGCGCGATGCGGTTACGGGCCATATCCGAGGGGCGGGGTCGAGATGCTTCTGGCAAAAAGACCGCGCTGGGTGAAGCTGCTGGTGACCCTCGGGGCGGCGGGGGCCGCCCTTCTCTTCGCCCCCCTGGCGACCCGGCTGCACGGCGTCGAGGCTTACTCCAGCCTGGCCCCGGCGGTGGCCGCCGTTTCGGCGGGCTTTCTTCCGCCGCTGTGGGCCCTGGCCGGAGCCGCAATGCCCCTTCTGCTCGGGGCGCTCGGGCTGCCGGTCCTTCCGGGGGGCAACGCGGGGCTCGGATTCTTCGCCTCGGGGGCCGGCGGTTACGCCCTGGCCCCGCTCTTTTTCGCCGGCCTCGGCGGGCTCTTCCTCCGTCTGAGCTGGGACGAGCCGCGGCCCGGCTCCTTCGCCCTGGGGCTGGTGGCGGCCTTTTTCGCCTCGAACCTGACCGGGACGCTCTGGCTGGTGGGTTTCGGGGGATGCACGTGGCGGGAGGCCCTCGGGCTCGGGACGGTTTGGATGGCCGTGGGCGACATTTTCCGCTCCGTCATCGCCTTCAGCGTCTTCTTCTTCTACCGGCGGGAGGCGGGGCGGCGGGACGTCGTCCGGCGGAAGAGGTCGGAGAAACGTCAGCGCAAGGAGAAGCGTTACGCGCTCCTGGACGCCCTGGACCGGGAGGAGAAAAAACCGCCCGCGGAAGGCGAGGCGGACGTGGAGGATGTGGAGCGGGCCCGGCGGGAGCTGAAGGCGCGCGAGGAGGAGGACCTGCCGCCCTACTTCAGGCTCTAGGCCGTTCCGGTTTTTCGATTGCGCCGCGTCGGCGCAGCGCCCGTTTGAAGAGCTTCCAGACCAGCGTTATCGCCAGGGCGGCCCCGCCCAAATCGGCGAGGCCGTCGTAAAACGACGGGTTGCGCCCGGGCACGAAGGACTGGTGCAGCTCGTCGAAGACGGCGTAGAGAGCAACGACGAGGACGGCCGCCAGCATCGGACGAAAATCGGGCCGTCCCCCGCGGCGGCGCACGCCCAGAGCCAGGTAGGCCAGGACGCCCAGGAGGCCGAAGACGAGGGCGTGCTCCAGCTTGTCCAGGCCGGGGAAGGAAAAGGGCGGCTGCGGCGGCTCGCTTTCCTCCGACAGGAAGAAAACGCCGACCATCCCGGCCAGGAGGCCGACCAGGGCCAGGACGCGCCCGAGGGTTCCGGGCCAGACGCGCGGCTCACCTTCGACTGACACGTTCCCCCCGTTAAACCGCAACCCGCCGCTCGGCGGGCCTTTTTCCATTCACTTCCGCTTCAGCCGAGGGCCTTCTCCCGGCGTCCCCATCCAGGCACCGGCCGGCCGTTTAGTAACCGCCCAGGCCGGTCCCGAACTCCACGATTTCGTTCTCCTGGATGGTCAGGACGGTCAGCGGCTTGTGGGCCTCGCCGTCGGCGTCGAAGCTGGTCTTGCCGACGATGCCGGGGTAGTCGCGGACCAGGGCGAGACGGTCGGCCAGCTCCGAGCGCGACACGGCTCCCGCGTCCAGGGTCGCGGCGATGATGCCGAACGTGTCGTAGGCGTGGGCGGCGAGATAGGAGGGCTCGTCCCCCGCCCGCCCGCGGAAGTTGACGATGAAGGACTGGACCTCGGGCCGCCGGCTCCGGGAGAAGATGGCGTCGCAGAAGATGGCCCCCTCCACGTACCTCAGGCCCATCCGCGTCACCGACTCGGCGTTCCAGCCGTTCCCGCCGACAAGCTCGGCCACGATGCCGTAGTACACGAGCTGCGCCGCCAGCTCGGTGAGCGTGGGCTGGTGTCCCGGGATGAAGATGGCGTCCAGGCCCAGCTTGCGGAAAACCTGGCACTCCTCGGTGTAGGATTTATCCTCCAGCCCGTAGCCCTGCTCGGTCACCACGGATATTCCGTACCCCGGCGCGATGCGCTTGAACGCTTCGCGCATCCCCTCGCCGTAGGCCGTTTCCTCGTAGAGGATGCCGAAGCGGTCGAGGTGGAGGCGCTCGGAACAGAACTTGGCCAGGGTCTCGCACTGGGCCTCGTAGGTCAGCGCGTTGCGGAAGGCGAAGGGCGAGAGCGCGGCGAGGCCCTTCTCCGTGGCCGCGGGGGTGATTAAGGGCATCCGGTACTCGTCGGCCCACGGGATGCAGGCGCGGAAAGCGTTGGAGGACAGCGGTCCGATGACCGCGATGGCCTGGGATTCCTCCGCCAGGCTCCGCAGGGCCCGGACGGCGCCGTCGTCGGTGTCGCCCGAGTCGGCGACCACCACCTCGAGCTTGCGGCTGTGGGAGGCGTTGTACTCCGAGGCGGCGACCTCGACGGCGTAGCGCACCTCGCGCCCGTAGGGGGCCATGTCCCCCGTGAGCGGCACCAGGCAGCCGATGACCTTGGGCTTGAGGGCCATGCCCTCGGTGATTTCCTTCAACAGCGCGGGGGCCTTGTCGCGGAACTCGGTGTCCAGGGGGTGCTCGGTCAGCCGGCGCAGGTACAGGGCGGCCGATTCCATGTCGCCCCGCCCGTAGGCCTCCGTGCCCAGCTTGTATAAGAGGTACGCCCCGAGGTAGGTGTCGGAGAACTCCTCGAGGAGCTGCCGCTGGTGCTCCCGGTCCAGCACCTCGTAGTGCTGGGTGAAGCCCTCGAGGGCGGTGTCCGCCAGCCGGTTGTCCGGGTCGGCGGCGATTTTCGCCAGGGCGTAGGCCGCCTCGAAGTACTCCCCCTGCTCGCTCAGCGCCCGGGCGTAGAGCACCTGGGCGTCCTCGGCCAGCTCGTGGTTGGGGAACTCCTTCAGGAAGTCGGCGAAATCGGCTTCGGCCTCGGCGAACCGACCGACCCGCAGCTTCGAGTAGGCCAGGCGGTAGAGGGCGATGGGGTAGAGCCGCGTGTAGGAGTAAACGTCTACGACGGCCTGGAACCCCTGGATGGCGCCGGCGTAGTCCTTCGCTTCGTAGGCCGCGTTCGCCCGCTCGAAGTGCTCCCGGGCGCGGTCCGGTATCTCGCCGTTCTCGGGCTGGCAGGCGCCGACGGCGAGCGCGAGGACGACCAACAGAAGCGGTCCCGCCGGGGGGATGTGCCTTCGGCTACGGATGTGCCTTCGGGCGCAGAAACTCAAACCGCTCCTCCACGGGGGCGTTGAAAACGGGAGACGCACGGTCCTGAGAAACGATTATACCCCGACGGCCCCGGGATGGTCAAAGGCCGCGGAGGTCCGCGTCGTCCCCGCCGGGGTGCGGGTCGGCGCCCCTGAAAAGAGCATAAAGACCGCGCCGTCGCAACCCGGACCGGGGCATCACTTCGTTTCGCCCCGGGGGGGCGCTACTTCGTTTCGCCCCGGGGGGGCGCTACTTCGTTTTGCGCTGCGGTGTCACTTCTGGTAGACTATTCGACGGTATTTCTAGGAGGGTCGGTGCCCAAGAAGCGCCTCGGAGAGTTGATGGTGGAGCGGGGGTTCGCCACCCGGGAGCAGGTTCAGCGCCTCCTGGAGCGGCAGCGTTCCGTGGGCGGGCTCCTGGGCACCCTGGCCGTCAACGAGGGCGTCGTCAGCGGGCGGCAGCTCAAGCGTCTCCTGGCGGAACAGGCCGGGGTGGAGCCCGTTCCCGACGACTTCCGGTTCACCCCGGAACTGGCCGGGCTCCTGCCGGTCCGCGAGGCGAAGAAGTACGGCGTCGTGCCGTTGAAAGAGGATCGGCGCCGCCTGGCCATCGGCACCGCCGAGCCCCAGAACGTCCCCGTCCTCGACGAGCTGGCCTTCGTGACCGGCAAGGAGGTCGTCCCGTACCTGATGCTGGAGATGGAGCTGGCCGACGCCCTGGACGCGGTTTACACCGACACCGTCCCGGAGCGGACCGAGCCGGTCCTCCCCCCACCGCCCCCGGAGCGGCCGACGGTCGAGCCGGTGTTCCGCGGTTACACGCCGGGCGCCGACAGCCCGGTGGCGCGGCTGGTGGGGGCGGCCCTGGAAGCGGGGGGCGAGTTCGTCCACCTCCAGGAGACGGACGGCGGCCTCTACATCCGCCTCCGGCGCGCCGGGGTCCTGGAGCCCGCACCCTTCCAACTGGCCGAGAGCAGCCGGACCCTGTTGAACCAGCTCAAGGTCCTGGCGGGGCTCCCCTCCTCGGAGCGCACCCAGCAGCAGAAGGGCCACTTCCGCCTGAACCTGGGCGGCAACAACGTGTCGGTTTCGGCCATCTTCACCCCCACCGCCCGGGGCGAGCGCGCCGTGCTGCGCCTGGACACAAACCGCTCCGGGGTGCCCACCTTCGAGGACCTGGCCGTGCCCGAGAGGCTGGCCGCCCTCCTGCGGGAGTCCGCGGAGGCCCGCCACGGCCTCGTCGTCCTTTCCGGTCCACCCTTCTCGCGCAAGAAGGACCTGGCCTACGCCCTGTTGTCCGAGATGGACTCGCGGAGCCGGGCGATTCTGACCGTGGAGGAGCACACCACCTTCAGCCTGGAGGAGGTGGACACCCTGCGGCCCCGCCCCGAGGAGGGCTTGTCCTACGCCGACTCCGTGGAGGCCGCCCTGGAGCAGGACCCCGACGTGCTCTTCGTAGACGAGCTCTCCTCCGCCGAGGTGGCCGACACACTCATCGGCGCCAGCTACGCCCGCATCCTGGTCATCCTCCGGCTGGCGAGTTCGGGCATCCTGTCCGCGGTGCTGGCCCTGAAGGAGGTCGGCAAGGAGCCGTTCCTCCTCGCCAGCTCCCTGGTGCTGGTCACGAGCCAGCGGGAGCTCCGCCGCCTCTGCCCCCGCTGCAAGCGCCCGTACAAGGCCACGAAGGCGGTCCTCGACAGCATGCATATCGCCGCCACGCGTCCCTTCACGTTCTATGAGGCGCCGGGCTGCGAGGAGTGCCACCACACCGGCTCCTCTGGAACGATCCTCATCTACGAGCACATGTCGCCCAACGCCCAGATACGGCAGCTCCTGGCCGGGGACCTTTCCATCGAGGAGCTCAGCCGGGCGGCCCGCCGGGCGGGGCTGCGGAGCGCCCGCGAGATGGGGCTCGAGCTGGCCCTCTCCGGCGACATCTCCGTGGCCGAGCTCCTGCGACTGACGTAAAAAAACCCGCGACACCGCGCGAGGGATTTACATCCGCCCCGGGGGGCGGTTCAAAATCGCCATGCCCGATAAAGAAACACCGGGGGACGCGCCGCAGGGGGAGGAGCGCACGCTGGCCATGCGCTACCTCGAGGAGTTCCGCAGGGGATTCCTGTACGAGGTGCTGCGCTGGGGCAACGACCGGCTGCTCCACGGCGGGAGCTTCATGCGGCTGGTGGAGAGGGCCTGCGCCGAGTTCGCCCGCGGGGGTCACACGGGGTCGGACGCCGCCAGCACGATTTTCGAGGAGATATTCCGGAGCGAGAAGCTGGACCGTCTCCTGGGCCTGCCCGCCGGGGGGCAGGTGATAACGGTGGACCCGGCGCGGGTCCTGGTGGCCTTCGAGGAGGCGCTGGAGCGCAGCACGTCGGCCGACCGCCACTTCTTCACCCGCTGGCGGGTGAGCCGGCTGACGGTTGAGTTCCTGCGCACCCTGGAGCGCGTGTTGAACGAGGACGGCTACCTGGCCGAGCGGTTCCGCTTCGAGTACGGCCTGTTCCTGGAGTCGCTGGGTGACGGCCGGGCCGGTCGGCGGCTGACGGAATAGCGCGGACCGCGAAATCGTCGGCTCCGGATGCGTGATATTTACGGCCGCGGCCGCGACGGGCGCGTGTCGCAGCCCTGGACCAGCCTCCCTTTCCCTTAAAAAAACGGACCCCGTCGGGTCCGCTTTCCAATACGGTGCGCTTATCCCACCGCCTGCGGTTCGGCCCGGGCGTAGTCCCCACCGGTCCGCTCCTCGCTAATCCCCTCCGCCCTCGGGCGGGGTCTCCTCCGTTCCCCCTCCACCCGCGGTGAGGTCTATCACGACGGGCTGCCGGGGCGGGATGAAGTTGTAGGGCACGGTCACGGTGACCCAGCTCTGGTACTCGGCCTCGGGCACCGACGGCAGGGTCCAGGTGAGGATCAGGTCACAGATGGCGTGGGCCAGCTCCGGGCTGCCGGTGGTGTTTTGGACGGGGATGCAGCCGGAGATGGTGCCGTCGGCCTCCAGGGTGAACATCAGCTTCATCTCGCCGACGATGCTCTCGTCGTCGAAGTAGAACTTGTTGTAAATGTCCACGATGGCCGACTGCCGCTTGTAGAGCTGCTCGGAGATTATCTGGGGATGCCGCTGGGACGAGTCGGCGGCGGGCCCCTCCACCTGGATGAGGTCGACCCCCTCCTGAATCGCCTGAAAGTCGCTCACGGCGACGGCCGGGAGGACAACCAGGGACACGATGATCAGTGAAACCAAACGACCCATGTTGCGGTCACCTCCGTAAAAGAGAAACGCTAATCCTTGGCTCGGCCTGAGCCGAAATAAATCGGGTAGGTGACGACCACGTCGTCGCCCGAGCCCGCGTCATCCAGGGCGCTGAACCTCCAACCGGCGATTTTTTTCGCCACGTCGCCGGCCAGGCTCACCGCGCCGGTCGTGTTCTCCAGGACGTCCACCCGCTCCACGGTGCCGGAGTCGCCGATGACGAACTCGAAGGTTATCATCCCGCAGAGCCGGGGGTTGCCCAAAAGATAAACGTCGTAGATGTCCTCGAGTTCCCCGAGCTGGGGGTTTATTTCCTTGTCGATCCAGTACGGGCGTCGGCGCGGGTGCAGCTCCGCGCCCTCGCGGAGCGGTCGGACCTCCAGGGGCGAGTACCGCACGCTGTTGGTGAAGATGAAGGGGTACACGCAGGTCACCCGGCCGGGGTGCTTCTCGTCGCGGTTGGGGACGAAGAACCAGCGGGAGACCTTGTCCACCAGCGCGTCCACCAGGTCCGGATTCCGCAGGCTCTCCTCCACCACCGCCACGTCGCAGACGTACCCGTCCTCCTTGATGGAAAAACGCAGGACGAGCCGCCCCTCGACCCGGTCGCCGGCGTCCAGGTACTCCTGGTACACGTACCGGAGCCGGCTCGACAGGTCGTGGATTTTGGCGTTGATGCGGTTGGGCAGGCGCGATTCCGACTCCGCCGCCGGGCCGGTCAGGGAGATGAGCTCCTCGTCGGCCACCTGGGCCACCCGGATTTCGGTGTCGGCGTGGGCGGCGCAGATGAGGACGAAAAAGACGACTGGCAGGGCCCGGCGCAAATCCACCCCCGTCCAGAACCGGTTTCGTTAGTATAACGCATTCCCGGCGTCCTTTCCAGACCCCGGGACTCTCGGACGGCGGGCGCCCAAGTCAGGAGAAGACCAGCTTGTCCCCTTCGACGCCCACCTTCACCGTGCCGCCGGAGGAGTAGCGGCCGTCCAGAATCATCCCGGCCAGCTCGTTGGTCAACAGGCGGTTGACGGTGCGCCGCAGCGGACGGGCGCCGTAGCGGGGGTCGTACCCCTGTTTCACCAGGAGCTCCTTGGCCGCCTCGTCGATTTCGAAATCGATGCCCTGCCCTTTCAACAGCCCCCGCACCTCGTCCAAGAGAAGCTCCACGATGCGCAGGAGGTCGTCCCGGGACAGGGGGTGGAAGACGATGATTTCGTCCACGCGGTTCAGGAATTCCGGGCGGAAATGGTCGTGCAGCTCGTCCAGGCACGCCCGCCGCATCTCGTCGTACACTTTTTCCTCGCCGTCGAGGCCGATGCGCTCCGCGATTTCCAGGATGCGCCGGGCCCCGACGTTGGAGGTCATTATTATCAGCGCGTTCTTGAAGTCCACGGTGCGCCCGTGGGAGTCGGTGAGCCGCCCGTCGTCCAGCACCTGCAACAGGGCGTTGAAGACATCGGGGTGCGCCTTCTC
>CAZNZF010000054.1:0-13030 GCA_964577465.1 uncultured bacterium | reverse complement strand
TCCCCGCCCGGTTCGCGGCAGTCGGGCGCCAGGCCCTTCGAGATGCACCACAGCCGGTCCAGCTCCCCCTCCGGCAGCGGCGTCGCCCCACCCAACGACAGCGCCAGCCACGCGATTTTCGCGTAATGCTCCACCGTCTCCAGGCGGTGGTAGGCCTGGGTCAGCCCCGCGCCCAGTGTCAGCACGCCGTGGTTGGCCAAGAGGAAGGCGTCGGCCCCGCCGAGATGCTCCTCGATGGAGCGGGCCAACTCCTCGGTGGAGGGCGTGGCGTAGGGGGTGAGCGGAATCCCGCCGCCCACGGCGAGGATGATTTCGGGGAGGATGTTCGGCGGCAGCTCGCGCCCGCTGACGGCGAAGGTGGTGGCGTAGGGGGGGTGGGCGTGGCAGCAGGCGGCCACGTCGGGTCGCCGGGAGTAGGCGAAGAGGTGCAGCTTGGCCTCGCTGGTGGGACGGCTCGCGCCCTCGATTTTCCGGCCGGACTCGTCGATGACGACCACGTCGTCGGGCGTGAGGAAGCCCTTGCTCACACCGGCGGCGGTGACGGCGAAGAGCCCTCCGCCGAGCCGCACGGAGATGTTGCCGTCGTTGGCGGCCACCATCCCCTGGGCGTACATGCGCCGCCCGACCTCGATGATTTCCCGCTTGACCCGGTAGAGCTCGGGCAACTGCACTCCTGGTAAAGTCCCGCGTCCATCGCGGGACCGGCACGGTTCATGGGATTTTACCCCCGCAAGCCGTTATGTGTCAATTCGAAACGGAATTTCCGGTAAAAATCCGGCGGCCGGAAGGTAAATAAAAAAAGCCCCCCCGCCCATTCGTGGGTCGGCTCATCGGGGACACGCGGCAGCCCTCACCCCGGTTGCGACTCCCATCCGTTCGTGAGTCGGCTCATCCCTCAGAACCCACCCTACCGGCCCATCTGCTTTTTCTCGGAGCCGCGGGTGCAGAAGTAATCCCGCACGAGCCCCATCTTCTCTGCCACCGGGCACCCGCCGCAGATGCAGCCCCGCTCCTTTTTAATCTTCCGGCTCCGGCCGATGTTCGCGGAGCAATATCCGCCCCGCTCGCCGCACTCGACCCAGCTCGGGCACGAGTGGCAAATGCAGAGGGTGAGCACGACACGCTGGTCCTGCTGTGAATATTCCGGCGTCATTTTTTTAACCTCAGTAATATTCCCAAACCTTCATTCTTATAGTACTAAACTCGCCAGATAACTTCAATCCTAACAGGTAAAATTGACTAGTTTAGTCTGCAACCGGAAATCCCGCAGTACTGCGGAAATCGGGTGCCTACCGTTGCCGGACAGTCATCAGAGATGATTATAAAAAAGCCCCGAACGGGCGGGGATTTTTTTAAAAGTGGCACGCTTTGCTACCGGACTTCATCCGGGATTCAGCCACTCTACTACGGAAAGGCTGAAGCGCCCTTCGAGGACGAGCCACCTCCCGCCCCCCTCCGGCGGGCGAGCAGCAGCGCCACCCCCACGAGGGTCAGCGCCCCGCCCGCGAGCTGAACCCACCCCGGCAGCCGTCCGGTGAAGGAGAAAGTCCAGACCAGCACCCACAGCGACATGCTCGAACGGACCAGGTCCACCTTCCCCGCGTCCCAGCGGGCGAGCGCCATGTAGTAGGTGACGATGCTCACCACGGGGCCGATGAGCCCGCCGGCCAGGAGCATCAGCCACTGCCCGCCCGTGGAAGGCTGGCGGAGGTTCCCCGTGGCCCAGGCGACGACGACGAAGCCCGCCGCCATGAGCGCCGTCCGCCAGAAGCCCAGCGCCAGCGGGTCCACCCGCCGGGTCAGGTGTCGCCCCAGGAGCGTGTGCACGGCGTAGAAGAGCGACGCCGCGACCATCACCAGCACGCCGGCCGCGGAGCCGCCCTCGTCGGTGTAGGTGATGACCAGGGCCCCGGCGACGACCAGCGCCCCGCCGGCGAGTTGCCTGCCGGTGAAGCGCTCGCGGAAGATGAGGCGGCTGCCGATGACGGTGAAGAGCGGGGTGGCGTTGCCCGCGAAGGCGACCAGGTTGGGGTCGGCCAGGTGGAGGGCGGTAAAGAAGAGCCCGGTGCCGACGGCCTGCACCAGGGCCAGCAGGGCCACCAACAGGCGCGAGCCCCGGGGGACGGCGAGCTTCGATATCCGGCCGAGGACGAGGGCCAGGATGACGTAGAAGCCCACAGCCGCGCTCATCCAGACGGCGGCCGTCCCCAGCACCCCCAGCTCGGCGGTCAGCGCGGGGAGCATGAGGTACACGGCGGCGGGCACCGCCACGCCGGCCAGCGACCACCAGAATCCGGCGCGGGGGTCGTCGCGCCTTAAGGATTGTTCGGCGTCGGTCACGGCCGTCCTGGGAATTGCGTCGAAAGGGGGATTTTATGATACGGGGGACCCAGTTGGCGAGTGGGCGGATGATTCGGGGTAAAAAACGGCGGGGTTAGGAAACCCCGCCCTACGAATCGACACGCAACAACCGGCGCCTACCCGAAGGAGCCGGGCGGCGGCTTGACCTCCTCGGGGGCCTCCTCGTCGCGCAGGCTCTGGTTGCGCTCCTGAAGCTCCCGGGCGATGTCGTTGAGCACCCGCGAGTACCGCTCCCCGTCCTCGTGCAGCTTCAATGAATAGGCGATGTACTCGTCCTCGGTAACGCCGTAGGAGTCGAGGAGCTTCTGCACCTGGTCCCCGCGCCAGTGCGCCCGGAGGGCCGGGTCGGAGGGGATGGAGCCGCCCGGTCCCTGGCGCGTGCCCACCAGGGTCAGGTCCACGGTGAGCTTGACGTAGTCGCCGTCGTCGAACCCGCCGTCGGCGCAGCCCAGGGGGACGAGCGCCGCGGCGAGAAGGGCCGCGATGGTGATGGTCCTATTTATCATCGGCGGGCGGAAAGAGCTCCGGGTGGCCGCGGCGTAAAGTTTCCAGGACCCGGGAGGCCAGGTCGCGGTCGGCGAAGACCTCCCGCTCGAACCGCTCGTAGTCTTCCTTTTCGACGCCCGCCTCCCGCAGGACCGCGTCCGGGTTCTCCCCGTGGGAGGCGGCCTCCACGCGGGCGGCGAGGAGGTCGGCGTAGGTGTCCACGGTCAGCCCCCCCTCGCAGGAGACGAGGAAGAGCAGGAGAAGGAAAGGCAGGATTCTAGCGGCCATCCAGCCCCTCGAGGCCCTGGCGCGCGGTGCCGGCGGCCCCGCTGCCCATGGCGTCCAGGGCGTCGGTGTTGGCTTTCTCCACCCGCTCCCGCACATCCGCGTGCTCGGACACGTAGGTGGCGAACGCTTCCATGTCGTTCATGGTGAAGCCCCGGGAGGAAACCTCCTCCTCGACCCGCTTCTGGATTTTATCCTCGTCCAGCCCCTGGCCGGCGAGCTGGACCATCAGCACCGAGATGTCGATGTAGGTCGCCTCGTCCATGCGGGGCGTGGCGGAGCTTTCCGCGGCGTGGAGGCTGCCGGTGAGCTCGGCCAGCTCCTCGGGGGTCCGGGCGGCCTCGAAGTCGCGGACCTGCTCCGGGTCGATTCCGTGGTTCTCGTACACCGGCTGGAGCGGCTCACCGTGGGCCTCGGCCAGGGCGAGGTCCTTCATGAGCTCGACGTACTGCTCCTCGGTAATTTCGCCCCCGCTGCAACCCGTAATGAAGAGGAGGGCCAGGGCGGCGGTCAGGATACACGCGGTTCTCATGGGGTCTCCTCGGACGGTGTCGGTTCCACGGGCGGTGTCGGCTCCACGGTCAGGGTCGGCTCAACCGGGGGTGGGGTTTCGGGCAGGGCCTGGGAGTAGAGCTCGGCGAACTTCTCCCGCAGCTCCCCGCTCCGGTTCATTATCATCTCGACGACGGCCGCCAGGCGCTCGGGGTCGTTGGCCAGCGTGTCCTCGAACTTATAGACCTCGTCCGGGGTGACGCCGTTATCGGCCGCCGCCTTCGCCAGCGCCTCGTCCACCGGCAGCTCGTCCTCGAGCATGTAGGTGGTCTTGGCCAGGATGACGGCGACGTAGGTCTCGTCGTCCATGTCGGAGCCGCAGCCTGCGAGGAGCAGCAGGAGAAGCGGCAGGAGGACAAAGGGCGTGCGTATCATGGGTCTCCCGTGGGCGTTCGACCGGCCCGGCCGGTCAATCCAGAAGTGTCGGGGTGAAGAGCTCCTCGGTCTCCCGGTTTATCCGGTCCTGCACCGCGCGGAGGTGGTCGGGGTCACCCTCGAGCCCGGTCTGGTAGGCCTGGATGTCCTCGACCGTGGTGTCGTTCGACTCGGCGGCCCGCTCGAGGGCCTCCTCCGGGGTCAGACCCTCGTCGAACATGATGCGGAGCTGGTCTATGGAGACCGCGACGAAGAGGTCGTCGTCCACCGCCTTGGCGCACCCGCCGAGCATCAGGGCGGCGAGAATCAGGGCGAAGATGAGGCTACGGCTCATGGGGTTCGGGCAATCCTTCCCGTGGAACGCGCAGGTACGGTTCGGCCCGACGCGCAATCTCGTCGGCCACCTCGACGTCGGTGTCCCGGTCGCGCTGGAGCCACCGCGAGTGCTCGTACACCGCCCGGGCGGTGGTGCCGTGGGACCGGGCGGCCTCGGTCAGCGCCTCCCCGTGAGGCAGCCCCTCCTCGGCCTCCAGGCGCAGGCTGTCGACCATAACGGAGATGTACGTCTCGTCGTCCAGCTCGCCGCACCCGGCCAGGAAGAATCCGGCCGCGACCGCGAGGACGCCGAGGGACCACGCCGCTGCACCCCGGATGGTCACACGTCCCGATATTATCATAAAGCCGCCGTGACGTTCACGGGCGTCGCCCCTTCCCGCGCCGCCGGTAGCTCTCCACGGCCGCGGAAAGGGCCAAAAGGACGAAGGCGCCCAGCTCGGCCCACGGGAGGGCGTCCCCCCAGAACATGTAGGGGGTCGGTCCCTCGGCCCGGGGGACTTTCACCAGTACTACGTCCTCGGTGTCCAGAAGGGTTTCATCGCGGGGGCGCCCCCAGGGATCCACCCACAGGCTCACCCCGGCGTTGGCCGACCGCAGGACGGGGACCCGGCTCTCCACGGCGCGCAGGATGGAGACCTCGGCGTGCTGGTACGGGGCGGCGCTCTGGCGGAACCAGGCGTCGTTGGTGATGACCACCAGGAAATCGGCCCCCCGCCTTGTGTAATCCAGCCCCATCTCGGGGTAGATGCTCTCGAAACAGATGAGGAGGCCGAAGCGGGCGATGACGGGCCCTTCGACGGCCGACGGCACCGGCATCAGCTCGGCGGTCAGCTCGGGTCGCTCGGCGAGGGAGTCGACGACCGAGGGGTCCGGCACGGGGAGTGGCGCCGGTCCGCGTCCGGGCGTCACCTCGAACAGCGGCATCCGCCAGCCGAAGTTGAAGTTGCTCGCCTGCTTGAGGATATCCTTCAATAGCTCCGAGTCCCGACCGAAGGGGATGGTCTCGGAGAAGGGGACGAGGTGGATTTTATAGTAGCGCTCCAGGGCCTTGGGGTTTCCCGGCTCCAGGAGGACCGCGGCGTTGAAGTGGCGCTGGGCGCCGTCCTCGCCTTCGAAGTCCAGCGCCTGCGTCCCCACCAGGTGCCGGCAGCCCGAGCGGTTCACCATCCCCCGCACCCGGGTGTACCACATCGGCGTGCGCTCGAGGTAGCAGTTGGCCGAGGATTCTGGCCAGATGATCAAGTCCAGGTAATCGGTGCCGGCCCGCTCGATAGCCCGCTCCACCTGGTGCTCGTAAATGCGGTAGCCCTCTCCCGAGGTGATGAAGTACGGGGCCCATTTCAGGTCCTGGGGGATGCCGCCCTGGAGAATCGCCGCCCGCACGGGCCGCTCGGGGTAGGTCGGCTCGCCGAGGGCCGCCAGCCCGCCCAAGTGCACCGCCGCCGCCAGCCCCAGCGCCGCGGCGCCCCACGGCACGAGGGCCTTCCGCCAGCTCCGGTTTCGCAGACGGTCCACCGCCTCGGCCGCCAGGGCGTTGAACGCTATGATTACGGCCGAGACGCCGTACACCCCGAAGAGCGCCGCGGTCTGCACCGCCAGAAGGTTGCGCGCCTGGGAGTAGCCGAGGGCGAGCCAGGGGAAGGCGTAAAAGCCGAGGCACTTGACGTACTCCGTGGCGCCCCAGGCCAGCGCGGCCGCAATCCAGTACGGCAGGCGGGGGACGTTGCGCCGGACCAGGGCCAGGACCACGCCGCCCAGACCCGAGTAGAGCGCCATCAGCCCCGCGCTTATCAGGAACCCCGGCGCGGTGATGGGCGCCATCCAGTAGAAGCCGAAGACGTTGACCAGGAAGCTGAAGACGAACCAGTAGCGGAAGCCCTGCCCCGGCGTCAGGTCCCGGGAGGCGACGAAGAGCGGGACCAGGGCGAACCAGGCCAGGCCGTAGACCCCGGCCTTGGGGAAGCTCAGGACGTAGAGCGCCACCCCGAGCGCGATGAGGCCGATCCGCGGGTAGAGCCCCAGGGGCTTTGCCCCGACCCGGCCGTCGAGCCGGGCGTCGTTCAACGGTGGTAAAACGTCCTCTCTCACGGGGTTGAAGTGTATAAAAGGACGGCCGGCCGGTCAACCGTATGCGATGAGACAAGGGGTTTAAACCCCTTGCCTTCGCCGTAGACGGCGTTGGGAAAAGCCGGGTTTGACTACCGCCCCCGCTGCGGCTACAATTTGCCGGGGGCATAACTCGCTCCGCTCGGTTCACCTGCTCACAAGACCCGGAAGCCGAATGTGCGAACCCTGGATTACGTCAGCCCTTCGAAAATACGCCTCTGGAGCAAGACCGTGGAACTGACCATTCTCTCCGACGGCCGCTTCAAACTGGACGGCGGCGCCATGTTCGGCGTGGTGCCCAAGGTGCTCTGGTCGCGCGCGGCGCCGGCCGACGACTCCAACCGCATCCGCCTGGCCGCCACCTCCACCCTGGTCCGCACCCGGGGGAAGAACATCCTCATAGAGACCGGGATGGGCGACAAGTGGAAGGGCGCCGAGGCGGAGATGTTCGCCGTGGAGCAGCCGCCGACCCTGGCGGGCTCCCTGGCCGAGCGGGGGCTCACACCGGAGGAAATCGACTACGTGATTCTGACCCATCTCCACTTCGACCACGCCGGCGGGGCCACGCGGCGCGACGCGGACGGAAAGCTCGTCCCCACCTTCCCCAACGCCCGCCATATCGTTCAGAAGCGCGAGTGGCAGGCGGCTCTCCACCCCAACGACCGCAACCGGGCCAGCTACCGCCCGGAGAACTTCCTCCCCCTGCAGGAGCACGGTCTGGTGGACCTCATCGAGGGCGAGGTCCAGGTGGTGGAGGGTGTCCGCTGCCGGTTCTCCGGAGGGCACAGCACGGGGCACCAGGTCGTGATTCTCGAGGGGCGCGAGGGGGTGGCCTGTCATCTGGGCGACGAGTGCCCCACCCGGGCCCACATCCCCGGTCCCTGGGTGATGGCCTACGACCTGGACCCGGTCCGGGCCATGTACCAGAAGAACACCTACGTGGAGCAGGGGTGGAAGCTCGGCTGGGTGATGATCGCCGGCCACGACCCGGACCAGCCCCTCTTCCGCCTGCGCAAGAACGAGAAGGGCCGCTTCGAATCCGTCCCCCTCGACGGAGAGGTCGTCGAACTTTGATGACCGTCGCGCTGGTCCTTTCGGCGGGGTTCCGCTGGTGAGCGCGCGACGGCTGCTCGTCTGGCTTCTGGTTTCGGTCGGCGCTGTCGGCGCCGCGGTCGAGCTTCCGGACGGCGGGGCCTATACCTGGCGGGGGCTGACCCTCTTCGCCCCGTCGGGCCGCGCAACCTGCAGTTGGACGGTCAACGAGGGTGAAGGCGCGGTGGCGCTCTATGGTCGGTCGGACGCGGGCTACGTCACCGGGAACCTCCTCCTCCGGGCGCCCGACGCGGGACTGGCCGCGGCCGTCGCCGGTGGCGGGCAGGATATAATCCGGGAGGAGCTGGTCCGCTTCCTGGCCGGGGAGTGCCGGGCGCGCTACGGCCAGGTCTTCGGGCTCGAGCGCCTCGATGCCGACGGGACGGAACCGTCCGCGGCCCTCATCTTCGTCACCCGCGATTCCGACGGCGAGCATCGGGTTCGCGCCTACGCTTTTTTAACCGGGGACGGCGTGTACCTCCTGTACCTGGCCTGCGCCCCGGAGGTCGCCCAGAGCCTGGGGGCGGAGCTGGACCGCCTGGTCGGGGAGCTCTGCTTCCGATAGATAAAAGATGACGAACGTAAAACGATTACCGCCGGCCCTGGTTTTATTGGCCGTCCTCGCCGCCGGTTGCGGCGGGGAGCCGGGCGAGGGTGAAAAACCCGCGGAGAAACCGGCCCACCAAGAGGGCGCGGGCCCGCGGGTGGAAACCCTGGGGGCGCTCTCCCTGACGCCGCCGTCGAAGCTGTGGCACCGCGACGACGAGCTCTCGAGCATGCTCACCCTCAAGCGGGGCGAAGCGGCGCCCGCGGCCGTGGCCCGCTTCTACTTCAACGGCCGGGACGACTACGACGAGGCGCGGCTGCGGGCCAAGCCCGCCGAGCTGGAATCGTTCCTCGAGGAGCTGGCGCGGGGCCTGCGGGACCAAATCGAGCTCACCGCCGGGTCCGACGCGGAGTTCATCTCCGGCCCGGATTACCGCCGGGACCCGTACCTCGCCGCGAGCTACGCCTATTACTCCGAGGTCGGGGCGGACCGCTACTACAACCTGGACACGGTCTTCTACGTGGGCGACCGCTACGCCTTCCTGGACCTCTCCTGCTACGCCGACCAACAGGAGAAGCTGGCCGGCGAGCTGGAGGCCTGCAGGGCTCAGGCGCGCATCGAGCCGGAAAAGCCGACGGTCGAGAAATTGAAACCGGGGCGGGAGCTGGATTTCGGTAAAATCACCCTGACCGTCCCCGGTGAGGGGTGGACCGCCGCCGAGACCTCCGAGGATATGCTGCTCTCCCGCGACGACCTCCCCCTGGTGGACATCTACGCGCGCCGTCCCGCCTCCGGGGGCGCCGAGGGCTCCGACCTCTCCGAGGGGCTCAAGGGTGAGATCGAGGCCCTCTACGGCGGGGTGGAGTATATCGGCCCGGTGGAGGTCCGCCGGACACCGGCCCCCTACGCCGCCGTGAGCTACCGGGGGGAAATCTCCGGCCGGACGGAGTGGCGCCGCGACGCCGCCGTGGCCGTGGGCGATGATTACTACTTCATAGACGCCGGCTGTCCCGCGGATGCGCCGGACCGGTTGAAGGAAGAGCTGACCGAACTCGTAAACTCGGTAGTACCAAGGGAGGACAAATGACCCGAGTCGTGACGCTTTTGGCGCTCGTGCTGGCCACCCTGACCCTCGCGCTGGGGGACCGCGTCGGGGAGGGCGAAATCAAGTTCAACCTTCCCGGACCGGAGTGGCAGTACGAGGATTACGGGAGCGAGCTGTACGCCTGGTGGCCGAATCCCGACGACCCAGACTCCGACTTCGGCTACTTGGGCGTCTACACCTTCCAGGTGTCGCCCGTCTCCGAGGAAGAAGGCCGCGCCGACCTCGCGGACACCATGGACGCCCTGGCCGCGCTCCTCGACAAAAACATCCAGGACAACTACCAGGTCCTCGAGATGGGGGACGCCATCCGGGAAACCGAGCCGTACCTGATGGTCGGACGGTACTACACCGACGAGGCCGTCGGCTGGGGGGACGAGAGTGAGGACGCGCAGCGGTTCTACAACCTCGACGCGTTCTACCTGCGGGGGGACCACATCTTCGCCGCCGACTTCTACACCGTCCTGGAGAAGGCCGACGAGGTCAAGGGGATGATGCCGGAGATTCTCACCGGCGTGGAGATTCCCATGTGGGAGGCCGACAAGTACACCGACGGCGAGGTCGCCGACCTCGGCGGGTTCACCGTCACCCTGGGCGACGGGCCCTGGATCGCGGTGCAGGATTACGGCGGCGCCAGCCTGACCGCCTACGACGGCTTCGACAAGATGGCCAACCTGATGCTCTACTGGGTGAACGAGCCCGTCGAGGGCGAAAAAACGGCCGCGGTGCTAAAGGACGAGCTGCGCGTGTTCCTGGACGAGTATTTCACCGGGTTCGAGGTGAACTACATCGGCGACGGCTTCGCCCGCGAGGGTGAATCCCCCTACGC
This sequence comes from uncultured bacterium, assembly GCA_964577465.1. GTDB lineage: Bacteria > RBG-13-66-14 > RBG-13-66-14 > RBG-13-66-14 > RBG-13-66-14 > RBG-13-66-14. The sequence goes on along the minus strand of CAZNZF010000054.1, from coordinate 2,959 downwards.
CGCCTGGGCCTACCACGTGGACATGGGCCTGGGCGATGAGTACCACTACGACGCCCAGCAAATCGTCGCGGGTGAGTCCTACTACATCGAGGCCGTGGTTCCGGCGGCCTACGAGGCCCGGATGGCCCCCGTGGTGGTAAAAATGGCCGAGGGCACGGTCATCGAGCCCGGCTCCGGCATATACGACGACATATGGGACTTCATGGGGGACTACGACGAGGAAACGCCCGTGGAGCAGGGCGACGGCGAATAGCGTGAGCCGATGAGGGGATTTTTCGTGACGATACTCGCGGTGCCGGCGGCGCTCCTGTTGTCCGGGTGCGCCGCCGAGCCGCTCCCCGGCGGCGAAACGGTGACCTGGGGCCTGGTCCAGGCCACCACGCCCAACGCCGAGTGGGTCGGCGTCCCCGCCGAGGACGCCCTGTACCTGCGCCGCTACTACCGCTCGAGCCTCCTGGGCGAGCTCAAGCTCTACTACGCCGGGGAGGGCTTCGAGGACGAGTACGTCATCCGCTCCTCGGGCACCGAGGCCCGGTTCCTCGAGTCGACCTCCGACCTGCTGCGCGAGCAGATAGACCGCATCTCGCCCCGGGCCGACCTGGAGGAGGGCCAGCCGACGCTCTACTCCGACCCGTACCTGGCCGTGCAGTACACCTACCGTGACGAGACCGCGGGCGAGGCCCAGTTCCACCTCGACCGGCTGTACTTCGTGGAGAACCGCTACTGGTTCCTGGACTCGGGCTGCCTGGCCGAGGAGGAGGCGGTCGTCCGCCCCGAAATCGAGGCCCTCGTGGCAGGCATCGTGTTCCCCCGGTTCCACGAAGGCGACCAGGACGGCTCAGCGGACGGCTCCACCGAGGAGATGAGCGAGGAGGAGCTGGAATCCCTGACCGAGATACCCCAGGGCTGGAACCTGTAAAGGGGGGTCGTGCGCGGGACCGCAAAAGCCGTCCGGCGTTATCTGGCGTTTATTCCGGTGGTGCTGGCGTGCGCCTGCGCCCCGGAGCTCGGGCCGGGCGGACCCCTGGTTGCGGGAAGGTACGCCGCCCTGACGCCCAACGACGCGTGGTGCGTGGGTGATTCGGGGGACGAGGATTCGGCCCTCTTCGTCCGCCGCGATTCCGCCGGGGGCTCCGACGAGCTGGCCTATCTGGAATGCCTGTACTTCGACCGCTACCTGGACTCCGAGGACTGGATACGCTCCGCCGGGGCCGAGAAGCGGGTGCTCGCCGACCTGGCCGACCTGCTCCGGCTGGACCTGATCCGGATAAGCCCGGAGCTGGAGTGGATCGGCACGGAGCCGGTCACCGCGACCGACCCGGCGCTCAGCGCCTCCCGGCGGTTCCTCGACTTCAAGGAGCAGCTCCACGCCGATTCCCCGGCGAAAACGTACAACGAGGTCTCGCTGGTCCTGGTCGGCGACGAGGTGCACCTCGCGGCCTTCTACTGCTACGAGGACCTGGCCGAGGAGCTGGTGCCCGAGTACGAGGCGCTGAAGGGAAGCCTGACCATTGACGGCCGCCGGGTGTTTTCCGGCGGATTGAAGTGAGCGAATCTACGGCCGTAGACATATCTGCGGCCGAAAGCAAAACCGCAACCCCAACCATCCACAAGGAGACAAGGGGTTTAAACCCCTTGCCTATGCACACCGCGATGAACCAAGACCTCCTGCGCATCAGACTGCTCCTGCCGCCCCTGGTGGTCCTCCTGCTGACCGCGGGCTGCGGCGACACGAAGAAGGAAGACCCGCTGGTCCGCCTGCTCGCGGAGGACCACGCCGACGGGAAACCCCAGGTATCTGCGACCGAAGGTAAATCGGCGGCGGTCACCGAGGAGACGGACTACGCCGCGCTCTACGGGCCGGGAAGAATCGTCGAGGAGGACCCCTACTCGACGGTCACCCCCAACGGCGCCTGGCTGAACCGCTCCCTGGCCGGCAACCTCTTCCTGGTCCGCCTGGACGACCCGGCCCACGAATCCGAGCTGGGCTACGTGGAGGCGTACCGCCTGCCCGACCTCCCGGAGCGGACGGCGGCCGCCCTCGCCGCGGGCCAGGACCCCGCTCCGGCCCTGACCCAGGACCTGCGGGAGCTCATCGAAAACCACGCCGTGAATCCAATCTTTTCCGACCAGGCGCTGCCGAGCCTGAACGGCTACCCCTCGGCCACCCTGGTGTACCACGACCTCAAGCGCGATTCCGAGGGGAGCGAAGAGCCGGCCTACAACGAGGCCACCCTGCTGTTGGTCGGGGGCGAGGCCCACGTCTTCACCGGCTACTGCTTCGCCGACGCGCGTGAGCTCTTCGTCCCGGAGCTCCGGCGCATCGGGGGGCATTTCTCCGTCAAGGCGCCCCCACCCCCACCCCATCCACCGCCCCCCAAGGGAGAGACGCAACCCGCCCGGACCCCGGAGTAGTCTTGGACCTCCAGCGGCTCAACGCGCGGCTGCCGGCCGAGCGGGCGATCCCCGTCCCTGACGGCTACACGTTCGCCGTCGCCGCCAGCGGCGTGGCGGCCGAGAAGACCGGTGCGGCCATGGAGAAGTACAACGCCGCCTCACGTCTGGCTTCCGCCGTCGCCGAACTCTGGCGCCAAGAGACCGGCCGTGACGACCCCCACTTGGCCGCCGCGCTGGCCAGCGGTCCGGACGCGGCCGGGCGGTTGGTGCAGGTCGTCCAGAACGCCGCGTCCGACCGGCTCCTGGCACGCCTGGAACACTTCCTCACCGAGAACGAGCAGATCTTGCCCGCCGCCGGCGAGGCCTTGGCCCAGGGCGACCTGATTACCTTCGGCCAACTGGTGGATCGCTCCCAGCAGGCCGCCGAGGAGTTGCTGGGCAATCAGGTTCCGCAGACCTCCTATCTCGCTCGAAGTGCCCGTGAGAACGGGGCGGCCTCGGCCTCGGCGTTCGGGGCCGGCTTCGGAGGCAGCGTGTGGGCCCTGGTGGATAAGGGCCAGGC
>CAZNZF010000053.1:0-13490 GCA_964577465.1 uncultured bacterium | reverse complement strand
TATTCCTTCGAGTATGTGTTTGAATATCACCCACCGAAATCGCAAGTATGTTTAGTGTTTGCACAACTCCAGGGCGCCGACCTTCGTTGGGCACAGCTCCAGGGCGCCGACATTAGATTGGCACAGCTCCAGGGCGCCGACATTAGTATGGCGCTACTCCAAGGTGCTGATTTTAAACAGGCGTATCTCCAGGGCGCCGAACTCAATGACGCGCATCTCCAGGGAGCCAAATTAACAGAGGCTCAGCTTCAGGGATCCAGCCTTATATGTGCGCAGCTCCAGGGAGCCGACCTCAGTGAGGCGCATCTCCAGGGCGCCTTGCTTTGGGGGGCGCAACTTCAGGGTGCTAACCTGTCCTTTGCACGACTCTGTGCCGACCCTACTTACCGACCTGGTGAGGAATGGGACGAGTGGATAGAGAGCAGTGTAAATTATCGATGGGCGAAAAAAAGGCTGCTAAGGGGAAAGAAGCAGCTCACGGGCGGCCTGGACGCTGCTAGGTTAATTAATACTAACCTTGGTGCTGGTAGGAGTAAAGTGGAGAGTATTTCTGAAGTGACATTTGCCACTGTCAATATAAAATACGAAACCTATAATAACATGACGGAACACATCTACTCACGGGGCATTGTTACACCTATTTATAACGTTAATAATAAAGATCATATCGAGAGTTTAGAGCTAGAACTCACCCCGGCGGTGCTTAGAGGAACCGATTTGCGAGGCGTTGATTTAAGTGAATCAACCATTGCCGGCGCCGACTTCACCTCCGCCCGTCTCGATGGGGCTCTCCTGCGCGGAACCGAATTCGGTGAAAAAAAACAAGGGCGGTACGATTCACGCTGGCACAGAAAAAACCATAGGCTATACGCCTCGGAAATTGAAAAGGGCAGGATTAAGCTCTTTACAAACTACCGCCGTTTAAAGCCCAAATGGTTACGTTTTATGCTAAGACCATTAATTAAGCTGTATGTAAGAGCCACAATGATAAAGGCCGATTTGCCCATCTTCGACGAGGCAAATATCGACGCGACGGACTGGGCTGACAACCGCCGCGCCCAGCGCGACTTCGTATACGCCGAGTACATCCGTCAGTTCAAGAGACGCCACCCGATACTTGCCTTTGTCTGGTGGACGCTCGCTGACTACGGCCGTTCCTTCTTTCGTTGGGCGTTCTGGTGTCTGATTTTCGCTGCCTTCTTCGGATGTGCATACTGGCTGATTCTCGGTGCCGATAAGTTCATCTACGCCCAAGAGGCCGAGCTCAGTGAATGCTGGCGCTGCTTCTACTACTCAATAGTCACCTTCACCACCCTGGGCTTCGGCGACATTATCCCCAGGACCGACGCCGCCTCGATTTTTGTGGCGGTCGAGGTCATCCTGGGCTACGTCATGCTGGGGGGCCTTATCAGCATCTTCGCGGTGAAGGTCGCCCGGCGGGATTGAGGCCGTGAATCTGCCCGTAGGCAACCGAGCCGTCGACCTGCCCCGGTCGGCGGTTTTTTGTATAATCGCCCTCTGCATTTCACGAAGGCGCGCATTGTCGAATCTCACCGTAGTTACCGGCGCCGCGGGGCACGTGGGCGGCAACCTCGTCCGCGCGCTTCTGGAAAAAGGGCGGCGCGTGCGCTGCCTCGTCCGCGACGACACCCGGGCGCTGGACGGCCTGGACGTGGAGCCGGTCCGGGGCGATGTGCTGGAGTTGGATTCGTTAAAGACTGCCTTCGCCGGGGCCGACGTCGTCCACCACCTCGCCGCGCGCATCTCCATCCTCGGCGGTGAGCACGGCCGGGTGTGGGAGACCAACGTCGGCGGGGTGCGCCGCGTGGTCGAGGCGTGTCTTTTTTGCGGTGTCCGGCGGCTGGTGCATTACAGCTCCGTCCACGCCTTCGACCAGCGCCCACTCGACGAACCGCTGGACGAGACGCGGGAACCGGCGGACGACCGGCGCTATCCGGCCTACGACCGCTCGAAGGCCGCCGGGGTGCGCGAGGTCCTGGCCGGTGTCGGGCGCGGGCTGGACGCGGTCGTCCTCCACCCCTCGGGCGTCATCGGCCCGTGCGACTTCAAGCCGTCGCGGATGGGCCGCTTCCTGCTGGAGTTATCCCGGGGGCGCATCTGCGCCGGGATTGCGGGCGGCTTCGACTGGGTAGACGCGCGGGACGTGGCCGCGGGCGCTCTGGCCGCCGAGGAGCGGGGCCGGACCGGGGAGCGCTACATCCTTTCCGGGCGTTACGCGACGATTCGCGGGCTGATGGAGCTGTGGGGGAAAATATCCGGGGCGCGGGTGCCGGGGTGGACCTCCCCGATGGGGCTGGCCCGGCTGGGGGCGCCCTTCGTCGGGCTCTACGCGCGCGTCTTCCGCCGGGAGCCGCTGTTCACCTCCGAGGCGCTTCACGCCCTGCGGGGGAACCCGGCTTACGTCCGGGAGAAGGCGGGGCGCGAGCTGGGCTACTCGCCGCGCCCGTTGGAGGAAACCCTGGCCGATACGCACGCCTGGTTCGCCGGAGCGGGGCTCATCGATAGGGAACCCGCATGACGGAGCGCGCTTTCTACCACATCCTGCTCTGGGCCTGGTTGGGGGTGGCCGCGGCGGTCTGCGTCCTGCTCTTTTTCATTACCGCCCCCTACGGCCGCCACCTGCGCCGGGGCTGGGGGCCGACGATCGCCAGCCGCCTGGGCTGGATTCTGATGGAGGCGCCGTCGCCGCTGGCCTTCGCCGCGCTCTTCCTCCTGGGTGACCGGACGGCGAATTTTGTCAACTGCGCCTTCCTCGGCCTGTGGCTCACGCACTACCTCTACCGCGCCTTCCTCTTCCCCCTGGGGATGCGCGAGCGTGGCAAGCGCATGCCGGCGGCGGTTATCTCGATGGGCGCCCTGTTCAACCTGGGCAACGCCTACCTGAACGGTCGCTGGCTGAACCTCTTCGGTCCGTTGCGCGGGGTGGAGTGGTTCGCCGACCCGCGCTTCATCGCGGGCGTGGTCCTGTTCTTCCTCGGCCTCGCGGTCCACGTCGCCTCGGACGGGGCGCTGCGGAAGCTGCGCGGTCCGGGCGAGACGGGGTATAAAATTCCGCGCGGCGGGCTTTTCCGCTGGGTCTCCTGCCCCAACTACCTGGGCGAGCTGGTCCAGTGGGGCGGCTGGGCCCTGGCGACCTGGTCCCTCGCCGGGCTGGCCTTCTTCCTCTGGACCGCGGCGAACCTCGTCCCCCGCGCCCGCTCCAACCACCGCTGGTATAGAGAAACCTTTCCCGACTACCCGCCGGAGCGCCGGGCGCTGGTGCCCTTTATATTCTGAGCAATCCCGCGGTGGAAGTCTTGTTGTATAATCAAATCAAAGTCGGTGGAATTGGAGGATAGGTGAGGATACGCGCAGGTTTGTTGGCGGTGTTAGTTGCTGGTCCCGTGTTTGCCGACGCCGGTGTGGGCCAGTGGCCTACGGGCGGCTCGGTGGGTCTCATTTCGACGGATGACCCGGGAATCCGCCTTGCCGAGGAGTGGGTGACGGTCGAGCTGAGCTCGGAGCCGGGGCGGGGCGAAGAATTTGCATACGACGAGCATTACTACGAAGTCACGGGCACGTTTTCCCTGGTCAACGAAGGCGTCGGGCAGAAAATCATCCTCTTCCTGCCGCTCCATCAGGTTGATTACCACGACCCCGTCGTTATGCCGGAGGTGTATGAGGGTGGCCTGAAGGGGATGCTCGAGAGTACGGATACCTGGATGAAGGTCGATGGCGAGGCGCTCGTCCACGTTCTCTACATCGTCCGGGGGCTCTACGAGGGCGATGACCCGGGAGACGGCCGTCTATTCCGGGCCGGCGACGGACGGGAGTTCGCACTCTGGCCCCTGGAGAGGATTGAGGATGACGATTTCATCGAGATTCATCCCGGCGATCCCTGGTGGATCTGGGCCCTGACCACCGCGGAGCTGCCTTCGGGTGAATCCACCCTGGAATTTCACTACCGCGGCAGGGTGGGCGGCAGTGTCATGACGGTTTTCTCACAGGTAGATTACCCGCTGTGGAGCGGGGCCGGTTGGAGCGGCCCCATCGGAGAAGGCCGGGTGGAGTACAGGGCGGCGGAGGGGCTCACCGCCGACGAACTGTTCGGTTTCCAGGCCCCGGAGGGCGTCGAGGTGGATGTCACCGGTGACGGTTACGTTTTCCACTTTGAAGATTATGAACCGGGCCGGTACGATTATGTATCCGCCGCCGTCGTCACCAAGTCCGTTTTCGAGCTGCCCGATGCGGGCCTGTGGACGGAGCCGAATCTGGGATCCGCGCCGGTCGTCGAGGGCGAGTCGCCTCACCTTTACCGCGACCTGGCCCCGGTACGGATAGAGGTGGGTTGGATGGAGTTCACAGCCCGGCTCGGTGACCAGGAGGTGTGCGGCTGGGCGCCCTTAGAGCTGGGAGAGGGACAGCACCAGTACGAGGTGGGACTCGTCGGTGATGATGCCGGTGGTAACGTGGAGGTGGTCTGGCACAACCCGATCAACTTCCGCACCGAGCCGGACCCCGCCGCCCCCCGGGTGGAGGGAAGACCGACGCTTGATTCGAGAATGCCCCTGTATTTCATCGAGAGGGAGGGGGATTGGCTGCGGGTCATGTACGACGATTATTCTTCCGAGCCCCGCTTTTACCTCGGCTGGGTCCGGTGGCGTTACCTGGACCTCGAAACCGGCATGGAGAGCATTTACGTTAGATGAGCGAGAATACACTGAGTGTTGAGCTGCTGGCGGTGACGCCGGAGCCGGAGAAGTTGATCGAGGCCGCCGGGCGGACCTGCTACCTCTCCTTCGACAAGACCGGGGAGGAAACGGCGGCGCGCTTCTGCCGGATGCTCCTGCGCTCCGGCCACCACTCGGTCTTCGAGCACGCCTCGGCCACCTTCCGCGTCCGGGGCGGCTCCCGGGCCTTCACCCACCAGCTCGTGCGCCACCGTCTGTGCGCCTTCAGCCAGCAGAGCCAGCGCTACGTGGACGAGCGCGGCTTCGAGGTGGTCGAGCCCGATTCCATCGCCGGAAACCCCGAGGCGGAGCGGATTTTCGACGCGCACGTCGAGCGCTGCCGCACGGCGTACGACGATTTGCGCAGGCTCGGCGTGCCCAAGGAGGACGCCCGCTTCGTGCTGCCCAACGCCGCACAGAGCGAAATCGTCGTCACGGCGAATTTGCGCGAATGGCGGCACATCCTGGGGTTGCGCGGCGCCCGCGCGGCCCAGTGGGAAATCCGGTGTTTCGCCGTCGAGGTCTTTAAAATTCTGTTCAGGCACGCGCCGAACGTCTTCGCCGATTTCCGCCTGTCCGATGACGGCGCCTGTCTGGAGCGGGTGAATCTTCGGGAGGACCGATGACGCTTCCGGAAGAGGTGGAGGCCCTGGTCGTGGGGGCCGGTCCGGCGGGGAGCCACCTGGCCCGGCGGCTGGCCGAGTCCGGCCGCGACGTGCTCCTCGTCGAGAAACGCTCCGAAATCGGCAACCCCGTGCGCTGCGCCGAGGCGGTGGAGGCGGAGCCGCTGCGGGCGGCGCTGGGTGAACCCGAACCGGCCTGGGTCGCCCAGGAAATCTACGGCGGCCGGGGCGTGGGTCCCGACGGAGACGAGGTCCGCTACGAGGGCGAATCCGTGGTTGGGTACGTGCTCAACCGGCGGCTCTTCGACCGGGGTCTGGCCCGGCTGGCGGCGGAGGCCGGCGCCCGGGTCTCGGTCCGGACCCAGGCGACGGCGGTCCGGCGCGAGGGCGGTTCCTGGTCGGTCACCCTTTCCAAGGACGGGGAGTCGACGGAAGTCCGGTGCCGCGGACTGGCGGCCGCCGACGGCGTCGAAGGGATGGTATCCCGCTGGGTGGGGGTGGGCGGGTCCTGGCCGCTCACCGAGCTGCACAGCTGTGCCCAGGCCCGGGTGGTCGGCCTGAAGGAGGAGCCGAAGCCGTTGGTGGAGTTCCACCTCGGGGAGGCCGTCGCGCCGGGGGGCTACGCCTGGTCCTTCCCCCTGGGCGGGGGCCGGGCCAACGTCGGGGTCGCCGTGGACCCTTCGCGCGGGGGCATCGAGGGCGCGCGGCCGCACCTGGAACGGTTCCTCGACCGGAGGATGCCGGGAGTCGGGGTGGTGGAGCTCTCGGCCGGTTCCATCCCCGCGCCGTCGAAGCCGAAGAGGCTGGTCGCCGACGGATTTCTGACCGTGGGGGACGCGGCGGGTCACACCGAGCCGCTCTCCGGGGGCGGCATCGCCAACGCCATTCAGGGGGCCGGGCTGGCGGCCGAGGTCTTGTCCGCCTGCCTGGTCGCGGGCGACCTCTCGACCGGACGGCTGGAGGAGTACACCCGGCGCTGGTCGGCCACGGTGGGCCGCAGCCTGCGGCGATACGCCAGACTCCGCCGGCTCTATCTCCGGCTCAACGACGCCGATTTCACCGAGCTGTTGCGCATCATGAACGGGCAACTGGAACGGTGGCGCGAGGGGAAGCGGACCTCGATGGTCTCCCTGCTCGGGGGTGTGGTGACCCGCTCGCCCCGGCTTCTGGCCAAGCTGCGTTTTCTGCTCTGAATTCACCGGCGACCGGGTTTACAACCGGAGGCATTGTCTGTAAAATAGGTGGCCAGCTACGGTCACTGACGGCGCCCTAGTCCCGAGGTGGCGATGTTCCGCCGGATAACATTCTTTTTCGTCCTTCTATGCACCGTTGCGGCGGGCGAGCAGTTCACCCTCGCCCCCGGCGATAAGTTCACCGTCTCGGTCTTCGCCGAGGTCACGTCCGACGTCGCCACCGACAAGCCCTTTTCAGGGGCGTACTCGGTGGACCCCGACGGCAACATCCAGGTCCACATCCTGGGGAGCCTGTACGTCGAGGGGATGACACTGGAGCAGGTCCGGGAGCTCTTCATGGAGAGGCTCATCCACTACATGGTCGCCCCGGACGTCACCGTGACGCTGACCTCCACCACCCCGCGTTTCGTGTACGTGTTGGGTTACGTCGTGGGGCAGCGCAAGATGCAGATCGGGACCCGGGACACCGTCCTGGACTGCATCGCCCGCTGCGGCGGGGAGCTCTACGACGCCAGGCTCGACGCGGTCAAGGTCATCCGCGGCGGGCTCTCGAACCCCGAAATCATCACGGTGGACCTCTACGCCGTCATCCACGAGGGCGATTTCAGCCAGAACATCGCCGTCCAGACGGGGGACATCATCTACGTGCCGAAGACCGCCCTCTACGAGTGGAACGAGATTCTGTCCCGCATCTTCCCGTCCCTGTCGCTGGTCGACCGGACCCAACAGATACTCCTGGACTACCAGGACCTCAACCCGTAGCGGCCGGTCGGCGGTACGGGGTCCCGAAAACCCGGGCTCACCTTCTTCATGGAGCTGACTGACCCATGGGCGAAGAACCCAGGGGCGACAATTTCCTCATCCGTTTCCTGGCCCTGTTGTGGGCGGGGAAGTGGATCATCGTCTTCTGCGGTCTGTTCACCGGGATCGTCACGCTGGTCATCTGCTTCACCCTCACGCCCCTCTACTCCTCGGAGATGACCATCCTGCTCCCGGAGAAGGCGCAGACGATGACCTCGCTCCTTTCGGCCTTCGGGGGGATGAGCATCGGCGGGCTGGTGCCCACGACCGTGGACCTCGAGGCCGAGCTGATGGCCTCGCGCTCGGTGCTGGAGGAGGTGGTCGTCGAGTACGGCCTTCTGCCCGGTTACTCCGACATCCCGCTCAACGACGACAAGACCCCCTGCCTCTCCGATTTCAAGGCCAACGAAACGGCCGGCGGCAACGACTACACCTTCGAGTTCACCTCCGATGACGGAGATTACGTCGTCTACACCGACAAAGGCCGCTACATCGGCTCCGGTAGGAATTTCGACCGCTTCGAGGCCGAGGGGCTGAACTTCGTCATGGCCTGTCATTCCCCCGAGGAGGGCGAGACCTTCACGGTGATGATAAACACGCCGGAGGAGGCCGCCGCCCTGCTCAAGGACATGGTAGACGTCACGCCCTCGACCGGCGACACCATCATCGTCACCGCCGAGAGCTACACGCCGGTGATGGCGCAGAACGTGGTCACCGCCATCGTCAACAAGTACATCGAGCGCACCGAGACCTACTACTCGGGCACCTCGGGCCAGCTCCGCTCCTTTCTGGAGAACCAGGTGAACGAGGTGCGGGCCAAGCTCGAGAGCGACGCCCGCGCCCTGGCCGCCTACAGCGTGGAGCAGATGATCTACGCGCCCGATGTCGAGGTGAGCACCCTCATCGGGCAGATAGCGGCCCTCGAGCAGCAGCGCCTCCAGGTCAAGGTCCAGCGCCAGGTGGCCGAGAGGCTGATGGAGAGCGCCCAGACGTCGGGCACCACCATCTCGGCGGAATCCGCGGCCGCGGCGGCCCTGGGTGTTCCCGGAACCGCGGCGACCTACGACGTCGCCACCTCCACCCTCGAGACCCAGGTGGACAATCTGCGGTTGCACCTGGCCCAGCTCCTGACCCACTACACCGAGGAGCACCCCCTGGTCCAGGAAGCCGAGGCGTCCCTGCGCACGGCGGAGGAGGAGCTGCGGGAGAAGAGGCTGCGCAACATGAACAAGCAGCTCGAAGAGCTGCGCACCACGGAGCTGTCCCTCCAGCGGGAGATAGACAGAATCAAGGACTTTCTGCGCAACCAGCCGCCGAAGTTCGTCGAGTACACGCAGCTCAAGCTGGAGATCTCGGGGTACGGCGAGCTCTATAAGTACCTCGTGGCCCAGTTCGAGCAGGCCCGTCTCGAGGAGCAGCGCACCCTGGCCAACCGCGACGTCCCGCGCATCGTCTCCGCGGCGAGCTACGACACGAGACCCACGCGGCCGCGGAAGGTCATCTACACGCTCATCGGCGGCTTCATCGGCGGCTTGATCGGCATCGGATTCGTCCTCGGCCGCCACTACCTGCGGCGCACCGAGTTCGTGGACCGTCTGAAGGCGGAGGCGGCCGAACGGACGCCCCGGCGCAGGAAGAAGGGACGCCGGGGTCGCGGTGGGGATGAATAGCGCGTAATGGTCGCCTGCGGGCGGCCGTTTTTAACACCCCGCCCGCCGTGGATACCTCCGAGCACCTTTAGTTCGACTGGGGATGACCGATGGACAAGGCGGAAGTGGACCTGACCCGCGCGCAGCTCTGGGCGCTCGAGCTCTACCAGAGGCAGATCCTGCGGGCGACCCGTCGCCTCCGGGAGCTGCCGGAGGAGGAGTCGTCGCTCCGGCGGCGGCTCGAGGAGACGGAGAAGGGCCTGAGCGCCCTCGAGGTGGAGCTCAAGACGAGGCAGCTCGAGCAGAAGCGCCTGGAGATGGAGGTGGACGGCGTCAAGGAAAGACGGACGCGCCATCAGCAGCAGCTCCTGGCCGCCAAGGACAACCGGGAGTACAAGACACTCCTGGAGGAGATCGAGCTGGAGAAGGGGCGGCAGGGAGAGGTGGAGGACCGCATTCTGGAGCTGATGGAGGGCATCGAGGAACTGTTCCCCCAGGTGCGTGAGGCCCGCGCCGAGAGGGAGCGGACGGTGTCCGAGGTGCAGGGCGCCCTGACGGCCGTCGCCGCCGAGGGGGAGGGTCTCTCGAAACGCCTGGCCAGGCTCGAGGGCGAGCGCAAGGCCCTCGTCGAGCGCCTGAACACCATCGGCCGGCGCATCTTCGACAAGCTCTCCGCCCAGCCGCACATCTGCGCCCTGGTGGACGGCGCCATCTGCTCCTCCTGCCACATGGAGGTGCCGACCCAGGCGCAGAGCGAGATACGCGCCGGCAGCCTGAAGAATTGCGAGTCCTGCTCCGCCGTCCTTTTCACCGAGGAGCAGGCCTCGGTGGCCCGGACATTGGCCCGCAACCTCGGGTTCACGCCCGATGACGGACGAGGATAAACCGACGTGGAACCGGTCATCGTCATTCACGGGGGGGCCTGGAATATCCCGCCGGACCAGTGGCCGGCCCACCGCGAGGGCTGCCTGCGGGCCGCCCGGACCGGGTATGCCGAGCTCCAACGCGGTGGCTGCGCCATGGACGCCGTGGTGGAGGCGGTGTGCGTCCTGGAGGACGACCCGACCTTCGACGCCGGGTACGGGTCGGTCCTGGGACGGGACGGTTACCCCGAGCTGGATTCGGGAATCATGGACGGGTCGGGACTCCGCTTCGGCGGGGTGGTGGGCGTCCGCCGGTTCGCCAACCCCATCCGCATCGCCCGGGCCGTGCTGGAGGATGGGAAGCACTGCCTGTTGGCCGGTAAGGGGGCCGAGCTCTTCGGCCGGGAACTGGGCTTCCCGGAGTGCGAGCCCGAGGCGCTCATCCTGGACCGCGAGCGGACGAACTGGAACCGATACCGGACCGAGGGATTCGACCTCGCCGAGAAGTTCGAGGAGCTGCGGGATACGGCGGGGGCCGTGGTCCTGGACTCGAAGGGCGACCTGGCGGTGGGCAACTCGACGGGCGGCGTCTCCTTCAAGCACCCGGGGAGAATCGGCGATTCGGCCCTGCCCGGCTGCGGCCTCTACGCCGACAACCGGTACGGCGCCTGCTGCTGCACTGGTTGGGGGGAGCAAATCATGCGCCTGGTCCTGGCCAAGGGGGCGGTGGACGACCTCGGCCGGGGTCTCGTGCCCGAGGAGGCCGCCCGCTCCGCCCTGGACAGGCTGGGCCGTTTCGAGCGCGGCCGCGGCGGCCTGATCGTCCTCACCCCGGACGGAGGATTCACGGCCCTCTTCAACACCCCCCGCATGGCCTGGGCCTCGATCGGACCCCGGGGCGAGCGGACGGCGGAATAGCCGTGACGACCGACGCGGTTCCGACACAAGGCGAGCGAGGCATCGAACGGCTGCTCCCGTGGCTCGCGGCGGCGGTCGCGCTGGTCCTGTACCTCTTCACCCTGGCCCCCGGGCTGGTCGCCGGCGACGCCGGGGAGTTGCAGACCGCCGTGGCGGGCCTCGGCGTGGCCCACCCCACCGGCTACCCCCTATACCTCCAGACGGGCCTCCTGTTCCTCGCCCTGGGCGGGGCGTGGGGGCTCAACCTCTTCTCGGCGGCGGCCATGGCGCTGGCCGCGGGGCTGGCGGTGCGCCTGAGCCTCCGCCTGACCGGGTCCGCGGTCGCCGCGGTGTTCGTCGGCGTGCTGGTGATTTTCGGCCGGCTGGCCTGGTTCGAGGCGCTCTCCGCCGAAGTGTACGCCCTCTCGCTCGCCCTCCAGCTCGTCTGCCTGAACCTGGCCCTCGAGCTGCGCGGGGCGGCGAAGGGGGACGCGAAACCCGACTCCCGCTACTTCCCCCTCCTGGCCCTGGCCTACGGCCTGTCGCTGGCCCATCACCTGTCGGCCCTGTTCCTCCTGCCCGCCCTGCTGGTCCTCGTGCCGTGGCGGGACCTGGAGCCACGAGCGGGGACCCTGGCGGCCGCCGCCTTCCTCCTCGGTCTGTCGGCCTATCTCTACCTGCCGTTCCGGGCGGTCTCCTCCTCGGCGGTGAACTGGGGCGACCCACGGACGCTGGGGGCGCTCCTGGAGCACCTTCGGGGCGGCGATTACGGGACGGCCCTCTTCAGCGGCACGGCGACCGGCTACCTGACGCGCCTGGGCCGTCTGGCCCTGCAGTTGGTGCTGGAGCGGGGCTGGCTGATTCTGGTCCCCATCGCCCTCGGAATGGTCTTCTCCTTTCTGGAGCGCCCGCGCTGGGCTGTAGCCCTCATAACCTGGGTCGCGGTGGGCCTCCTGCTGACCGCCGGGTACGCCAAGCCGGACGTGGACGCGTACATTTTGGGACCCGCGGCGGCCCTGGCGCTTCTGGCCGGGCTCGGCCTCGCCCGGGCCCAGCGACGGTTCAGGGACCACTGGCTGGGCCGGGCCGTGCCGCTCTTGCCCGCGGCCGTGGCCGGTGTCCTGTTCGCCTACCACGTCGGCCATTCGCGCGCCGAGGACCGGCTGGCGGAGCGGTTCGCCGCCGACTTCCTCCGCGCCGCCCCCCACGGTTCCCAGCTACTGGCCCGCACCGACGACCTCTTCGGCATCCTGGCCCTGCACGAGACCACCGACCGCCGACCCGACACCGAGCCGCTCTTCCGCTTCCTCCGCCGGACGCGGACGGAGTACGGGGATGATTTCCTCCTCACCGCGCTCCGGGCGCACCGTCCGGTAGTGGGGTTAGTGCCCGAGGGGCTGCCGGACAGGGGACTGCAGCCGACCGGCCTGGGGTACCGCTACCCCTCCGTCGTCGAGGGGGCGACGGTGTGTGCTCTTCCCTATCTGGAGCGGCATCCGGGTATCTATCCCGATGTGGCCTCGCGGAACCTGGCCCTCCAGTACCCGCTTTCCCGGCTGTCCCAGGCGGTCGCCGCCGGCCTTCCGGGGTGCGCCGTGGGCCAGTTGGCCCTCGCCGACATCGTTGCCGGGAACGAGTGGCAGCCGCGGGCCAGGCTGGCCGAGACCCTCGACGCGCTGGGGCTGGACCGCCCGGCCCTCGCCCACTACGAGGCGGCGGTGGCGCTCGCCCCCGACGACGCGGCCCTCCTGGCCAACGCCGGCGCCCTGGCGGCGGAGCTGGGCGAAGAGGGTAAAGCCGTGGAGTACCTGAAGCGGGCGCGGGAGCTCTCCGGTCCGTCGGCCCTCGCGGCCGGGGAGAACCTGGCCCTGTATTACGAATCGAAGGGGTACTCCAGCGAGGCGGAGCGCGCCTGGCGGTGGCTCGTCGAGCGGGCGCCCGGCGAAGCCGGGGTCTACTCCAACCTGGCCGCGAACCTTGTGCGCCAGGGGCGATCGGGTGAGGCGGAGACCGCCTACCGACGGGCCCTGGAGCTCGACCCCGCCTACCTCGATGCACTGACGGGCCTGGCCGCCGTATTGCTGGGCGGGGGTCGGCTCGACGAGGCCGAGGGGTTGCTGGCCCGGGCGCGGCGCGTCGCTCCGGGGTCGGCGGTGGTCAGTTACAATCTGGGGCTTCTCCACCAGGCGAGGGGCGAGCCGGACCTCGCGGCGGCCGATTTCGCCGTCGCCTTCCACGCCGATCCCTCCATGACCGGGGCGCTATTGAACCAGGCCGTCTGCACCCAGGAGGCCGGCCGCTACGCCGAGGCCGAGGAGCTGTACCACCGCTGCCTGGCCCTCATGCCCGACGAGCCGGAGGTCTATTTCCACTTCGCCGGGCTCGTCGAGCACTCGCCGGTGGGGGCGGCGGACGCGGCGATTCTGTACCGGGAATTTCTCCGTCTGGCCGGCCCACAAACCCCCGTTGACCAGAAGGCGTTTGCCGAGGCGCGCCTTACGCATATTGATGAGACCCCTCTTCAATAAGAAAAGTTCTTGACATTAACCCGACGGGGGTGCTAGATTTCCTATGTGCTTCCTGTCGGCACCTCTGGCAGGGCTAACGATTTAGCGAACAAACCACATCCGGAGGAAATCTATGAAGAAGCTCGTGCTATTGCTGCTTGTTGCCGTTGCGGCCTTCGCCGCCAACAGCCTGATGACCAGCGGAATTTCCGTCAACACTCATCCTC
>CAZNZF010000052.1:0-13520 GCA_964577465.1 uncultured bacterium | reverse complement strand
GTCGAAGCAGGGGACGTAAAAAACGGCGGGGACTAAAGTCCCCGCCCTACATTTTAATACCGTGTAACGAATAAAGCCCCCGACTCACCGGGCGCGACAATACCCTACGCCTCGCCGCCGGCCCCCGTGGCGCCCGCCTCCCACCAGCCGCTCCCCTTGACGATTCCCCGGTCTGCGCCCTCCAGAAAAGCCGTCAGCCGCGCGATGTCCTCGTTGGGCTCCAGCTCGGACTTGATTCTATCCAGGGCCCCCTTGGGCGCCAGCCCCGAGCGGTAGAGGATGCGGTAGGCCCGCTTGATGAGGCTCACGCGCTCGTCGGAGAAGTTGTGGCGCCGGAGGCCGACCTCGTTGATGGAGCCGACGTGGGTCGTGGGGTAGTTGTAGACACGCATGAAGGGCGGGACGGCCTGGGTGACCATACAGCCGCCGCCCGTATAGGAGTAGGCGCCGACCTGGTTGAACTGCTGCACCCCGGTCAGGCCGCCGATTATCGCGTGGTCCTCCACCGTAACGTGGCCGGCCAGGGTCGCCAGATTGGCCAGAATCACCCCCGAGCCCACCACGCAGTCGTGGGCCACGTGGGAGTAGGCCATCAACAGGCACCCCGAGCCGACCACCGTCCGCATGTTCGCCTGCGTCCCCCGGTGGATGGTCACGCCCTCCCGGATGGTGTTGGAATTCCCGATGACGGTTTCGCTCGGCTCGCCGGCGAATTTCAGGTCCTGGGGGACGACCCCGATGACGGCGAAGGGGAAAACGGTGTTGCGCTCGCCGATTACCGTCGGCCCCTCGATGACGACGTGGCTCTTGAGCACCGTGCCGGCGCCGAGGGTCACGCCGGCGCCCACGCACGAGAAGGGGCCCACGACCACGTCTTCGGCCAGCCGCGCCTCGGGGTGAACGATGGAGCTGGCATGGACCTCGGGCATCTACTTCCCGGTTTTCGGAATCTTTTTCCCGTTGACCAACACCTCGACCCCGCCCTCGGGCACCTCGAAATAGCTGCTCATGACCCCGGAGACGGTCGTCTTTCCGTCCACGGAGGCCCGGGCCTTCATCTTGCACAGGCCGCGGTGGATGGTGACGATTTCGGTGTAGAGGTCGAGGCGGTCGCCGGGAACCACGGTGTGCCGGAGCTTCATGTCGTCGAAGCCCCGCAACAGGATTACCTGGCCCTCGGTTAGCTCGTAGGAGTAGTGGAGGAGGATACCACCCGCCTGGGCCAGCGCCTCGACCTGCAACACGCCCGGCATTATCGGCTCGCCGGGGAAGTGGCCGGTGAAGTACGGCTCGTTGTGGGTGACGTTCTTGTAGGCCTTGATGTAGTGGAGCGGCTCGACCTCCACTATCCGGTCCACCATCTGGAACGGGTAGCGGTGGGGCAGCTTGGCGAGGATGCCCTTGATGTCCATGATTCCGGGCGGCATGGGTTACGACCTCCCCGATTTAGGGTTCCGGCGACGGGAGGCAAGGGGTTTACGGCTGCGCCGTCGCAGGTATGCCGGGGGCATAGCTCGCTTCGCTCGGTTAAACCCCTTGTTTCCAATAAGGAGGGTGATTACGGCTTCGCCGACGCAAAGATACGGGTGATTTTACCACAAAGGGCACGCCCGGGGCGGCCCCGGCGATGCTCTTTCGCGTAACGTCCCTTTTCATTTCGGGCCGGAGCGGGGGACCGCCGTCCCCTTCCTCACATGAGCTCCGCCCGGAGCTTGCGCGCCAGCCCCAGGTTGGAGGTGTGCCCGCCCTTGACGCTGATGACGTGGGCCCGGAGCGGGGCGCCCACCAGGGTGAGGTCGCCGAGGAGGTCGAGGACCTTGTGGCGGACGAACTCGTCGGCGAAGCGCAGGTTGTCGTTGAGAATCTCCTCGTCGCCGATGACGATGGCGCAGGCCAGCGAACCGCCTCGGATGAGCCCGGCCCGGCGCAGGGCCTGAACCTCGTGGAGGAAGCAGAAGGTGCGGGCGGGCGCGATTTCCTCGGCAAACCGCCCGTCCTCGCCGCCGAAGTCAAGGTACTGGCTCCGCAGCACGGGGTGGTCGAAGTGGAGGGCGAAGGAGACCCGGAGCGGTCCGGGGTGTGGCAGGACGATCATCTGGGACGTGCCGGTGTCGTGGACGATGGGTCGCTTCGGTTCCAGGTAGCGCCTCGGGGCGTCCTGCTCCACGCGGCCCGCATCGTCCAGGGCGTTCACGAAGGGCAGCGCGCTCCCGTCCACCACCGGAGGCTCGGCGGAGTCCACCTCGATTACGGCATTGTCCACCCCGCAGCCGGTAAGGGCGGAGAGGATGTGCTCCACGGTGTGGACCTCCACCTCGCCCGAGCCCAGGGTCGTGCCCCGTGAGGTGTCCGTCACGTTATCGGCGAGGGCCCGGATTTCGGGCTTCCCGGGCAGGTCCACCCGGCGGAAGAGGTAACCCGTGTCCGCCTCGGCGGGCATGTACCGCATCCGGCAGCACTCACCGGTGTGGAGGCCGATTCCCTCCAGCTCCACCGGGCGGGCGATGGTCCTCTGCCTTTCCGGCTTATCCGCCACCGCTGCCCTCCAGCTCCGCTATCCGCTTCTCGAGCTCTTCTATTCGTTTCAGCAGTGCCAGGTGTTCCCGGCGCATCTCGGGCAGGGAGGAGACGGCGGCCTCGATCCTGCCCGCGCGTCCGACGGGCCGGGCCGGGGAGCCGAACCAGCGTTCCCCGGCGGGGATGTCGCGGGCGACGCCGGACTGGGCGGTGACGACCACGCCGTCCCCGATGACGAGGTGACCGGCGATTCCCACCTGGCCGGCGAGCTGTACCCGGTCGCCGAGGGTGCTCGAGCCGGAAATCCCCGCCTGGGCCGCCATGGCGCAGTCCTCCCCCACGCTGACGTTGTGGGCGATCTGAACCAGGTTGTCTATCTTGACCCCGCGGGCGATGCGGGTCGGCCCCAGAGCCCCCCGGTCCACGCAGGCGTTGCAGCCGATTTCCACGTCGTCGCCGGTGACGACGGTGCCCATCTGGGGTATCTTGTGGAAGTGCCCTAGGGCGTCGGGCGCGTAGCCGAAGCCGTCCGAGCCTATCACCGCGCCGGGGTAGACTATGTTGCGCGCCCCGAGCTCGCACCGCTCACGGATTACCGCGTTGGGGTAGATGATGGAATCCGGGCCCACGCGGGTCCCGTCGCCGATGTATACCCCGCTCATCACGACGGTCCGGTCGCCGAGCCTGACGGCGGCTCCGAGGGTGACGTGGGGGCCGACGGCGACCCCCTCGCCCAGCACGGCGGTGGGGTCCACCGAGGCCGAGGGGTGCACGCCCGCCGGTGGGTGGGGGATGGCCGGGGCGAACCGGAGGGCGATTCGGGTGTATCCCAGGTAGGGGTTGGAGCAGCGGATGTAGGCCAGATTGCCGACGGGCGGCGTCTTCTCGTCGATTATCACTACCGCCGCCCGGCACCGGGGCAGGAGCTTCGCGTAGCGCCGGTTGGCCAGGAAGGTGACCTGGTCCGGGCCGGCCGTCTCGAGGGTGCCTATCCCGTTCACGCGCGCCGAGGGGTCGCCCCGCTCCAGCGTGCCGCCGGCGATGACCGCTATCTCCCCCAGGCTCAGGGCCACGTCTCCCCCAGTCGAAGGGCTGTCGGGGACTCCCACCTACTCCGCACCGGCGGCGGTGTTCAGTACCTCGATTATCTCGTCGGTGATGTCGTAGATGTCCTTGCCGTAGATGAGGGCCGTCATGTCCAGAATCAGGTCGTACTCGGTCGTCTGGCCGAGCTGGTCTATCGCCGCGTAGATTTTCTCGATGAGCTTGTCCAGCTCCTGCTTTTCCCTGGCCTGGAGGGCCTTGATGGCGCCGTCCCGGAGCTGGGTCGCCTGGGTGTATATCTGCTCGATTTCGGCGTTTATCTCGGCCCGTTTCTCGTCGGACAGCGGCGTGTCCAGTTTCTTCTGCAGCTCGGTGATCTGCTGCTGGTACTCGTCCAGGCGCGGCTGGACCTCGAGCTCCTTCTGCCGCGTTTCCTCCTCCAGGGTCTTCAACGCGTCCTGGAATAAAATCCACTCGTCCTGGACGCGCTGGAGGTCGACGTAGGCGATGACGAGAGGTTTTAGTTCTTCGTCGCCGTCGTCCTGGGCCGCGATGGGGGTCACGAATAGGGCCAGTAACAGGGTCAGCGGTAGAATCTTTTTCATGGGTGCCTCTTTAGGGAGAATTACCGTTACCCAAGGATAGCATAACGGTGATACCGTCGCCGTAAACACATCGGCTCCCGGTCAGCGTCGCACGTACTCCGGGACGAAACCGTAGCTCGATTCCCACTCGCCGGGCTCCAGCCTCGCCAGCCCGCGGGCGTCGTCCCGCCGGTGCAGGATGGTGAGGGTGGGGTAGGGCGGCAGGACGAGGTGGTACTCCGTCCAGAACTCCGGCCGCCGGAGGAGGTCCATCTCGTAGAACAAGCTCGGCTGGGCCGAGGACAACAGCTCGCGCGGGGAGATGTTCAGCACGAACCACTCGGGCCTTTTTTCAAGGACGTAGTCGTTGTCGAACCGCTCGTGCCCCGGGAAGCCGAAGCCGGCGATGCTCACCCCCTCCCGGGCGATGTGGCGGTCCATCAGCCCCACCATGTCTATGGTGTAAAGATCGGTGAAGTAGGGGATGATGCCGGTCGAGGTCAGGGCCACCCGGTCGCCGGGGTCGGCGTATTCGTTGAGCCACCGGGCCGTGAGGTACCGCTGCTGGACCCCGAAGCGCAGCGGGCTGAAGGCCATCGAGGGGTCGGCCTCCAGGTGCGTGAGGTACACCATGCCGACCAGGACCAGGGCGGCGGCGGGGATGCGGATGAGCCTCCCCCATTTCTTTTCCCGGAGCCGTTGGAAGAGGTTCAGGTAACCGGCGGCCCCCACGAGGACGAGGATGGGTGTCGTGTGGTGGAACAGGCGCAGCGACATCCAGTCGCCGCCGATGGCCGCCAGGTATATCCAGTACAACAGGCACCCCGTGAGGAACGGCAGGACCTTGACCCCCCACCGCTTCCAGGGGAAGAAGACCGCGCCCACGAAGAGGAGCGCCTGGGCCTTCACGAAGGTCCAGAGGTACTCCAGGCCCCGGCCGATGACCCGCAGGTTTATTCCAACCTTGGCGTAGAACGTGTTCGGCAGCCAGTCGCCGTAGTACGAGAGCCGGAAGATGAGTTGGCCGGCGACCATGAGCACCCCCGGCGCGAGCAGGAGCGCCGCCCGCAGCGGACGCCTCCCCTTCTCCAACAGGACGACCACCAGGGCCGGGATGCCGAAGAGGACGGCATCGGGACGCGTCAGGACGCTCAGGCCGAGGAACGCCCCCGCCCCCAGCGTCTCGCGCAGCCTCGCCTTCTCGTCGGCGCCCTCCCGTCCGAGGAGGAGGTAAAATCCCGCCAACAGGGTCAACGCCAGGGTGGAGACCTCCATGGAGCCCGGGAGGGTCCACCAGATGAAGGTGCCGTTGAGGGCCAGGGCCAGCGCCGCCGCCGGACCGAGCCAGGAACCCCTCCCCGCGATGCGGCGGCCCAGGAGCCACACCAGGCACAGTGCGCCGGCTCCGGAAAGGCCGGCCAGCAGCTTCACCGCCAGCGTCCCGGGGAGGCCCAGGCCGATTAAAGGCGTGAGGGTGAGGACCCACAGGAAGTTGGTGTAGCCCTCGATCCGCTCGCCCACGTTGTACACCGGCCCCTGCCCCTGGGCCCAGTGCTGGGCGTAGCGCAGGGTGATGTAGGCGTCGTCCGCCGAAAGCCAGTTCATCCGGGAGCTGTACCACAGGGAAAGCCCCAGCCAGACCGCCAGGGCGATGACGAGGAGCAGCCGCTGTAGTCTTTCCCCGTTTGCCGGGGGCATAGCTCGGTTCGCTCGGTTCTCCACCTCGGCCCCTAGAAGGTCTGGGCGATGCTGAAGTGAAGGCGGCCCTTGGGCACGTCCTCGCTCCAGCCGTAGTCGAATCCCAGGAGCCCCACCATGGGGATGTCTATCCGGACGCCCAGGCCGTAGCCGAAGGCCAGGTCGCCCCAGTCCACGTCGGCGATCCTGAGCCACGTGTTACCCGAATCCAGGAAAAGCATCCCGTAGACCATGTTCTCCACGACGGGGACGCGGTACTCGAGGTTGTAGTAGAGCTTGAAATTGCCGCCGATGATGTTGCCGTCCGAGTCGCGGGGCGAGAGGCCGTAGTCGTGGTATCCGCGGACGTCCAGGCCGCCGGTGTAATAACGCTCGTAAACCGGGACCTTCTCCGTGTCGGAGTAGGGATTCGCGAATCCCGCGTAGAGCTTCATCGCCAGCGCCGTTTTCCAGAAGCCGGGGAAGTAGGTGGTGGCGTAGCCCGATATCTTGTAGTAGTCCTGGTCCCCGCCGAAGATACCCCCGGCGACCTCGAAGCTCAGGTACTGGCGCGAGCCGGTGGTGGGGAAGAAGTAGTTGTCGCGGGTGTCGCGCATGAGGGAGAGGGTCACCGCGCTGGTCAGCGTGGTGCCGGCGGCCTCCAGGGTGGAGTCGCTGGCGTCGTCGTAGGGCTTGATGGTGTTCTCGGCATAGTCGTAGCGGAGCCTCCAGTTGGCGTCCTCTCCCAGGGGACGCCCCACGAGGCCGTAGAAGCCGAACTTGACCTGCCCGTAATCGAAGGTGGTCTCGACGGAGGAGTGGTAGACGCCGGCGCCGATGGCGGTGTGGGTGTCCCAGAACCAGGGCTCCAGGAAGGAGAGGGAGAGGTTGGACACGGTGGCGCCCAGGTCGGCCGAGAGGGTGAGCTCCTGGCCCCCGCCCTTGGCCTTCCAGATTTCGGGCAGCACCTCGGTGTCGAAGTTTATCCACCCGATGGCGAAGTTGGCCATGAGGCCGTCCCGGGTGGAGTACCCGCCGCCCACCGAGATGCGCGTCGTGCCCTCCTTCTCCACCACCCGAATCGTGAGGTCGATGACCTTGGCCACCGGGTCGATGCGCCAGTCGGGGACGACGTTCTCGAAGTACTGCAGGTTGAAGATGCGCTCCAGGGACCGGCGGAAGGCCTTCCCGTCGAACACCTCGCCGGGGTAGATGGTGAACTCGCGCCGGATGACCTTGTCCTTGGTGAAGGTGTTGCCGACTATTTCGATTATGCCCACCGTCGCCGGCTCGCCCTCGTCCAGGGTCCAGTGATACGTTACGGTGTGGGTTTGTTCGTCGATTTCCTTCTGCTCGTCGATCTGGAGGAAGACGTAGCCGTACTCCCAGTAGTCGTCCCGGATGGCCTCCAGGGAGGCGTCGTAGGCGCCGATGTTCAGGACGTCGCCCGGGGCTATCTGGAGGTCGCGCTCGATGCGGCGGTCGGACAGGATGTAGTTCCCGTCCCAGGTCACACCGCCGAAGTAGTATTTTTCTCCCTCGTACACGGTGATGAGGATGTCCACCTCGTCCTCGGTGTCCGAGAAGTCGAGCTTGTAGTCCTCGATCCGGGCGTTGAGGTAACCGCCGTTGTTGTAGCCGTCCACGATGGCGGCCAGGTCGCTCTCGAACACCTTCTCGTCGAAGGTCTCCGAGTTCCACCACTCGTCCTCGGAGAGCTGCATGAAGAGGTTGCGTATCTCCCAGTCCGAGTAGGCCTCGTTGCCCTCGAACTCGATGGAGTTGATCCAGATTTCGGAGCCCTCCTCGATGACGAACTTCACGTCCACCGTGCCGCCGGTGCCGGGTGAGGTCTCGGGGGTGACGCGGCAGTGGATGAGCCCCTTTTCGTCGGCCATGTCCATTATCGCCAGCACGGCCGCGTTCAGGACCGACGGGTCCAGGGGCTGACCGCTCTTGACCCGGCTCTCGATGGCGTCGGCCACGTCGTCCTCGTCGAGCTCGTCCACGCCGATATAGGACACGACGCCGACGGTCTCGCGCTCCACCACCTCGAAGATGAGCTTCACGCCGTCCTCGTAGGGCTCCGTGAGGACGGCGACGTCGTCGAAGACGCCCTGGTCGAAGAGGCGGGTGATGTCGGCGGCTATGGCGTCGGGGTCCAGCGGCTGGCCGATGCGCGAGGAGACGCGTTCGAAGACGTACTGGTCGTCGTAGATGCGGTTGCCGCGGACCTCCATGGCGCGGATGACGGGCGCCTGGTCCTGGGCGTGGGCCGCCGCGCAGAGGAGGAGGACGGCGAGGAGAAGGGTGTAAACGGGGCCTTTTATGGGCATGATTGCGACGGCGTTCCGACGGATGATGTTGTGGCAGGCGATTTTGACACGCCGGCCGAGAGGCTGTCAACCTCGCCGGTGGTCCTGACTAAAAAAGACGAGGGTCGCCCGCCGTCCGAGCCCCCTTTTTCAATACGCAGACGGCGTCAAATGGTGCCCGTCGACACGCCTTGACTAATGGGCGGTCCAGGGTATATGTTGGTTTGTTGGGAGGACCATGCGGCGCATTATTCTCATTTCATCGGCTTTCCTCGCGGCGCTCCTTTTCGCGGGCTGCGACACGCCCGGGGGGCCCGCCTCTCCGGCGACGCTCGGCTACCTCTGGGCCCGGGCCCTGGCCGACCCCGAGGCCGCCGACTGGGACCCCGACGCCCCCTGTTCGGGCGCCTCGGGCGTCGTGGACCCGGACGGCCTCCTCACCGACTCCGGCCTGTTCGACAGCCGCTGGCTCCTCTACTACTACGGCGCGGAGGCGTACCTGGAGGTGACCGTGGACCCCTCCGGCGGGGTCTCCACCCGTGAGGTCGACCCGGCCGGCTCCCACGGCGATGAGGCCGAGGTTCCCGCGTCCCTCGATTCGCCGGCGATTTTGGAGCTGGTGCGGGACTACGTCGAAGAGAAAAATCTCGTTCGTCCGCCGGCGGTGCTCCAGCGCGTCGGGATGGGGCTCCTCTCCTCGACTGGTGATTCCGGGCCGCTCTGGGAAATCGAGGCGGGCTACGACTACCCGACCCCCATCTGCGGCGACTGGTCCGGCGAGGGCTCCGGGGCGACTACCCGGTTCAGGCTCACCGGGCTGGCCTACGTGGACGACTTCCACCTGACCATCGACGTGGCCGGTGCCGACGAGACCTTTGTCATCGAGCGGATGGTCCTGCGCGACAGAGAAGGCGACGACGGTTATCTGGACTGGTTCGGCGCCACGGCGTACTTCTGGGACGGCACCCTCAAGCTGCGGGTGGACGGCTACCTGGACCCCTTCACCGGCCACATGGACGGGACGTGGTCCTGGGAGGCCGAGCCGCTGGAGGATTCGGGCGCGTGGGAGGCCGACTGGGAGCGCTTCGACTACTTCCCCGTCATCGAGCTGTCCGTGGACCCGGGGACGGGGGAGGTGGAGTAGACTACGGCAACTGTGTCTCCACGGGGAGGGCGGCATACAGAGCTGCCGCCCTACGCGTTATCGTATTTGATGTAGGGCGGGGGCTCCGTACCCCGCCCGACTTCGGGCGACCGTGGACGGTCGCCCCTACGGGTTGAACCACATCTATAAAGGACGGGCCCTCGGGCCCGCCCCTTTTTTTACCCATTCCGACGACGCGGCCTACTTCTTCACCGGCCCGGTGAACTTCCACAGGTCGGTCAGCGTGCCTACGCTGCCCAGCACGTTGGTGAGCTCCAGCGGGAAGAAGACCTTGTTGGCCTCGCCCTGGGAAATCTCGTTGAGGGTGTCCATGTAGCGCAGGGCCACGAGGTATCCGGGGGCGACGGAGGCGTCCACGGCGGTCTTGATGAGCTCGATGGCGGCGGCCTCGGCCTCGGCGCGGATGCGGCGGGCGTCGGCGTCGCCGGCGGCCTCCAGGACCTGCTTCTGCTTGTAGCCCTCGGCGGTGAGGATGGCCTCCTGCTTCATGCCCTCGGCGCGGGCGATGCGACTCTCCCGGTCGCCCTCGGCGCGCAGGATGGCGGACCGCTTCTCGCCCTCGGCTTCGAGAATCTTCGCGCGGCGCTCACGCTCGGCGGTGGACTGCATCTGCATCGCCGCCTCGATTTCGGGCGGCGGAGTGATGTCCTGCAGCTCCACGCGGTTGACCTTGACGCCCCACTTGTCCGTGGCCTCGTCGAGGACCAGCCGCAGCTTGTTGTTGATGACGTCGCGGCTGATGAGCGTCTCGTCCAGGTCCAGCTCGCCCATCACGTTACGCATCGTGGTCTGGGTCAGCTTCTCGATGGCCTCGGGGAGGTTGCGAATCTCGTAGAGCGCCTTGGGCGGGTCGGTTATCTGGAAGTACAGCAGGGCGTTCACCTGCATACGGACGTTGTCCTTGGTGATGACCGCCTGGGAGGGGAAGTCGAAGACCTGCTCGCGGAGGTCCACCCGGTCGTTGAATTCGCGCTGGGTGTAGGTGCGGCCGCGGATGTTGACGTTGCGCGTCCACAGCACCCGGCGCGGCTTGTCGATGATCGGGATGATTAAGTGCAGGCCGCTCTTCAGGGTCTTCGCGTACTTGCCCAGGCGCTCGATGACCATCACCTCGGCCTGCTTGACCACCTTGAACCCGGCGATGGCGAAGACCAACAGGAACAGGAAGATGGCGGCCAGGGCGATGACGGTCCCGATGCTCAAGCCCCCCAGGTCCGCGGCGAAGCTGGCCGAGGCCAGGCACAGCACCAGGATGGGGACCAGATAGCGCAGTTTCAGCAAATCACACCTCCGTCACGGTCGTGTTGAGGTTTTTGGATGAAAGAAAAGAGGTCCGGCGCGCCGGGTCATTCGCCCTCGTGGGGGGCGATGGTGAACTTGATGCCGTCCACGCCGACCAGCTTGACCCGCTGTCCGACGTCGAAGAGGGTGTTGTCGTCTTTGGGCCATACGGCGCCCCATTCCTCGCCGCCCACCTTCACGTAGCCCCGCCGGTCGTAGCTCACCGGCTGGGTGACGATGCCCGTCTTGCCCACCAGGGCCTCGATGTTGGTCTTGGTATCCTCGGTTCGGGCCACTTTTTCGGCCTTGACGAAGAACTTGCGCGTGAGGAACAGAAACAGCCCCCCGGCCAGGACGAAGAAGGCGATCTGCCAGACGACGGCCATGCCGGTGAGCGACACGGCGGCGGTGACCATCCCCGCCACGCCGAAGGGCAGGAGGAAGAAGCCGGGGACCACGATTTCGGCCACGGCCAGGAGGAACCCGGCGACGAGCCACAGGTGCCATGCTTGAATCATGGGCGCTCCTTGGAGGAAACTTATCCAGTTTACCCCACCATTATACCGGGTCGGGGGGAAAAATACAGCGGGGAAGTCTCAGTCGTCCAGCAAATCGGGCCGGAGACGGCGCGTCCGTTCCAGCGCCCGCTCGCGGCGCCATCTTTTCACCGCCGCGTGGTCGCCGGAAACGAGCACCTCGGGCACCCGCATCCCCAAAAACTCAGCCGGCCGGGTGTACCACGGGCAGTCCAACAGCCCCTCGCCCTCGAAGGAATCCTCCAGGGCCGCCTCGGCGTCGGAGAGGACGCCGGGGATGAGCCGGACCGCCGCCTCCACCACCACCAGCGCCACCAGCTCCCCTCCCGACAGGACGAAATCCCCCAGCGACAGCTCCAGGTCCGCCAGCGTGCGCACCCGCTCGTCCACGCCCTTGTAGCGGCCGCAGATGAAGACCAGGTGCTCGGCCAGCGATAGCTCCTTGGCCAGGGCGTGGTCCAGCACCCGTCCGCCGGGGTCGGTGAGAATCACCCGCGTCTCCGGCCGCCGCAGGTCCTGGACCGCGGCGAAGATGGGCTCCGGTTTCAGGACCATCCCCGCCCCGCCGCCGAAGGGCTCGTCGTCGGCCAGGTGGTGGTCCCCGCCGCAGTAATCTTTTAAATCCACCGCGCGCAGGCGGGCCTCGCGCTTCGTCTGGGAGCGGCCCAGGATGGAGCTGTCCAGGTACGCCTGGACCGGGCCGGGGAAGAGGGTGATGATGTCGGAAGTGAACATCAGGGCGCCACGACCAGCTCTATGCCGTCCTCGACGCGGTAGTCGTGGCCGTTGACGTTGACCGGCCCTAATGGTTGATAGCCCCAGAGGTGGAAACTGATGCGTCCCGTGGGCGGCGCCGGCACCGTGCCCCAGTCCTCCCCGTTGACCGACGCCGGCAGGTTGGCCTCGGGGTTCTTGTTGATAATCACCAACTGGGAGAATTTTTCCGGCAGGTACGGCCGCACCGTGGGCAGCCCCACGTCGTGCATGGCGTAGAGGCCGTAGTCGTCGCGGAGCCAGACGACGACGTGGACCGCCTGCCAGCGGGAGAAGCTCCCGGTGCGCTCGACCTTGTCCCACCGGGGCTGGAAGCCGTCGGCGTCGGTGACCTCGGCGCCGGGGTGGATGTAGAGCGGCGAGTGGAATCCGTCCTCGGAGCGGAACTCGGCCAGGCCCAGGTACTCCACGTCGGCCGACATCTCCTTCAGGCCCACGGTGAGCTCGTTGAAGTTGAAGCCGCCCCAGTCCAGCACGATGATGTCCCCGACGGCGGTGGAGTCGACGCGGAAGTTCAGGATGCCGATTTCCTCGAAGTGGTAGAGCGCCGCGTCGTAGGACAGCTCCGCCCCCGCGGTCAGGCATAGGATGAGTGCGAGAATCGCGGTCCTGCGCATAAATCCTCGAATCAGGAAGAGCTCTCCAGGTCCACGATTTTCAGCTCCCCCACCGGTCCCGCGAAGAAGTTCTGCGCGATGGCGAGGAAGGTGTCCGACACGTCGGTGGCGTGGAAGGCGTGCCCGCCGCCGGTGCCGGAGTAGTTGGCCAGCCCGTTGGCGTCCAGGAGCTCCTCCACGGCGCGGGCCGTCTCCTCGGCCGAGTCCACCAGCGTCACGGCCTCCCCCACGGCCTGGGCGATGACGTCCTTCAACAGCGGGTAGTGGGTGCAGCCGAGGACCAGCGTGTCCACGCCCGCGGCGCTCAACGGCTCCAGGTAGCTCTGGGCCACCCAGCGCGGGACGGGACCGGTCAGCCAGCCCTCCTCGGCCAGGGGGACGAAGAGGGGGCAGGGGCGGGAGTGGACCGTCGCGTCCGGCCGCAGGCGGTGAATCGCTTCCTCGTAGCTGCCGCTGGCGACGGTGGTGCGCGTCCCGATGACGCCGATTTTTCCCGTTTTCGTTTTATCGACGGCGGCCCGCGCCCCGGGCTCCACCACGCCCACCAGGGGCAGCTTCGCCTCCCGGGCGAGCGTGGGCAGCGCCGCGGCGCTGGCCGTGTTGCAGGCGATGACGACCAGCTTGACCCGCTTTTTTTCGAAGAA
This sequence comes from uncultured bacterium, assembly GCA_964577465.1. Lineage (GTDB taxonomy): Bacteria > RBG-13-66-14 > RBG-13-66-14 > RBG-13-66-14 > RBG-13-66-14 > RBG-13-66-14. The sequence continues at coordinate 366 of CAZNZF010000052.1, read as the reverse complement.
GGCCAACGCCTGGCGCGTGTAGTGGATGACGGTGGCCGGGGACTTGCCGCCGTAGGGCACCCGCGCCGTGTCGCCCAGGTACACCAGGGTTTCTCGGGGCAGGCGCAGGGCGACCGCCCGGGCCACGGTCAGCCCGCCGACGCCGGAGTCGAAAATGCCGATGGGAGCGCCGGGCTCGGACATGGGGGAACCTCCGAGGCAATCTTACCACAAGCGCCCCAAAAAAGAGGCGGATGCCCGCCCCTGTCGAAAACCGCGACCGCCTCCGCTACAGGTTCAGCTCACCCTGACGGCCCCGCCGGGGCGTCAGGCCCAGGTGGTCCCAGGCCCGCGGCATGGCCACCCGCCCCTGAGGGGTGCGGGCGA
>CAZNZF010000051.1:0-13529 GCA_964577465.1 uncultured bacterium | reverse complement strand
GGTTTGAACTTGTAAAGAGCGTTTTTTCTAGTACGGTCATCATCGCTGTAACAAAGTACGAAATAAACGTAATAATCATACATATACACGCTATCGTTAAACCCACCGTGTAAATCTGGATTTATATACTCCACATCCCCCCCATCCAGAGGAATCAACATCATGCTTGAATGTACTTGGAACAGACACTTCGTACCATCGGGAGTAAAGGATATTCTTGTAGGAATATCATCAAAGGTGTAGTTGAATTCAACGGGCGCACTACCGTCCAAGGGATATGTGATAACTTTGTTGTCATTGTAATACATGGAGGCCATTATCCCGGTTTCATCAGGGGTGAATTTTATAGAACGGAACCAAATATCTTCAGTGTTTGGTACAGGAAAGAGTTGACCAGTCGCGATATCATAGGTCGCTAAACCGAGTGCATGATTATTCTCAACGAGAAATACAGCTAACATGATGCCATCTGAATTCATATCGATTATTTCAGTGTTGTATGTGAGAATCTCTACGTTCTCCTCACCTCCAGTTATTGGAACCCGGCAGAGTTGTCCTTGTTCAGTAACATCCCGGTCGGAATAAAGGCGACTGAAATAAACCCACTGACTGTCCGCAGACCAGCATGGATACTGGTCTATCGACCAGTAATCGGTTTGATTCACCGTAAGTTGTGTTAATTCTCCTGTTTCGATTTCAACGATGAAAATGTCGTACTCGAAGTAGGGGTACTCGTTACCATCCTTGTCGGAGCAGAAGGCCAGGTACTTGCCGTCCGGTGAGAGACTCGGCCAGAAGTTTTCGTACTCGTCTTCGAATATCTTCGTGAGCGTCTCTACGGGCACCAGGTCGCAGCCCGGCGCAACCGCTAAGAATATGGCGAACACCATCGCTATGGCGGCGCATCTATTCCCGCTCATGCCGACCTCCCTTGACCGCTTCAATCCAGCACGTCGGCGGTGCGGCCGCGGATGAAGAGGTTGCGCACCCGCCTGGCCAGGGGCAGCCCGACCCTCCAGCCCCAGCCCCCGAAGGCCGAGAGCTCGAGGTCGTGCGCCCCGACGAAGACCGTGTGCTCCCCGCCGAAGCCCTTCTTGAACCTGTACACGCCCCACAGGGGGTGCTTTTCCGTGGGCACCGGCGGCGCGCCCCAGAAGTCGTAGGAGAGCGCCCCCCGCTCCCTGGCCCGCTGAATGGCCCTCCACTGGAGGAGCTGGGCCCCCTTGTGCTTCGAGTGCCGGTGGGAGCTGGCGCCGTAGACGTAGTACGCGGTGCGCCCGGCGTAGACGAGCCACACGCCCGCCGTGTCCTCGCCCTCGAAGCGCGCCAGGAGCAAGTCGCAGGCGTCCGCCTTGGAGAACGCCTCCCACACGCGGTGGTAGTACGCGCGGTCGTGGGCCAGGAACCGCTGCCGCTCCTCGGTCTCCTCCAATAAATCGACGAAACGCTCGACGCCCGCGGGGGAGTTCGCCGACTCGATTTCCACCCCGCGCCGCTCGGCCAGGCCGACGTTGTAGCGCGTGTGACTCTCCAGCCCGGCCAGAAGCGTCTCCTCGTCCGGGGTCAGGTCTAAAAGGAGCGTCCCCCGCGGCTGCACGTCCTGGACGCCGCGGCGGAAGCCCAGGCCGGTTAAAAGACTGCGGGAATCCTCGCCGTCGAGAATGCGCGGCTCCACGGTCAGCACGGCCGCGCGCCGGGCCAGCTCGTGCCCCTGCACCGCGTCCAGCCAGAGCTTCAGGGCGTCGGGACGCGCCGGATTCCACAGCGGCCCGTAGGGGCAGTAGAGCCAGTCCCGGCCCAACAGGGGCAGCTTCCGCGCCAGCACCTGACCCAGGGCCAGCGGCTCACCGTCGGCGGAAATTACCGCGACGCGCAGGACGCGGTAGCCGTAGGCCGCCTTGACCTCGGCCCACGCGGAGGTCTGGGTGGGCGGCGCCTCGTGGAACGACCCGACCAGGGCATCCCACCCCGGGGGGTCGAAAAGTGTTTCGCTCGACGCCACGGCCAGCCTAAGTTGGTCTTCCTTTAGGGGCAAGGGGTTTAAACCCCTTGTCTATTCCTTTTCCCGCTTGGGCAGGCGCACGGTGAAGTTGCTCCCCTCGCCGCGCCGGCTCTCGAAGGTGATTTTACCCTCGTGGGCGTCCACGATACTCTTCGAGATGAACAGGCCCAGGCCGGTCCCCTCGGCGGCGGTGGAGCCCCGCTTGTACTTCTCGAAGATGTGCTTCTGCTGCTCGGGGTCGATGCCCGGGCCGTTGTCGGCAACGGAGAAGAAGACGTAATCGTCGTCCTGCCCCGTGCTTACGGTTATCTCGCCGCCCCGCTGGGTGAACTTCAGCGCGTTGGACAAGAGGTTGTTTATGACCCGCTCGATTTGAATCGGGTCCAGCATGACGGGGGCCAGCGTCTCGTCCAGGTTCAGGCGCAGGTTGAGCTTCTTCATCTCGAGCTGGGCCGCCACGTTCTTCGCCAGGTGCGAAATCAGGCTGTTGACCTGCAGGCGCTGCATGTCCAGCCGCACGCCCTCCGAGGAGAACTTGTTCATCGCCAGGAAGTCGTTGATGAGGGCCAGCATCCGGTCCGAGTTGGTGGCGATGCTCTGCATGGGCTCCACCATGCGCTCCGGGGCCTCGCCGTAGGCTCCGGACAACAGGAGCGAGCAGTAGCCCATCACGCTGGTGAGCGGGTTCTTCAGGTCGTGGGTGATCATGGAGATGAAGTCGTCGTTGAGCCGCTGGAGCCGGATCTTGTCCATCGCCTTCTCGACGGCCAGCTTGAGTACGTCGAAATCGAAGGGCTTGACCAGGTAGTTGTAGGCCCCGCGCCGGAGCGCCTCGATGGACGACCGCATGGAGGAGTAGCCCGTGATGACGATGACCAGCGTGTGCGGCAGGTTCTCGCCCACGTAGTCCAGGACGGTGAAGCCGTCCACCTTGGGCATCATCAGGTCGGCGATGACCAGGTCGTAGTTCGACTCGCGCAGCATCGAGATGCCCTCGCCCCCGTCGGACGCGGTGTCCACCCGGTAGCCGGTCTGCTCCAGCAGGATGCGGATGGAGTCGCACATCCGACGTTCGTCGTCGATGACGAGGATTTTCTCGCGGCTGGACTCTGCCACGGCTAACCCTCCCGCGCCGGCAGGCTGATGGTGATGGTGGTCCCCTCACCGGGGGCGCTCTGCGCCTCCATCATACCATCGAAGCTCTGGACGATGCCATAGGAGACCGAGAGACCTAGGCCGGTGCCCTTCTTACCCTTGGTGGTGAAGAAGGGGTCGAAGATGTAGGGCAGGTTCTCCGGGGGGATGCCGAGCCCCGAGTCGGAGAAGGAGATGACAACCCGGCCGCCCGAAAGTTGGGTCCGGACGCGCAGGGTGCCCCCGGTGGGCATGGCGTCCTGGGCGTTGGTGACCAGATTCAACAGCACCTGGCGCAGCTGGTCCGGCGACACCAGAACGCCGGGCAGGTCGTCGGCCAGGTCCTTTTCCACCGCGATGCCCATCTTTTCGAGCTGGATGCCCACCAGCATCAACAGGTCCTCCACGAGCTGGTTGACGCCGGTCTTCTCGAGGTAGGCGCTCTCGGGGCGGTAGAAGTCCAGCAGGCCGGAGATGATGCGGGCGATGCGCTGGACCTCCTCCTCGATGACGCCGAGGGTCTTGTACGGCTCGCCGGAGGGGTCGAGGTCCCCCCGGGCGATCTGCAGGTAGTTCTTGATTATCCCCAGGGGGTTGTTGACCTCGTGGGCGATGTCGGCGGCGAGCTTGCCGGTGGCGGCCAGCTTCTCCGAGCGCGTGAGGGCGAGTCGCAGGTCCTCGAGCTCGCGGATGTCGCGGCCCACCGCCACACTGCCCGTGAACCGGCCCTTCTCGTCAACCAGCGGGGACACCGACAGCTCCACCGTGACGGGAGAGCCGTCTTTCGTGCGCAGGTCCACCTGGCGCACGGTGGAGGGCCGACCCTCGTCCAGGCGCCGGGTCATCTCGGCCACCGTGTCCCGGTCCCGGTCGAAGTAGAATGTCACCATGGGCTTCCCCCGGACCTCGTCCTCGGCGTAGCCCAGGGCCACGGAGGCGGCGCGGTTGAGAATCTCCAGCCGGCCCTCGGCGTCCACCACGGTCACCAGGTCCGGCGAGGCGTCGATGACCTCGCGCAGATACCGCCGGGCCGCCTGAAGCTGCGCCGTCTTGGCGTCCACCTCCCGCTCCAGGTCGGCCGAGTAGTTCGCCACCGCCTCCTCGGCCTTCTTGCGCTCCGTGATGTCGGTGATGAGCGAAATCATGTACTGGATGGACTTGTCACGGGTGATGAAGTCTATGTTCATCTCCACGGGAATCTGATCCCCCGACATCTTGAACAGGGTCAGCTCGGTGGGCTTTCCCGAGAAGATGGCCAGCTTGTCCTGGTACACCTGCGTGTCGAGCGTCTCCCCCAGGAGCTCGCCCATCTCCCCCGGCTCCTCGGGGACGATGAGGTCGTAGAACCTGTTCCCGACGAGCCCCTCCTCGTCGAAGCCCAGCATCTGCAGGAGGGCCGGGTTCGCCATGGTCACCTCGCCGTTGCGGTCGGAGAGGCAGATGCCGATGGGGGATTTGGTCCAGATGGAACGGTAGCGCTCCTCACTCTCGCGCAGCAGCTCCTCGGCCCGCTTGCGCTCCGTTATGTCGCGGATGATCACCAGGTCGGCCGGCGCCCCCGAGTACTGGATGAGCCCCACGTTCAGCTCCAGCGGGATGCGGTCTCCGTCCTTGTGTATCCCGGTGACCTCGTAGACGGAGGGTACTTCCCCGCCCCGCATCCGCCGTTCGTTTAATTCGGCGAGCCGGGACCTGTCCTCGGGGACGACGAAATCGGCGAAGCCCTTCCCCAGCATGTCGGCGGCATCGTACCCGGATATGGCCAGCATGGCGGTGTTCACGAAGACGAACCGTAATTCCTGGACGATGACGACCCCGTCCGTGGCCTGCTCCACCAGGCTGCGGTACTTCTCCTCGGACTCCTCCAGGGCCTGGACGTACTGGGAACGCTTGAGCGCCACCGAGGTCAGCCGGGCGAAGACCCGCACCTTGGTCAGGTCGTCGTCGGTGAAGACCCGGTCCAGGGCGTGGATGAGGAACACTCCCAGGAGCGTCTCGCCGTCCATGATGGGCTCGCCCAGGACCGATTCGCGGTGCTCCTCGGAGTCGTCGGTGCCGTCGATGTGCACCACGGGGCGGTCGGGGTCGCAGTAGTTGGAGTATGCGCCGCGCCGGAGCTGGGCCACCTTCCCGCCCAGCCCCACCCCCAACGGAACCCGGAACTCCATTATCTCGTCCCGCGAGGTGGGGGCGTTCGTGTAGATGGGCGAGAGCATCCCCTCCTCGGTGTCGAGCAGCAGGATGTTGCAGAAGTGGGCGTCCATCAGCAGCCGGGCGTTGTCGGCGATTTTCGCTAAAACCTTTTCCAGGTCGGTCTCGTCGGCCAGGGTCATCGTGGTCTCGTAGAGCGTGCGGTACGTATCCTCCGAACGCTCGAGGTCCTGGCGGTTCTCCGCGCGCTTGATGGCGATGGAGGCCAGGCGGGCGAAGATGGAGAGCTTGTCCAGGTCGCCGTCGTCGTAGAGCTTGCCCTCGGCACCGATGGTGATGACGCCCAGCAGGGTGTCGGAGTCCATCACCGGCTCGGAGATGACCGACTCGACGGAGTCCACCTCCTCATCGGTACCCTCGACGTGGACCACGGGGCGGTCGGGGTCGGTGTAGTTGGAGTAAACCCCGACGCGCTCCCGGGCCACCCTGCCGGAGAGACCGACCCCCAGGGGGACCTTGAAGCCCAGGATGGCCTCCCGCTCCCGGGGCGCGTTGGAGTAGAAGGGCAGGAGCACTTCCTCGGACGGGTCCCACGTGAAGTACGTGCAGTAGATGGAGTCCAGGAGACGGGTGGCCTGGTCGCAGATCCGGCTGATGATCTTCATGAGGTCTATCTCGTCGGCCAGGGTGAGGGTGGTGTCGTACAGCCGGTGGTAGGTGTCCTCGGACTCGGCCAGGGCCTCCAGGTTCTCGGCGCGCAGGACGGCTATCTCGGCCTGCCGGGCGAAGACGGAGAGCTTCTGGGCGTCCTCCTCGGTGAAGACGTCGTCCTCCTTGTTGATGCTGATGACGCCGATGACCCGCCCGGCGTCGAACATGGGCACGGACAGCACCGACTCCCGCAGGTCCACATCCTCGCTGGTGCCGGGCACGTGGACGGAGATGTCGTCCGACTCCCCCAGGTTGAGGCAGACCCTCTCCCCGGTCTGGGCCACCCGGCCGGAGACGCCCTCCCCCAGGGGTATCTCGAAGTTCATTATCTCCTCGGTGGCCGTGGGGTCGTTGCAGTAGATGGGCCTCAGGACTCCGCGCACCTCATCGAGACGGTACACGGTGCAATCGGACGCCCGGGCCAGCGCCGACGCCTGGTCGGCAATGATCTTGATGACCTTCAGGGGGTCGGTCTTGTCGGCCAGGGCCAGGGTGGTTTCGTACAGACTGCGGTACGTCTCCTCGGAGCGGGTAAGTTCCTCGGACTTGCGGGTCCGCTTCACCGCTATCTCCGCCTGGCGGGCGAAGACGGTCAGCTTCGCCAGGTCCTCCTCGGTGAAGACGGCGTCGAACTTGCCGATGGTGATGACGCCCAGCACGCGATTCTCGTCGAACATGGGCACCGAGATGAGCGACTCCCGCTCGTCGGCCGACGCGTCGGTGCCCGGGATGTGGACCGAGATGGCCTTCTCCGGGTCGCCGGCGTTGGCGAACATGCCCACGCCGGAGAGGGCCACGTGGCCCGAGAGCCCCTCGCCGATGGGTATCTCGAAGTCCTTGAATATCTCCTGGTAATCCTGGCGGGTGGAGTAGATGGGCCTTAGAACCGACCGGCCCGAGTCCACCAGGAAGAAGATGCACTTGCGGCTCCCGAGCATGATGGAGGCCTGGGTGGCGATGACCTCGATCACGTGGAGGAGGTCGGTGGAGTCGGCCAGGGCCAGGGTGGTCTCGTAGAGGCTGTGGTACGTGCGCTCGCTGGCGGCCAGCTCCTCGATGTTCCTGGTGCGTTTGACGGCGATTTCCGCCTGACGGGCGAATACGAACAACCTCGCCAGGTCTTCGTCCGTGAAGGGACCGGTGAACTTGCCCAGGGTGATCACGCCCAGGACTTTCCCGACGTCGAACATGGGCACCGAGATCAACGATTCACTCGAATCCTCCTCCTCGTCGGTGCCCTCGACGTGGACCGAAACCTCGTCCACCTCGCCGGCGTTCACGTACCGGCCGACGCCCGACTCGGCGACACTCCCCGACAGCCCCACCCCCAGGGGTACCTCGAAGCCCATGATGATGTCGCGGTAGTCGGATCGCGTCGAGTAGATGGGGGTGAGCACGCTCCTGTCGGAATCCAGCAGCAGGAAGAGGCACTGCTGGGCGCCGAGAAGGCTGGTGGCCTGGAGGGCGATGACGCTGATGACGTCGGTGAGCTCGGTGGAGTGGGCCAGGGCCAGGGTGGTCTCGTAGAAGCTCTTGTAGGTCTCCTCGGAGAGGGCCAGCGCCGTCTCCGTCTTCTTGCGGTCGGTGATGTCCTCGGTGATGATGACCACCCGGCTCACCGCGCCTTCCTCGTCCCGGAGGGGATAGAAGTGCTGGGAAATCCACCGGGCGCCGCCGGGCCGCGGGTCGGTTATCTCGGACTCGGGAATGTGGAGGTAGTCGCCGCCCTCGTAAACGCCGCGGACCTCGGGGAGCCACTCGCCCAGGTAGGAATCCTCCTCGTCGAACCGGAGCTCCGTCCGCTCCCTGTCGAAATCACGGGCGATCTCCTCATCGGTTACGGCCCAGATGCTCCTCCACGCCTCGTTACAGGAGAGCAGCCTGCCGAAACGGTCCCGCACCGACACGCCCAGGGGCGAGCGCTCGATGAGCGCCCGGCTGAACTCCTCCGACTCGCGCAGCGCATCCTGGGCCAGCCTGCGCTCGGTGATATTTTCGAGGATGCCGTCTATGTGCCGGCCCTTACCCCGCTTGTCCCGGATAAGGGTGGCGTTGATCGAGGCCCAAAAGGTGGAGTCGTCCTTTTTCCGCTGCTGGACGCAGAAATCGGTCACGAAGCCCTTCGTCTTCAGCGACTCCACGAACTCCCGGCGCTGCCGGGGGTCGGTGTAGAAGTCGCCCACGTTGACCGACAGCATCTCCTCCTCGGTGGCGTAGCCGAACATGGAGCACAGGGCCGGGTTGGCCGACAGCACCTCCCCCTCGGCGCTGGTGCGGAAGACGCCCACGGGGATGTTCTCCTGGAGGGAGCGGTAGCGCTCCTCGGAGTCGCGCAGGGCCACCTCGTTCAGCTTCTGGCGGGTGACGTCCCGGACGACGGTGACCACCCGGTTCACGACCTCGCCCTTGAGGATCGGAATCTTCCGCACCTCGGCGATGAATTCCCGCTCGCCGATCCTGGTGTGCTCCTCGGTCACGAGGGTCCGACCGCTCGAAAAAACCTCCCCGTACTCGGCCCGGACGCTACCAGGGAGGAACCTGAAGGCCTCGAAGAAGCTCTTCCCCACCACCGCCGGGTCCAGGCCCAGCCCCTCCATCCAGCGCGTGAGGGCGTCGTTGACGAGGGTGATGCGGAGCCCGGGGTCCACGACGTGAATGGCGTCCCCCATGGAGTCCAGTGTCGTGCGGTACCTGTCCTCGGACTCCCGCAGGCGTTCGAGGGCGGCCTTGCGCTCGCTCTGATCCACCAGGATGCCGTCGTGGAAGATGATTTCCCCGTCGGTGTCCCGTACCGCCCGCACGTTGATGAGCACCCAGAAAGTTACGCCGTCCCGGCGGGTCATCTCCGCCTCGAAGTCGGCCACCACGTTCCTCTCGGTCAGAGCGTCGAGGAGCTCGAGGCGCCTCTCCGGCGAGACGTAGAGGTCCACCACGCTCACCTCGAGCAGCTCCTCGGGGGACGCGTAGCCGAACATCCGGCAGAAGGCGGGGTTGACGGAGATGAGCTCGCCCGAGTGCGCCACCCGGAACACCCCCACCGGGATGTTGTCCTGGAGGGTGCGGTAGCGCTCCTCGGATTCCTCGAGCGCCTCCGAGGCCCGGACGCTCTCCGTGATGTCGAAACAGTTCCCCAGGAAGGCGGACCGGCCCCCGTAGGGGATCGGCCTGGCGCCGACCATGAGGACCGCCGTTGTGCCGTCCTTGCGCTCGATTCTCATCGTGTACCGGCTGGGGACGTCGGAGCCCGATTTGCGGGCCTCTTCCCGCTGGGTGAGGAAATCGCGGTCCCCCTCGTGGACCAGGACGCCGGTGTCCAGGGCTAAAAGCTCCTTCTTGGTGTAGCCGGTGATTCTGGCCATCTCGTCGTTGACGTAGAGGAAGCGCGCTTCCCGGTAGATGTAAACCCCGACGATGGCCTCCTCGGACAGGACGCGGTAGCGTTCCTCACTCTCGCGCAGCGCCTCCTCGGCCAGCTTGCGGTCGGTGATGTCGCGGGACACGCCGATGATGGTGGTGGCCTTCTTCCCCGTCTCGTCGTACACCACGGTGCGCGCGTCGGACAGCCAGCGGTACTCGCCGTCCGCGTGGCGCAGGCGGTACTCGATGACCGGATTTTCCAGCGCCCCGCGGGCGTTGTCCCGCAGCGCCTCCGCGTCCGCCACCACCCCGGCCAGGTCGTCGGGGTGGATGCGCTTCGCCAGCTCGCCCGACTTCGCCATCTCCACGAACTGCTCCACCCCGTAGCCCAGGATTTTCACGAGCGCCGGGGAGAGGTACGCGTAGCTCTCGTCCTCCAGGTTCACCCGGTAGAACAGGTCGTTGGTGTTCTCCACCAGGAAGCGGTATCTCTTCTCGGATTCGCGGAGCGCCTCCTCGGCCCGCACGCTCTCGGTGATGTCCATGCAGTTGCCCAGGGTGGCCGCGCCGCCGCCGCCCGCGAAAGCCGGAAGATGCCGCACCCGGAGCTCCACAACGCGGGTCTGGCCGTCGGAGCGCAGGATGTGCATCTTTTCGCTGGAGGGCCCCTCCTCGCCTTTGGCCCGCTCCTCGTTGAGCCTGCGGATGAACTCCCGGTCCTGGGCGGGGACGATGTCCCAGGGGTTCATCGCCAGGAGCTCTTCCCGGCTGTAGCCGGTGATTTCCGCCAGCTTGGGGTTCACGAAGACGAAGCGGTCGTCCCTGAAGATGTAAACGCCGACGAGCGCTTCCTCCGTGTAGGTTCGGTAGAGCTCCTCGGACGCCGCGAGCGCCTCCTCGGCCCGCTTGCGCTCGGTGATGTTCGAGCCCGCCCCGATGAAACGCCGGACCCAGCCGTCCGGGTCGGCCAGGGGGATGAGGCGGATCTCGAAGGATTTTCTGCCGGCCCCCTCGCCGAAGCTGATTTCGTTGGTGTGCACCTTGCCCAGCTTCGCCCACTCGAAGGAATTCCTGATTCGCGCGCACTCGTCCGGCGGGTGCAGGGCGGACACGGGCCTCCCGTTGTAGTACTCGGGGGTGTGCCCCTCCACCGCGGCGAAGGCGGTGTTGACCTGCTCGTAGTAGAGCTCCCCGTCCTCCCCCTCCACGACCGACCACAGCAGGACGTCCACGCCCTCGAAGAGCGCCTGGAGCTCCCGCAGGTGCCCGTCCCGATCCTCCTCGGCCCGCACCTGCTCGGTGATGTCCACGCAGTTGCCCAGGCTGGCTACGCCCGAGTCGCCGAACGCCGGGAGAGGCTGCGCCCGGAGCTCCAGCACCCGCACCTCGCCGTCGGAGCGCCGGATGTGCATCCGGTAGGTCGAGGGCACCTCCTCACCCCGGGCCCGGGCCTCCGACCGCTCCCGCAGGTGACCGTTGCGGTCCTCCTCCAGCACGATGTCCATGGGGTCCATCGCCAGGAGTTTCTCCCGCGGGTAGCCGGTGATTTCCTCCATCCGGTGGTTGGCGAAGACGAAGCGGCCCTTCTCGAAGATGTAGACGCCGACGAGCGCCTCCTCGGTGAAGGTACGGTAGAGCTCCTCCGACGCCTTGAGCGCTTCCTCGGCGTTCACCTGCTCGGTGATGTCCACGCAGTTGACCAGGATGACCGCGCCACCGCCCCCGAAGCTCGGGAGGTACCGCGCCCGGAGCTCGACCACGCGGGTCTCGCCATCCTTGCGCCGGATGGGCATCTGGTAGCTGGGAGGCCCCTCATCGCCCCGGGCCAGCGCCTCGTTGAGCCCCCGGATTGCCTCCCGGTGGTCCTCGGTGACGAGGTCCCAGGGGTTCATCGCCAGAAGCTCTTCCCGCGAGTAGCCGGTTATCTCCTCGATTCGGGGATTGACGAAGACGAAGCGGTCGTCCCGGTAGATATAAACGCCGACGAGGGACTCTTCGGTGAATGTGCGGTAGAGCACCTCCGACTCCCTCAGGCGTTCCTCGGCCAGCCGGCGCTCGGTGACGTCGCGGGTCACCCCGACGACCGCCGTGGCCTTCCCCGTCTCGTCGAAGACGACCGTCCGCGAATCCGCGAGCCAGCGGTACTCGCCGTCCCTGTGGCGCATGCGGAACTCGAGGATGGGGTTTTCCACCGCGCCCCGCCCGTTGTCCTTGAGCGCCTCCGCGTCCTCCCGGAGCCAGTCCATGTCGTCGGGGTGGATCCGCTCCAGCAGCTCGCCGGACATCGCCATGTCGATGAACTCCTCAGCCGTGTAGCCGAGGACGTTCTTCATCGTCGGGGAGAGGTACGCGTAGCTCTCGTCCTCCAGGTTCACCCGGTAGAAGACGTCGTAGCTCTGCTCCACCAGGAAGCGGTACCTCTGCTCCGATTCCTTCAGGCGCTCCTCGACCTCGACCCGCTCGGTGATGTCCTCGACGGTGCCCTCGTAGTAGAGCGTCTTCCCCTTTTCGTCGCTCACGGCCCTGGCGTTCTCGCGCACGTGGAGGCTCGTGCCGTCGAGCCGCTTCCAGACCGATTCCAGGCCGCGGAGCTCACCCGACTTCTCCACCACCCGCTTGAAATCCGCCCGGGAGTGACCCGCCTGGTACCCCTTCTCCAGGTCCCGCCGCGCGAGCTCCTCGAAGGAGCCGTAGCCCAGCATCCGCACCAGGGCCGGGTTGGCCATGAGCACCCGCCCGTCGGGGGTGGTGCGGTAGATGCCGATGACGTTGTTCTCGAACACGCCCCGGAAGCGCTCCTCGGACGCCCGGAGCTCGGCGGTCAGGAGCTGCTGCTCGACCGCCTTCCCGACGATGTCGGAACAGGCCTGGATGAGGTTGAAGTCTTCCCGGCTGAACTTGAACGGGGCGATGACGGTGATGGAGCCGGTGATCCGCCCCGTCGAATCGGTGAAGGGGATGCCCAGGTAGGACGCATCGCCGAACTGCTCGGCGATCGGGGCCGCGAAACGCCGCAGGGGGCTTTTTTTCTCTACCAGCGCCTCGACCAGCGTGCGCAGGTCCGCCTCGTTGACGGGTGAGTCGGGCTCGAAGCCCAGGCCGTGGACCGTGGGGTGGCCGGTGCGGATGGTCCGGGCGATGACGCTGTCGCAGTCGAGGGGGATTTTCAGGTCGCGGAGGCGCTTTCCGGCCAGCTTTTCGCCGAAACGCAGGATGCGCGACGCCACCCGGTGCGCCCGGACGACCAGGCTCCGCCCCTCATCCTCGACGAGGTTCGCGCTGGAGTAGGTGGGGAATATCTCCGCGAGCCGCTCGACGGCCGCGTCGAGGACCTCCTGCACCGACCCCACGCCGAAGAGCTCCCGGGAGAGGGCGGCCAGGACTGCGCTTTGCCGCTCCAGGCGCTCCAGGTTCCGGGCATCCGCCAGGTCCAGCGCCAGGGCGTCGAAGACCGTCCGGCCCCCGGCGGCCGACCGGGGCTCCAGGGTGAGGGAGGCCCGAAAGGTCCCGCCGTCGGCCCGTTTCAGCTCGGTCTCGTACCCCTCTACGCCCGCGCCGGAGCCGAGCCGCTCGAAGAGGTCCTTCTCGCTCCGGGGATGGGCCAGGAGCCCGCGCAACTTGACCCCGACGAGGTCGCCGGGGTCCTCACGGCCGAGCATCCGGGCCAGGCTGTGGTTGGCCCACGTAATCCCGCCGCCCGAGTCGCAGCGGAAGACGCCCTGGGGGATTACGCCGCAGAGGGATTCGAGGCCCGGCTCCGTCCCCGCGTCGGCGAGACGGGACCGGAGCTCCCCCAGCTCGGCGATGAGTTGGGCCTTGGTCTTCTTCTCGTCCAGCATCTATCCACCTTGGATTCCGAGGGGGTGCGCTCACCCCGAAAAGACTTAGCGGCTCGGACCGGTCTTCTTTCACAGACATATTTAATACTACCAGTTTGCAGCGCGGGGGACAAGGCGCGCGGGGGTCACTAAAAACGGCGCGGAACGCGGGGGGAGGGGTGCAGCGGCCCCCTCGCCCCTCTGGGGAGAGGGATGGGGTGAGGGGTGGAGCGTTCCCCCTCTCCCCGTGGGAGAGGGGCTAGGGGTGAGGGCTTCCTTATAAAAAACGGGCGGACCTGAAGGTCCGCCCCTACGAGTCTATCTCCTAATGTTACCGCGCGATGACCACCCGGCGG
>CAZNZF010000050.1:0-13579 GCA_964577465.1 uncultured bacterium | reverse complement strand
CCGAAGGTTATATGGGCCCGAAGGGATAACTGCGACCGAAGGTAATCCCCGCCCTGCATTTTCACCGCGAAGCGGTGTAGGGCGGCTCTTCTACGAGCCGCCGTTTTCCGGCGGGATATGTAAGGCAAAGCGGCGGGACGTGGAAGTCCCGCCCTACATCATCGCAATCGGAAACGGCGGGGATAGGTATCTGCGGCCGAAGGCATAACTGCGACCGAAGGTAATCCCCGCCCTACATTTCCGTCGCCGGGGAATCCGCATTTCCCCGACGCCCGCAAATCGCCCTTGACTGCGCCCGGCCTTTGGCTTAACATGACGCCGTGCAGTAAATAATCTTGAGTACGCCATGACCTCACCCCACCAGACGTTCCTTCTCAACTGTGGCTGTCGGCCGGCGGGTCGGCCGACCGTCCGGTAGCCGCGCCCGCCGCTTTTTAAACTTCTCCCTTTCAGCAAAGGCAAGTTGCGGCTGCTCCGTCGCATGTAATCACCGGCGGCAGGCGGCTATAAAACCGTTATTGCGGAAGACGAGGTGCGCATGGCCACCACCTTAAGACTCTACGACACCTACTCCAGGCAGCTCCTGGAGTTCCCGCCCGCCGACAGCCCCGCGCGGAAAAACCCCGAGACGCCCGTCACCTATTACACCTGCGGCCCCACGGTCTACAACTACGCGCACATCGGCAACTTCCGCGCCTACATCTTCGAGGACCAGGTGGTCCGGGCGCTGGAGTATTTCGGGTGGAAGGTCCGCCAGGTGATGAACCTCACCGACGTGGACGACAAGACCATCCTGGGCGCCAACCCGACTCGGGAGGAAGTCCCCGCCGACGAGATGCGGCGGCGCCTGGACGCCTACACCGCGCCTTACATCGCGGCCTTCTTCGACGACATCGACGCGCTGAACATCAGGCGCGCGGCGGTCTACCCCCGGGCCACCGAGCACGTGGGTGAGATGGTCCGCCTCATCGGCGCCCTGGCCGCCAACGGCTACGCCTACGAGGGCGACGACGGGAGCTGGTACTTCGCCATAAAGAAATTCCCGCGCTACGGCCTGTTGTCCGGCATCGAGTTGAGCGACGTGCGGGTGGGGGCCCGCATAACCTCCGACGAGTACGAAAAGGAGGACGCCCGCGACTTCGCCCTGTGGAAGAAGGCCCGTCCCGGCGAGCCGACCTGGGACCCGAAGGGGTACGACCCCGCCTCGCCCCTGCCCGTGGGGCGCCCCGGCTGGCACATCGAGTGCTCAGCCATGTCCCAGAAGCATCTCGGCGAGACCCTCGACCTCCACTCGGGCGGGCACGACAACATCTTCCCCCACCACGAGAACGAAATCGCCCAGAGCGAGGGCGCGTCGGGGAAGAAATTCGTCCGCCACTGGCTCCACTGCGGCTACCTGGTCGTGGACGGCGAGAAGATGTCCAAGTCCAGGGGGAACTACTACACCCTGCGCGACGTGCTGGCGCGGGGGATCAATCCCCTGGCCGTCCGGCTGCTGCTTTTATCCACCCACTACCGCAAGCCGCTGAACTTCACCTTCGAGGGGCTGGCCGCGGCGGAGACGAACCTGAAGCAGCTCCAGGCCTTCCTGCGCCGCCTGGACCGCGAGGCGGAGGCGGCCGCGGATTCCGCGAAGGGGCGGGAGGAGGTCGGTAAAATCGTCCACAAGGCCAAGGAAGGCTTCGCCGCGGCACTGGCCGACGACCTGAACGTGTCCGTCGCCCTGGCTTCCGTCTTCGAGATGCTGGGCGCTGTCAACCGGAAGCTCGACGAGGGTCGGGTCGGCCGGGACGGAATCGCACTGGCCCGGGAGGCGCTCCTCGGCTTCGATTCGGTGCTGGGCCTGAAATTGGGCCTGGATAAAAAAGGGGCGGAGGTCGACGCCGCCTTCGTCGAGGCCCGGCTGGCCGAAAGGGCCGAGGCGAAGGGGGCCGGGGACTATGCCCGGGCCGACGCCATCCGCGACGAGCTGGCGGCGATGGGCGTGGCCGTGGAGGACACCCCCCAGGGGACGAAGTGGCACCTCGCCGAGTGACCGCCGGATAACGGCAGACGGGGGACGGCGCGCGGCCGTCCCCTTTTCATAACCGGCGAACAAGGCCAAAAAGGGCGATAATTCCTTTTTTCACCGCGAATACGGTTTTTCAATCGGTGAGCGGATGTTACAATCTTTTCATTCATCGACAACGTCCCACGGCCCCGCCGACGCCCGATGGATTTCAACCGGCGCGGCCGAACCCCCACCCCCATGACCGAAGAAAAGCCCCAGCGCCCGGACGAAGAGGCCCCGGCACCCGCCATCCCCCTCCCGGGGACGGGTCAGTCCTCCTACGAACCGGGGCGAAGCGGAGTAACGCCCGGCGAACCCCCCGGGGACTCCCGGCAGCATCACGGCCGGAGTATCATCCGCTCGGCCGGCGTGGTCGGCTTTATGACGCTCATCTCGCGCATCACCGGCATGGTGCGCGAAATAGTCTACGCCTCCATCTTCGGCGCCGGGGCGGTCAACGACGCCTTCCGCATCGCCTATAGCATTCCCTACTTCTTCCGGCGCGTGCTGGGCGAGGGGGCCATGGCGGCCTACTTCCTCCCCACCTTCGTGGACATCCGGGAGAACCAGAGCCCGGAGAAGGCCTGGTACCTGTCGAACAACCTGTTCAACACCCTGGGGCTCCTCACCCTCATCCTGGCCGGAATCATCGCCGTCTTCACCCCCCAGCTCCTGCGGGTCATCGCGCCGGGCTTCGTCAGCACCGGCAACCTCGAGCTCGCCGTGGACCTCACCCGGACCATGATCCCCTTCACGGTGACCATGACCCTGGCGGCGATTCTGATGGCGATTCTGAACGCCTACCAGCGCTTCGCCCTCCCCTCGTCGGGGACCATCATCCTCAACCTCGTCTTCATCGCCGGGCTCTACACCATCGTGCCGCTGTTCGGGAAGGTGCCGGTGGAGCTCATCTACGGGGTCGGGCTGGTGGTCGTGCTCGGCGGGTTCTGCCAGATCTTCGTGCTGGGGGTCGGTGTGCGCAAGCTTGGCGGCCGATGGAAACCCGTCATCGACCTCAAGGGTCCGGGCCTGAAGCGGGTACTGAAGCTGATGGTGCCGGCACTCTTCGGCATGGCGGTCGTCCGCGTCAACCTGCTGGTGGACAACGCCCTGGCGAGCCTTCTGGGTGAGGGGATGATCAGCTCGCTGAACTACGCCGAGCGGCTGCTGCAATTCCCCATGGGCGTCTTCGGGGTGGCCATCTCCACGGCCATCCTGCCGACCCTCTCCGGCTTCTCCGCCAAGGGGAAGCTGGTGGAGCTGCGGGACACCATGAACTACGCCCTGCGCATGGCGCTGTTCGTGGCGATTCCGGCCTCGATCGGGATAATCATCCTGCGCGAGCCGCTGGTGGCGCTCTTCTTCCAGCGCGGGGCCTTCGACGCCCTGGCCACCCATAACACCGCCTGGGCCCTTCTGTTCTACACCTCCGGGCTCATGGGGTACATCGGCGTGTCGGTCGTAGTGCCGGTGTTCTACGCCCAGAAGGACACGAAGACCCCGGTCATCGTGGGCGCCATCGCCGTGGCGGTGAACATCATCGGCGACCTGTCCCTCATGTACTGGCTGAAACAGGGCGGCCTGGCGCTGGCCAGCGCCTTCGCCAGCTACGTCAACCTGGGGCTGCTGCTCATCATCATGCGGCGCCGGGTAGGGCCCATCGGCTTCACGAAGGTGTTCCGGGCGGGGCTGAAAATCCTCGTCGCGTCGGTCGCGATGGGCGCGGTGCTGTTTTTCGGGATGGAGTGGTACGGCTTCACCGCCGAGTCGAGCACCTTCCTGGACAAGCTGGCCCTGGGCGGAGGGGGCATAGTCGCCGGCGCGGCCGTTTTCCTCCTCGCCGCCTGGGCCATGCGTTCCGCGGAGCTCGCGGACCTCAAGGTGATTCTTCTCGGCATGCTCCGGCGAAGGTTCCCGCCGAAGGGCTCGGAAAACGGACAGTAGCGGTTTCACGATCCCGGACCGGTCCGCCCCGCCGGGTATACCGGTCCGGGGTGGTATAATGCGCGGGTAACGATCGCCCGGTGAGCCCGATGGATTCGACCTACAAACTGCTCAATCGAATCGACGACCCGGCCGACCTGCGGCGGCTCAACCTGTTCGAGCTGGCGGAGCTGGCCGGCGAGCTGCGCCGCTACATCATCGAGACGGTGAGCGAGACCGGCGGCCACCTGGCCCCCAGCCTGGGCGCCGTGGAGCTCACCCTCGCCCTCCACTACACGCTCGACACGCCCGCCGACAAGCTCGTGTGGGACGTGGGCCACCAGGCTTACGCCCACAAGGTGCTCACCGGACGGCGGGACCTCCTCCCCACCCTGCGCCAGTACGGCGGCATCTCCGGCTTCCCCAAACCCTCGGAGTCGCCCTACGACACCTACGCCGTGGGGCACGCCTCGACGTCCATCTCCGCCGCGCTGGGGATGGCCCTGGCGCGCGAGCACAACGGGGAAAAGTACCGCGTGTGCGCCGTGGTCGGCGACGGCTCCCTATCCGGCGGCATGGCCTTCGAGGCCCTCAACCACGCCGGGCGCTGCAAACTCCCCTTCCTCGTCGTCCTCAACGACAATAAGATGAGCATCTCCAAGAGCGTTGGGGCCCTGTCGAACTACCTCAACCGGATGATAACCACCCGGAGCTACCTCTCGCTGCGGCGACAGGTCCAGGAAATCGTCAAGAAAATCCCCGGCATCGGGATGGGCATCTTCTCCCTGGCGCGTAAAATCGAAGAGGGGCTGAAGAACATGGTCACGCCGGGGATGCTCTTCGAGGAGATGGGCTTCCTGTACTTCGGCCCCATCGACGGCCACGACCTGCCCCAGCTCGTCGGCGTCCTGAAGACCGTGCGCGACCTGCGCCAGCCGGTCTTCCTCCACGTCATCACGGTCAAGGGCAAGGGCTACGAGCCGGCGGAGAACGACGCCACCAAGTTCCACGGCCTGGGGCAGTTCGACGCCGCCACCGGCGTGTGCCGCGTCAGCGGACCGACGCCCACCTACACGGAGATTTTCGGCTGCACCGTCACCGAGCTGGCGGCCCGGGATTCCCGGGTGGTGGGCATCACCGCCGCCATGCCCGACGGGACCGGCCTCGACATCCTGGCCGACGCTCTGCCGGACCAGTTCATCGACGTGGGCATCGCCGAGCAGCACGCGGTGAGCCTGGCCGGGGGTCTGGCCATCTCGGGGATGAAGCCCGTGCTGGCCGTCTATTCCACCTTCCTCCAGAGGGCCTACGACCAACTGGTCACGGACGTCTGCCTGATGGGCCTGCCGGTCCTGTTCGCGGTGGACCGGGGCGGGCTGGTGGGCGCCGACGGCCCGACCCACCACGGGTGCTTCGACCTGACCTACCTGCGCAGCGCGCCGAACATGACCGTCTGCGCCCCGGCCGACGAGGACGAGCTGCGCCACCTCCTCTACACGGGTTACAAGCACGATGGGCCCTTCGCCGTGCGCTACCCCCGGGGGAAGGGCGCCGGGGTGGACCGCACCGCGCCGCTCCACGAGATTCCCATCGGGAAGGGCGAGCTCCGCCGGGAGGGGACCGAGGCCGTGGTGGTGGCCATCGGCTCCACCGTACTCCCGGCACTCGAAGCGGCGGAGGCGCTGGCAGAGGGTGGCCGCAGCGTGGCGGTCATCAACGCCCGTTGGCTCAAGCCGCTGGATGCGGACCTCATCGTGGAGTGGGCGGAAAAAACCGGCCGCGTCCTCACCGCCGAGGAGGGCACCCTCGAGGGCGGCTTCGGCTCGGCGGTGCTGGAGCTTCTGGACGACCGCGGGCTGTTGGACTCGGGGAAAATAAAAATACGGCGCCTGGGCATCCCCGACCGCTTCATCACCCACGGGACCCAGGAGGAGCTGCGGGCCGAGCTGGGCCTGGACGCCCCGGGGATAGCGCGCGCCGTGGAATCCCTCCTGGCGGAATAGCCCCCATCCCCCAGGTCGGAACCTGCTCCCCCGGCTCGCCGTAATCATCACCGGGGTGCCGCCTGAGTCCTCCCCATTTGAAGCCCGACCCCGGTTGGGCTATACTTTATCAATTACGGCTGCGCCGTCGCAGATACGCCCAACCCCTAGGGGGCCGCTCGTGATAAAGACCGGAATCCTTCTAATCGCCATGACCGCCGTCTGCCTGGCCGACGCCGGGGTGCTGGACTTCGTCGAGCCCATCCTCGGCACGCCCGTGGTGGCGACGAGCATGGGCTACGTGGCCGGCGTTCTCGCGGAGCGCGGCTGGTCCCAGATTGAGGCCGATGAGGAACGGGTGTCTGCCGTCTACGTGGGCGACGGTCGTGACGAGAACCTCGCCTTCACCCTCTCCCCCATCCCGGGGAGTTCAAGCACAATCCACCAGGACATCCTCACGGTGGAGTACACCTACGTCCCCTGGCTCGAATTACCGGACGCCGTGGAGCGGACGAAGGCGGAGTTCGACCGGCTCGTCAGGGCCTTCGATTACCTCATCGGACCCGGGGTGATTGAAGCCTCCGTCGAAATGTGGAGTTTCACCTGGCCCGATCGGGACTCGAGCCGGATCGAGCTCGTCCTGGCGCCGATATGGGATACGAAGCTGACCGCCTCGGTCGACCTCGTCCCGCTCCGGGTGCCGGAGGGCGACTGAATCCCGGGAGGAACCCGACACCACCCGGAGACCGTATCACCATCGGAAAGGTGCGTCGCCTCCCCGCGGGCCGACCGGGACGCACAGCGGCGAGGGCCCGAAAGACGCCGCGCGACGGAGGCTTGTTTCATCAACCGTAGTCATGCCGTGAGGAGTCGACCATGAAGAGCTTCGCTTTTGTAATCCTGGCCTTCACCGCCGCGCTGGCCGCCAACGTCGTGCCGGTGGACCCCTTCCTCGAGGACATCCCCTTCGGGGCCAACGCCGGCGCCGTACTGGACGCGATGAAGGGCGCGGGGTACACCATGCAGGAGACGTCCGATGACCTCTACATCGGCGTCCGGGGCGACGAGCGCCTGGAGTACCGCTTCAGCGGGGGCTCGCAGGTCTTCGCCGAATACACCCTCCGGGGGCTCTCGTCGGTGGCGCTCGGGGAGAAGCTCGACGCCTGGACCGAGCGCATCCGCAAGGTCTGGGACGGTCCGGCCGCGGTGAGCGTGGACGGGGCGCTACTCTGGATCGTCCCCGGCATGTACACGATAGCGCTGCACACCGACGGCGCCGACCTCCTCGTCACGGTCAACTGGGACTGAGGACGGGGACTGCGGCCGAGCTCGGAAGCCTTCCCCGACGGGGCCGGACCCATCCCGGAAGCGAAGCGGGTAACGCCCCGGTATATCTGCGACGGCACAGCCGTAAACAATGGAGCGACCGAATGCGGTTTTTTCCCGTAATCGGGCTCACCCTTCTCCAATCGGTGACCGCCATGTCGACGACCGCGCCCGAAGGAGCGACCCCGGACACCGAACCGGTGCTCGGCATCAATCCCTACGACACCTCCTACGACGAGGTATCACGGGCCATAGACTCGCAGGGGTGGCTCATCGCCGCGACGCTGTTGGAAGAGCCATCCGCGTTCCGCCACACCGAGCTCGGCGACGAGCAGGTCACGGTGTACCTCTCCGACTACGAGGCGGGCCGGGTGCTTCACCTGTCTTACGGCGTCAAGGGCGTGGACGACTCCGAAGGGACGCTGGCCCGTCTCGAAGCCGAGTATCAACGGCTCTGCGAGGGATTCGAGGCGCTCCTCGGACCGGGGGCGAGGAGCGGCACGGGGCCGATCTTCGGGTGCTACTGGACCGGCGGAGCCACCGACAGCTACGTGGAGTACCATCCGCCCGGGGAGGACGGCCCGCGGCTGTCGGTCGAGATTTTCTTCGATTGACCGCCGGACGTCGGGCGCGCATCGCCCTTGACCCCGTCGGAACGCGCGACTATCATTCCAACGCGGCCCACATCGACCACAACATCAGAAGGTGGAACCATGCGCATCGGTTGTCTAATGCTTCTTCCCCTTTGCCTGGCCATGACGGCGGCGGCCGAGGACGCCGTAAAGCTGCCCGATCCCTTTATCGACGGCCTGTTCATCGGGGACACGTCCCTCCAGGTCGAGGCCGCCCTCGAGGATGACGGTTGGGAGACGATCACGGAATGGTACGCCCTCGACATAGACCCGGTCTACCGCGTCACCGGTGAGAAGGGGAACCGCACGCTCATCTACGATTTCAACGTCTACGGCCGGCTGTACAACGTGAAATATCTCGAGCAGTGGTCGGCCATCAAGACGCGCGACAACGCGTGCGAGACCTGGTCGGAATGGCTGAGCACCATCTTCGGGACCTCGGACATGGGGGATGACGGTTATCCCTACTGGGAACGTGAAGGATACGAGGCAAAGCTGTACGACCGGACATTCTACAAGGACTTGAACACCATGCCCACCGTGATGATCACCATCACCCGCAAGAGCAACTACATCTTTCCCACGGAAGACCAGGTCATCATAAAACACAAGGAAGATTGATCGCCGGATTTCAGCCCGTCATCTAACCCCCCCGGTTCATCCCGGTTCTCCTAACCGACGTCCACACCGAACGGCAACGAAGACCGGGTAAACTCGGCGGGGCATCGCCCTTGACCCGGTCTCCAGGGCACGATTATCATTGGATAGTCCTCATCGAACTACAGCATCAGAAGGTGGAGTCATGCGCATCGGTTGGCTGATCCTTCTTCCACTCTGCCTGGCCGTCGCAGCGGCGGCCGAGGATACCGAAAGGCTGCCCGACCCCCTCCTCGACGGCCTGTTCATCGGAGACACCTCCCTCCAGGTCGAGGCCGCCCTCAAGGCAGGCGGTTGGGAGACCAGCTCGGACTGGTCCAACCTGGACTTAGACCCCACCTTCCGCGTCCGGGGCAAATCGGATAACCGGACGCTCATCTACAATTTCAACGTTTACGGCCGGTTCGTCTTCATGACCTATCTCGAGCAGTGGTCGTCCATCGGGGGTTGCAACAAGGCGTTCCCGATCTGGCTCGAATGGCTGAAGATGTACTACGGCGAGCCGTTCGAGGTGGACGAGCACCACTCGTTCTGGTCCTACCTGGGCTACGAGATAAAACTGTACGACAAGACCTACATCGCCGGCGAGACCGACACCCCCACGACCATGATAAACATCTTCAAGCTCCAGATTCTGTGAGCCGCCGCCCTACCCTGTAGACTGTAACCGCTACGGCTCAGCCGTATAACTGCGACGGCGAAGCCGTATAACTGCGACGGCGAAGCCGTATAACTGCGACGGCGAAGCCGTATAACTGCGACGGCGAAGCCGTAAATCCGTGGGTAAGGCCGCCTGAAGTCGGCCCGATGGAGGGTCGGCGGTGGCAGGTTAAAAAATACCTAAACAAAGGGGGGGATAGGTGAAGAGGCTCCTGTTGCTGATCGCGGTCTTTCCCGTTCTCGCAGCCGGTGAGGAGATCCCCGTCTATCCTCTGGGCATCGACCTGTCCAGCGAGACCACCGCGGAAGCGGCGGCCTCATTGCTTACCGAGGACGGCTGGGAGGTGGAGACCGCCGAGGACAACCTGTCGCTCTCCGCCAAGAGGGACGAGGCGACCCTGACCATAAGCTGGCTCGACGAGACCTACCTGAGGGACGTGACCTACACCGAGCTCTGGGACGATTCCTGGAAGTGCAAGGACCGTCTCGCCGAGTGGGTGGAATGGTTCAGGCTCGCGAACGGGAAACCCATGGTGGACACGGAGACGTTCCACTACTGGAACATCCCCGGCATGGAGATTTGGTTCGAGGTCACCGAATCCGGGGGCGGCGCGGCCACCCTGACCTGCAGCATCACCTTCCTCTAGGCGGAGACCATGCGATACCTGTCGGTTCTCCTCGCCCTTCTGGCGACCGCCGCGGCCTTCGGCTATTCCGACCCCTTCCTGCCGACCCTGCCGCTCGGCGCCGGGCCCGACGCGGTCTGCGCGGCGATGGGCGAGTCCGGCTGGACGCTCGATTACTGTAAGGTCAACCCCGACGGCCGAACCCTTATCCACGCCCAGAATCCGTCGGGCTGGCTTTTGCACTACGAGTACGACGCCGACGGCAGCCCTTTCAGCATCCTCACCGCCGAGGCCTGGGCCGAGGAGGTCCAGCGTGCCGAGAGTCAAGACGCCTGGAAAAAGCGCCTGAGCGCCCAGTTCGGTGAACCCGAAACCGTCGAGAGCGCCTACGGCGACCTCCTGCGATGGACGGGCGACTCCTGTACCGTCGAGCTGGACCTGCACGCCCCAGAGTTTTACGTCGAGGGCTGGTACACCCTGGTCGTCCTGGTGCTGTTCGAGGGGGCCGGAGCTTAAACGTGGAGAGGTGGCCCGTGACGCACAGACCGCTCATCGCGCTCATTACGGTCGTATGTCTGACGACGCCCGCGCTGGCCGAGGCCCCCGCGGACCCCTTCCTGCCGGGGCTGGAGCTCGGCGCCGCGCGGGAGACCGTCAAGCAGGCCCTCCAGGACGAAGGCTACAAGCTCTCCTGGGACGAGTGGTGCCTGTGGGGGACCCGGGACGACCTTTACGACGTCGCCTACTGCTTCGGCGAGCACGGGGAGCTGAAGTCCATCGAGTACCACCAGCGCTGCCCCGGCGACACCTGGGGCGAGGCTTACTCCGAGTGGCGGGACCGTTTCATAAACCACCACTACGAGCCGTCGGCGAGCGTCACCGACGACGAGCCCTCCTGCTGGTTCGCGGGGGCGTACGTGGTCGAGATCAGCCTGAAGTATCTGGACGAGGCCGACGGCCTGGACCCCGTCATCGAGATTCTCCTCACCGATTGACCGCCCTGCCCCTCATCCTCGTCGCCGCGACATCCCTCCCCTTCGCCGACGGCCCGCCCTGGGACGCCACCTACTCCGATATGGGCGAGGCCCTTGTCGCCGCAGGCTGGGAGGTCCGGGGCGACGGCGAGACACTGTTCGCCTTCTCCGGCCCGCTGGAGCTCACCCTGCGCTGGGACGAGGAGGGATTTATGGCCTCGGTTACGGTGGTCGAACGCTGGGGGGACGCGGGGGAGGGCTTCGCCGCCCGATTGCCGGAGCTCACGGCGGCGTACGGCGAGCCGACGAAGACGGAGGACCAATACGCGCTCTGGGAGGCCGAGGGGTACGATGTGGTGCTCGAAGTGGACAGAATTTTCAGCGGCGGCGAGAAGGTGTCGGTGGTGCTCATCCGTTACCTGAGGAACGAAACATGACGGCATTGCTTGTAGCGGCCGCACTCATGAACCCCTTCGTGCCCGGTCTCGCTCTCGAGGCCGGTCCCGATGAGGTCGAGGCGGCCCTGTTCGATAACGGCTGGACGACCCAATGGTACGGGCTCATGTTCCGGGGCGAGCGTCCCGGCGAGGTCATCGAGTTCAGCTGGGAAGAGGACGGGGAGGAGCCGGTAGCCATCGACTACGCCGAGGCGCATCCGCCCGATGAAACGCGTACCAAGGCCTACGAGACCTGGCTCGACAAGTTAACGGAGATATTCGGCGAACCCGAGGCCGCGGTTGGTTTTCACCACTGGGAGACCGAAAAGTACAACATCCATATAGTGGCAGAGGACTATTACATAAAAAACGACTTTGAGCCCGCCGTCGTAATCACCTTCAACAAGAAGTGGGACGAGGTCGACACCCTCGGCGTCGAAGTAGCCGACCCCTTCCTGCCGGGGCTATCCCTGAACGAAGATACCCAAACCGTACTGGAAGCTCTTGAAGAGGCGGGCTGGGCGGTCGATACCCGCACCGACAGTAGCGGATGGGGCCATTTCTTCATTCTGGAGGGGCGTCAGGAAGGCCGGCTGCTCCGGTATGCCTACGAGTTCACCGAGCGGCTGGCGGAGGTCGTCTACGCCGAGCCGCACCCGCCCGACGAGACGCGCACCGCGGCATACAGGGTCTGGTACGACTTGTTTACGAGCGAGTTCGGTGAGCCAAAGGTCCTGTGGGGTGGGTTCTACTGCTGGGAAGCGGGGGCGTACTCGATAAAAATCGCGGCCGACGACTACGACCTCGGCGACGGCTACCTGAGCCCCGTCGTGCTGATAACCATAAGCCGGAGCGCTTGACCGGAGGGCGATGACCGAGCTGGCGAAGTACTGGGAAGAGGCGCAGATAATCGGGGCCCTCGCCACGGCGATAACCTTCATCCTGATACTCATCACCTTCATCATCGACCGACGTCGCGAGCGCCGCGAGTTTCTGGAAAAGTACAAGCTCTCCTTCCTCGAATACACCCACCGCCAGAAGGAGCTACTGGCGGCCTTCGAGCTGAAGTACCTCCGGCGGCGCGAGGAGCTGGTCCACGGCGAGGACAAGTACCACATCATCGAGAAGATAGTCGCCAACTACATCAAGGAGACCGAGAAACCGTCGGCCTACGGGCTTCTGGCCAAGGTCGGCCTCTTCGACGAGGAGGAGCTGCTGCGGCTGACCCACATCCTCACCTCGAACCCCTTCCTGCGCTCCGACTTCAAGCTGACCTTCAAAGCCGCCTTGCATCTTCTAGACCGGCTCAACGAGCGCCTGAAGGAGTTCCACGGGCGCATCGAGCGCCTGGCGCCCGACCGGACCGCCGAGGTATTGAACCTCGCCGACGACCTCCTCGCCCGCCTCGTCTTCACCAACCTTAACCTCGTCAACCACTTCCTCGGCCTGGACGCCGCAGCCCTCTTCACTCAAAAGGACGCCGAGAGAAAGGCCGTCAGGAGGGACAAGCCCGCGGCCGAGGAGCTGACCAGGCGCACCTTCGCCCTTTACACGAGCGCGACCCTGGAGAAGAACCTCTTAGAGATGGAAGAGATAGACAAGAACATCGGCCGGGCCTTCGTCCTGCCCGACCTCGGTGGGGAAAAACCGGAGGAGGAAAGCTATGTGGGCGAGCGCATAGACAGCCAGGCCGACGAGGCCGCCGAGGAGAAGGATTGACGCCTCAGGCGCGCTCCTTCACCAGGCTCAGCATCGACGGCATCGGCTCGAAGCCGAGCTTTTTGTTTATGGCGAGCATCGGGGCGTTCTCCCGGGCGTTGCCGGTCACCAGCGCCGGGACGCCCCGCTCTTTATATATCTCCATGGCGGCGTACTTGAGCGCCGTGGCGATGCCCCGTCCGCGGTAGGCCGGGACCGTGCCCGTGATGAGCGGCATGGCGGGCGCGTCCTTCCCCCCGGTGAGCACCAGCCCCGTCACCCCCACGAACTCCTCCCCGTCCAGGGCCACGACGTAGGTGGAGGTGTCCATGGACGGGCTCGTGAAGGCCCGCTTCCACTCCTCGAAATCGCGCTTGCGGTAGGGCGCGGCGTGGGGCACGTCGGCCTCCGAATCCTCGAAGATGCGCCACAGCCGCCGTTCCTTATCATTGTCGTTGATTTCGGCGTAGGGCCGGATTACAATTCCCTGTAGTTCGACGCTCCGCAGACGCTCGGAGTAATCCTCCGGCCTTTTATACCGGGCGAGCGCCAGGCGGAGGAAGAGGTCCTCGTGGGCGACCGCGAATCCGCGCCGCGCCAGCATCGCCAGCGCC
>CAZNZF010000049.1:0-13761 GCA_964577465.1 uncultured bacterium | reverse complement strand
CCCCTACGGGACGGATACGCGATTGGACGTAGGGGCGGGTGTCCACACCCGCCCGCCCTCACCCCGCCGCGCGCACCAGCTCCACCACCGCGTTGTACACCATCTGCAGCCCTATGGTCAGCGTGATGAGCCCCGACAGCCGGATGCTCACGTTGACCACGTTCTGGTTGATGACCTTCTGCAGTAAAAGCGTCAGGCGCATGAGGCCCACGTTGAGGGCGATGGCGGTGGCCACGGCGGCCAGGGCGAAGAGCTCGCCCTCGTTGGCGGCGATGGTGACCGCCTGGGCGAAGGTGGCCGGCCCCACGATCAGAGGCACCGCGAAGGGGACCACACCCAGCTCGCCCAGGTCCTGGTTCCGGCGCAGGTGGAAGGTGACCCCCCGGCTCAGGCGCGTGTAGCCTATTCCCGCCAGCACCAGCCCCCCGGCCAGCCGCAGCGTGGCCACGTCCACCCGGAACACGACCTTGAACAGGAAGCTCCCCGTCCCGGCGATGAGCGCCGTGATGAGGAAGGCCCACAGGTTGCCGAGGTAGATGAGCCGCGACACGTCCCGGTCCGGGTGCTCCCGGGCGATGGCGAGGATCAGCATCATCTGGCTCACCGGGTTGATGATGATGACCAGGAAGATGAGCTGGAGGCAGAACTCGTTCATCTACCCTCCGAGGAGCGTGCGGCGCAAAAGGACGAAGATGAAGCGGAGCCGGTCTTCCGGGGGCGCGTCGCCGGGCTCGGTCCCCACGGCGAACCCCGGTCCGCCGGCTGGGATTATAAAAGTGGGCAATCCCGCGAGCGGCGGCGCGGGCTCCAGCCAGTCGTCCAGCAGCACCGCCGCCGGTCCGCCCTTCGACCGGGCCGTCCGTGCCAGCTCGCCTATTTCCAGGTGCTCGACGAAGCCGGCCAGGCGGAAGCCCCCCGACGCGGCCCACACCGCCCCGTCGCCGTCGGCCCAACCGTCGGCCAGTTCCCGCGCCGGGCAGCGGTTGGTGGTCCCGAAGGGGAAAACCTCCGGGCCGGATGCGGCCACAACGTCGGCCAGGCGGCGGCCGTCGGCCAGGGTCAGCTTCTGCCCGCGACAGAGCCGGACGCGCCGCGCCCCGTTCCGTTTGAAAAACTCGGCCAGGCCCCGCGCGGGGTCGTCGCACGGAGCGATGTCCCCGGCGGCCGGGCCGTAGAGCTCGGCGGCTAAAAGGATGGTAAGGACGGGGAGTTTTTCCCCGGAGGGCTCGCCCAGGATTTCCCGGCCCCAACGGACGGCCGCGGCGGCCGAATCGTCCACGGGCCCCGGCCGGAGCGCCAGACGGCAGAGCCCCGTCAGCAGACCGCCGGGCAGGGCGCCCAGGCCCGGATCCCGCTCGAGGGCGGCGCGCCGGACCGCGTCCACGCTCGGGGGGTGCGCCATGGGTAAGCCTCCTTGACTCAAGGGATTACTCTACCGATTGCGGGGTTCCGTGTCAAATTGAACTAAACCGGGGGGCCGGTTGAGCTTGACTATCCCCAAGTGAGTTGCTAAACTGCGTCTGTTTTTGCGCGGATGCATCCGGCGCAATTTCCCGCGCCGGGGTTCCGCCTTTGCCGGCGTCGTGCCCATGCACCGGCCCGAACACCAGAAGCAAGATTCCACCGAAACCGTTTTCCGCAGCGGATTTGTGGCACTTCTAGGTCGTCCCAACGTCGGTAAGTCCACCCTCCTCAACACCCTGTTGGGTGAAAAGGTGGCACCCGCCACACCCAAGCCCCAGACCACGCGCCGCCCCCTGCGCGGCGTCCTCACCGCCGAGGGCTACCAGGCGGTCTTCGTGGACACGCCGGGGTACCACCGACCGCAGGACGAGCTGGGGCGCAGGATGATGGCGACCACGCGGGCGGCGCTGACCGACGCGGACGCGGCCCTGGTCGTGGTGGACTCCACCGACTGCGGTCCGGCCGACGATGGGCTTATCGATGAGGCCGCGGCCTCGGGCAAGCCGTTCCTCGTCGCCTGGAACAAGGTCGACCTCCCCGGCGCCGGGCCTCTCCCCGCGCGGCTGGGGGGCGTAGATGTCGAGGCGTTCGGAGTCTCGGCCCTCACCGGCGCGGGGCTCGAAGACCTCCTCGGACGGCTGGTGGAGATGCTGCCCGCCGGTCCGGCCCTGTACGACGCCGACCAGCTCACCGCCGAGACCGAGCGCGAGCTGGTGGGCGAGTTCGTCCGCGAGCAGGCGATGCTCGCCCTGCGCGAGGAACTGCCCTACGCCCTCGAGGTTCACACCGATACCTTCGAGGAGCGGCCGGGCGGCCTGACCTACATCGCCGCGACCCTCTTCGTGGAACGCTCCAGCCAGGTGGGGATAGTCGTGGGGGCCGGGGGGACCGTCCTGCGCACGATCGGCAGCCGGGCCCGCCGCACCGTGGAGACCTTTCTCGACCGGCGCGTGTACCTGGACCTGAAGGTCAAGGTCCGACCCAAGTGGCGCCGCGACCCCGCCGCCCTCGACGGGTTCGGCTACGGCAGGAGCCGGTGACGAAAATGGGCAAGAACAACCACAACGAAAATCCGGTGCGCATCTTCGAGGAGTGGTGCAAGGGCTGCGGCATCTGCATCGCCTTCTGCCCCAAGAATGTGCTGGTGCTCAACCACAACGGCAAGGCGGAGTTAGCCCACCTCGAAAACTGCATCTACTGCAAACTCTGCGAGATTCTATGCCCCGATTTCGCGGTCAACGTCAGGGGCAAACCCGAGGAAACCAAGGCCGATGGCGACGGGTAAAAACCTGCAGTTCTACTCGGGCAACGAGGCGATCGCCCACGGCGCGCTCTACGCCGGGTGCGACTTCTTCGCCGGGTACCCCATCACCCCCTCCACCGAGGTGGCCGAGATCATGGCGCTGGAGCAGCCCAAGCGGGGCGGCTCCTTCATCCAGATGGAGGACGAAATCGCCTCCATGGCGGCCATCATCGGGGGTGCCATGGGCGGGGCCAAGTCCATGACCGCCACCAGCGGGCCCGGCTTCTCCCTCATGCAGGAGAACCTGGGCTACGCGGCCATGATAGAGGCGCCCTGCGTCGTGGTGAACGTGATGCGCGGCGGGCCGTCCACCGGCCTGCCCACCAAGGTCGCCCAGGGCGACGTCATGCAGGCCCGCTGGGGCACCCACGGCGACCACCCCATCATCGTGCTCACCCCCGAAAGCGTCCTGGAGTGCTTCACCCTCGTCGTGGAGGCCTTCAACCTCGCCGAGCGGTTCCGCACGCCGGTCGTCTTCCTGGCCGACGAGATGATAGGCCACATGTACGAGGTCTTCAGCGTCCCGGAGTCGGGCGAGCTTCCCGTGGTAGAGCGCGAGATAGCCGAGCGCCCCGCCGAGTGGTACCGGCCCTTCGAGCTCACCGCCCACGGCACCGTCCCCCTCATCCCCTTCGGCGAGGGCTACCGCTACCACGTCACCGGCCTGACCCACGACGAGGACGGCTTCCCCACCGGGGTCCCCGCCGAGTGCGGCCGGATGCTCGGCCACCTGTGCGCGAAGCTGGACATGAATCCCGAAATCCGCATGACCGAGCGGGTGGACCTGGACGACGCCGATGTGGCCGTCATCGCTTACGGGTGCACGGCCCGGACCATGCGCCGGACGCTCTACGCCGCGCGGCGGGCGGGCGTCAAGGCCGGCATGCTCCGGCTCAAAACCCTCTGGCCGCTCCCGGAGAAGGCCATCGACGAGGTCTGCGACCGCGTGGAGCTGGTGCTGGTCCCCGAGCTGAATCTGGGGCAGTTGGTGGGCGAGGTGGAGCGGGTCAACCGCGGCCGGGCGCGCGTGCTCCCGGTGAACCGCGTCGACGGGGAGATATTCAACCCCTACGACGTCGCCGACCTCATCGTCCGCACCCAGCGCGGGATGCGCGAGAAGGGCGAAACCGCGGACTTCCTCTTCTGAAGCGTTACGGGGGAGACTTGTCGCAAAAACCGAAGTCGGTCGTTCTTTCGTACCTGCGCGCCAGGAAAAAATTCCCCACGGTGTGGTGCCCGGGGTGCAGCCTCGGCATCATCATGGGGTCCCTCATCCGCGCCGTCCACAAGCTGGGGATAGACAAGGACGAGATCGCCTTCGTCTCCGGCATCGGCTGCACGGGGAGGATGCCGGTCTACACCGATTTCAACACCCTCCACGGCACCCACGGCCGCGCCCTGCCCTTCGCCACCGGGATCAAACTGGCCCGGCCCTCCCTCAAGGTCATCACGGCCATGGGGGACGGCGACTCCACCGCCATCGGGGGCAACCACTTCATCCACACCTGCCGGCGCAACCTGGACTTGACCGCCATCATCGTCAACAACTACATCTACGGGATGACCGGCGGGCAGTACTCGCCGACGACCCCCGTGGGCCGGCGGGCCTCCACGGCGCCCTACGGCATGATCGAGACCCCCTTCGACATCTGCAACCTGGCCCAGGCGGCGGGGGCGGCCTTCGTCGCCCGCACCACCAGCTACCACGCGGCCGCCATGACCGAGCTCATCGCCCGGGCCGTCGATATCCGCGGCTTCGCCGTCGTCGAGGTCATGTCACACTGCTACACCACCTACGGCCGGCGCAACCGCTACGTGAACCCCGTGGAGATGATGGAGGAGGAGAAGAAGCTGGCCGTGCCCCTCAAGGCGTATCAAAAGCTCAAGGAGAAGGACCCCGCCTACGCGCTCAAACCGGGGCAGTACCTCACCGGCGTGTTCACCGACGACGACTCCCGCCCCGAGTTCACCCAGGTTTACGCCGACCTCTGTCAGCGGGTTCAGGGGGGGTCGATTTGACCGGTAACCAATCGAACCACGGCGTGAAGATGACGGTGGTCCGCTTTGCCGGCTCCGGCGGGCAGGGCCTGATGACCTCGGGGCGCATCCTGGCCCAGGCGGCGGGGCTCTACGGCGGCCGCACGGTGGTCCAGACCCAGAGCTACGGCCCCGAGGCCCGCGGCGGCGCCGCCAAGAGCGAGGTCTGCATCGCCGACGCCCCCATCGACAACCTCAAGCCCACCCGCATCGACGTCCTGGTGGCCATGAACCAGGCCTCCTGCGACAAGTACTCCGACGACCTCAAGCCCGAGGGCGTCCTGGTCGCCGATTCGAGCTTCGTGGACCAACCGTCCCGCCGGGACGCCTTCCTGTTCCCCTTCACCTTCCACTGCCGCGACGTCCTGGGCAACCCCGTGGTGGCCAACATCATGGCGCTGGGCTACCTCCTGGTCCTCACCTGTGTGACGAGCCGGGAGGCGGTGGACCGGGCGCTCACCGAGAAAGTGCCGGCGCGGTTCCTGGAGCTGAACCTGCGGGCCCTCGAAGAGGGTGTCCGGGAGGGCACGAAGGCGCGGGACTCCAGGGCCGGCCGCGAGGGGTTCTGACCTCGCCGGGGTGTGGGTCGTGGGGGGGTCGGGTCGTTCTACCTGCGCGCGCGGCATCTTCCGAGCCCGCGCGGGGGGCGGTAGCGACAAAGTTGGGATTCCCGCGTCGGCCGAGCATCTTCCGAGCCCGCGCGGGGGGCGAGACCTGCCGGGTGCCGGCGGTGCGTTGTCGGGCGGATTTGGAGCCCGGCGCGGTAGGCTCGGCGGCGCGGGGAGAGACTTACCGGGATTGACGGCGCGCGGCCCGACCGATTCCATGAGCCCGGCGGGGTGAAATCTAAAGACGCCGACCCCTCGAAGTCGCTCTCGGCCTCGATGTTCAAACCGAGGTCCGGGGCGGGGGAGGTCTGACGGGTGCGGACCCTGGTGCTGGTGAAGCCCGACGGTGTGGAACGGAACCTGGTGGGCGCGTGCCTGGCCGCCTTCGAGGGGGCGGGGCTCCGGATTGCCGCGCTCAAGATGCTGACGATGTCGCGGGGGATGGCGGAGGAGTTCTACGCCGTTCACCGGGAGCGGCCCTTCTTCGCGGGTCTCGTGGCCTATATGTCCTCGGGCCCCCTGGTGGCGGCGGTTCTCGAGGGCCCCGACGCGGTGCGCCGCACCCGGGAGATCATGGGCGCCACCGACCCCGCCGAGGCCGACCCCGAATCCCTGCGCGCCCGCTACGGCGTGACCATCCAGCGCAACACCGTCCACGGCAGCGACTGCGAAAATTCGGCGAAGTACGAGATCGGGGTGATTTTCGGCCCCCGCTGAACGGGCGGCGGGAAGGGGTGCGGGGTGGTCGTTTTAATCCGCGAGCCCGCAACGGACCCCCCGCGCGAAAAGACGGACCCGCCGCTCCCCGAATCGGACGGACCGACCCGTTCCGCTGAAAGTGCGGTCCGCGACTCACGCAGGTTCATTTACCGCACGGGACCGTTCGCAACGGCTCGAATATTAATCTGGGTCGGCCGGTGAAGCCGCTAAGGCTCCCGCGGCCCGGCCCGAAAGGAAAAACATGAACGGCGCCCTCTTCGCCGCACCCGGCATCTTCGTCCGGGAGCTCGAGCTGGGAGACGACCTCAAGCTCTCCTACTGGCCCGACACCGTGTACCTCGGTTCCGACGGGCACCACTGGGGTACCGTCGAGAAGGCCCAGCAGAACCTCGAGGAGCTCAAGCTCCTGTGGGGCAACGTCACCGTGGTCTGCAACTCCGAAAACGGGCAGGCCCTGGGCCTGTTGGTGTGGATCGAGGAGCCGGACGGCGGCTGCCGCTTCGGGCTGGAGCTGGCCCCGGACCGCATCGGGCGGGGCATCGGCCGCCAGCTCGTCATCTCCTTCATCGAGTTCGCCTTCGGCATCCTGGGCTACAAGGAGCTGCGGGCCAAGGTCTCCGCCACCAACGCCCCGGCGGTGAACCTCGGGCGCCAGCTCAACTTCCACCTCATCGAGGAGACCTACGACGTCACCCCGCAATGCCGGCTCCCCATCTTCACCGACGACCGCTACGAGGGAATCCGGGAGAACTTCCGCAACGAGGGCGGCATCGTGATGGAGCGGGTGCTGGAGCTGGGGCTCGACACGGAGAAATGGCACCCCTCGGTCTTCGAGTAGCCGGTCGGGCCGGATAACCGGGGGCGTATTCCGGGCAGGCCTAGTCGTTGATTATCGGGGCGGTCGAGTCGGGCGGGACGCTCGGGGCGGGTGCCGGGCCGCTGGTTGGGCCGCAGGTGAGGGGGAGCGGTCGGGTCGAGGGTGAAGGTCGGAACGGCCCCCTCTCCCTTCCGGGGAGCGGCGCGCCGACGGGGATGGTGTGAGGGTCCGGTTCTGGAATGTTGAAAACGTAACGGCCCGCTTAACCCCTCTCCCATCCGGGAAGTTGGCTGGGACAGGGGGAGGCGGCCGGGTCGGATAGCCGGGGGGCGGGAATGCCCCTTTTCATAGCCGGCGTCAGGCTCCATCGGTAAGCCCCTTCCTATTTTCGCGGATGACCCGAACCAGGGGGTTGGCCTTGTTCAAGATTGTCAAAAAGAGGGTCCTCGGGCCCGACATCAAGCTCTTCGAGGTCGAGGCGCCGCTCGTCGCCAAAAAAATCATGCCCGGCCAGTTCATCATGCTGCGCATCGACTCCCACGGCGAGCGCATCCCCCTGACCATGGTGGACCGCGACCCGGCGGCCGGGACGGTGACCATCATCTTCCAGGAGGTGGGCAAGACCACCCGCCAGCTCGGGACCCTGGGACCGGGCGACGAGTTGGCGGACTTCATCGGTCCCCTGGGCCGCTACCACCCCATGGGTGGCGAGCACCAGCGGGTGCTCGGCGTGGGGGGCGGAATCGGCGTCGCGCCGCTGTTGCCGAAAACCCGGGAGTTCAAGGCGAACGGGAACCGCGTCGAGAGCATCATCGGCGCCCGCTCCAAGAACCTGTTAATCCTCGAGGACGAGATGCGGGCCGCCTCCGACGAGCTGGTCGTCTGCACCGACGACGGCAGTTACGGCCACCAGGGTTTCGTCTCCGATATATTGAAGGCCAAGCTCGACGCGTCTACCGGTTACGACTTCGTGCTGGCCATCGGCCCGCCCATCATGATGCGGGTCTGCCGCGACCTGGTGAAGCCCTACGGCGTCCCGGTGTACGTCAGCCTTAACACCATCATGGTGGACGGGACGGGCATGTGCGGCTCCTGCCGGGTCACCGTGGGCGGCGAGGTGAAGTTCGCCTGCGTGGACGGGCCGGAGATGCGCGGCGAGGAGATAGACTTCAAGGAGATGATGGCCCGCCAGAACCGCTACCTGGCCGAGGAGAAGTGCGCCCTGGAGCGCTACCTGAAGGAGGTGGGGTAGTGGATAAGACCCCCGAGGAACTGAGGAAGGTCGGGCTCCGGCAGCTCGAGAAGACCCCGATGCCCGAGCAGGACCCCGCGGAGCGGGTGCGCAACTTCCGGGAGGTCCCCTTCGGCTACACCGACGAGATGGCGATTGCCGAGGCGTGGCGCTGCCTGCAGTGCAAGGACGCCCCCTGCATCGCCGGCTGCCCCGTGGAGATCGACATCCCCGCCTTCATCGCCGCCGTCAAGGAGGGCGACTTCCGCACCGCCGTGGGCGCCATCAAGCGGACCAACTCCCTGCCGGCGGTCTGCGGCCGCGTGTGTCCCCAGGAGGTGCAGTGCGAGCTCGTCTGCCTGCGGGGCAAGAAGGGCGAACCGGTGGCCATCGGCCGCCTCGAGCGCTTCGTCGCCGACTGGGAGGCCGCGCACGGGAAACCCGAGCTCCCCGCGATCGCCCCGCCCAACGGGCACAAGGTGGCCGTCATCGGCTGCGGGCCCGGCGGGATGACCTGCGCCGGCGACCTGGCCGTCATGGGCTACGACGTCACCGTTTTCGAGGCCTTCCACGCCTCGGGCGGCGTCCTGCGCTACGGCATCCCCGAGTTCCGTCTGCCCAAGGCCATCGTGGACCGCGAGACGCACTACCTCGAGCTCCTGGGCGTCAAGTTCTCCTACAACATGGTCATCGGCAAGGTCTGGACGCTGGACGAGATGCGCCGGGACGGCTTCGAGGCGTTCTACGTCGGCACCGGCGCCGGGCTCCCCTGGTTCATGAAAATCGACGGCGAGGGGCTGAACGGGGTTTACTCCGCCAACGAGTTCCTCACCCGGGCCAACCTCATGGGGGCCTACGACCCGGAGCATAATGACACTCCAATTTGGGTCGGCCGGCGCACGGCGGTCATCGGCGGGGGCAACGTGGCGATGGACTCGGCCCGCACCGCCCTGCGGCTGGGCTCCGAGCACGTCTACATCGTCTACCGCCGCTCGATGACGGAGATGCCCGCCCGCGACGAGGAAATCCACCACGCCGAGCAGGAGGGCATCGAGTTCCTCCTGTTGCAGAACCCGTTGCGAATCCTCGACGACGGGAAGGGCTGGGTCGGGGGGATGGAGTGCATCCGGATGGAGCTGGGCGAGCCGGACGACTCGGGCCGCCGCCGCCCCGTGCCCCTGAAGGGCTCCGAGTTCATCCTCGACGTGGAATGCGTGGTGGTGGCCATCGGCAACGGTCCGAACCCGCTCCTGATCGAGGCCACGCCGGGGCTCAAGGTCACCAAGTGGAGCAACATCGTCACCGACGAGAAGGGGCGCACGAGCATCCCGGGCGTGTTCGCCGGGGGGGACATCGTTACGGGTGCCGCCACGGTCATCGAGGCTATGGGGGCGGGGAAAATCGCCGCCCGCGCCATGGACGCCTACGTCAAGGGCGACAAGACCTGGCCCGACCTGGGGGCGTAGGGCGGTCCCGTAGGACGAGTCCTCTGCGGGCCGCCGCATATCCCCTCCCCCCTCTGGGGGGAAGTACGCTTTCGGGCTAGGGAGAGGGCTAAAAGCGGCGGGGATAGGTATCTGCGGCCGAAGGGAAACCGAGTGTAGCGAGCTATGCCCCCGGCAAATCCCCGCCCCACATTTCGCGCTACGCGATTCCCCGTAGGGGCGACCGTCCACGGTCGCCCGTTTTGCCCCGCGTAGGGGCCGACATGCGGGTCGCCCGCGGGCGGGGACGGAGCCCCGCCCCTACGCCATCGCAGCCGGAAGCGGCGGCCCGTGGAAGGGCCGCCCTACATCATCGCAGGCACGGGTGAGGGGTGAACGCGGCGGGGATGGAATCCCTTACCTACGTTTAATTGTCGCTCATCGGAATTAACCTCGTAGGGGCCGACCTTTAGGTCGGCCCGAGGGCGGACCTGAAGGTCCGCCCCTACGTCGTCGCAATGTGCATAATACGGGTCGAGCGCCTTATAAAAAGGCGGGCGTATAATCCCGCCACGGCGCCATCCACACGATGGGCACGGATTTTGCTTTTTGAAAATCTCCGCCAAAAACCGGGGTAATCGCCCCAGCAATCGTCGGAGGTTTTTTTCATGGACCAGGCAAATTTGCATAACAAGTGCGAAGTATGGCGCAGGCTCGGTCCCTTCGACGAGCGGTACGAGTTCGAGGTCAGCCTTCTGGCCCGTGACATCTGTGACATCGGCCTGAAGGGCCGCGACCCCGACGAGACCCGGCACCTGCGACGGATGCTGGCCGAGGCCGACGGCGAGGTACACCGCCGTTTTTCCACGCCCCGGTTCTCCGACCGGCGCATCGACCGGCTCCGTGACGTTATGGCCGAGTACCGCACGTCGTATTACGGCCCCCTGCGCCACCAAATCGCGCCGTCGCCCGACCGGGACCGCTGGTGGTTGTGGCTGGACGAGGTGGCCCTGAGCCGGAGGAACGAGCCGCGGGACGAATTCGAATCGTTCTGCACCTGCTGAACCGTCCGTCGGTCGGCCGGACCGCGACGAGGGGCGTAATGGATAAAAGCGGCGGGGGCTGAAGTCCCCGCCCTACATTTACGAAGGCCGGGGAGAGAGGTTCAAAACGGCCGCTTTCCCCCGTTGACTTTGACCGCCCCCTAGTCCTATCATCGCCCGGCATGCATGAACTCCCCTGAAAGGAGAAGGTTTGCTCAAAGGGCTCCTGCAGCTCGCGGTGGACCACGCCCTGACCTACGGGGCGAGCTACGCCGAGGCCCGGTACCAGGACCTGGTAACCGAGGATGTCTCGGTGAAGAACGGGGCGGTGCAGTCGGCCAACCGCGGGTACGACAAGGGGTTCGGCGTTCGCGTGGTCTACGACGGGGCCTTCGGCTTCGCCTGCTCGAGCGACCTGACCCCGGAGGAGATGCGCCGGACTGCGGCGCGGGCGCTGGGCATCGCCCGGGCCTCCGCCACGGTCAAGCGCGACCCCCTCATCCTGGACCGCCTCGACGCCTACGTGGGCTACTGGCCCAACGCCTACCGGATACACCCCTTCGACGTCCCCCTGGAGAAGAAGGCCGACCTCCTGTTGGAAGCCACCGAGGCCATGCGCGTCGGCGACGAAATCCGGGTGGTCGAGGGCTTCATCCACTCCCGGGAGACGCACAAGTTCTTCGTCAACTCCATCGGCTCGGCCATCGAGCAGCGTAAGGTGGAGTGCGGCGGCGGGCTGGCCTGCATCGCCGTGGCCGACGGGGACATGCAGCGGCGCACCTACCCCTGCAGTTCGCGCGGGCTGCACCAGGCCCGGGGCTGGGAGCTCATCGAGGAGATGGACCTCGTGAAGAACGCCCCCCGGGTGGGCGCCGAGGCCATCGAGCTGGTCCACGCCCCCGAGGTCCCCGCCGGCGAGACGGACCTCGTCATCGACGGCTCCCAGATGATGTTGCAGATTCACGAGAGCTGCGGCCACGCCGTGGAGCTGGACCGCGTCATCGGCCAGGAGGCGAGCTTCGCCGGCACCAGCTTCCTGACACTGGACAAACGCGGCAGCTTCATCTACGGCTCGCCCATCGTCAACATCTACGCCGACGCGACCCTGCCCGGCTCCCTCGGCTACTTCGCCTTCGACGACGAGGGGGTCCCGGCGCAGAAGTTCTACATCGTCAAGGACGGCGTCTTCTGCGATTACCTCTCCACCCGGGACACGGCGCACCTCCACGGCGGCGGGTCCCACGGCGCCTGCCGGGCCCAGAGCTGGAGCGACTTCCCCATCTGCCGCATGACCAGCGTCTGCCTGGAGCCCGGGGACGCCACCTTCGACGACCTCGTGGGCGGCGTGAAGCACGGCCTGTTCCTGGCGACCAACAAGAGCTGGAGCATCGACGACAAGCGCATCAACTTCCAGTTCGGCGTGGAGTACGCCCGGGAAATCGAGGACGGCAAGCTGGGCCGCGTGATGAAGAACGCCCTGTACTACGACAAAACCCCGCGGTTCTGGGGCTCCTGCGACGCCATCGGCGACCGGGACCAGTGGTTCCTCTGGGGGACCCCCAACTGCGGCAAGGGGGAGCCGACGCAGGTGATGCGCATCGGGCACGGCACCTCCCCGGCCCGCTTCCGCGGCGTGAAGGTAGGTGTTGCCAAATGATGCTTGGACGCGACCGAGCCCTGGAGACCCTCTCCCGCGCCGTGGAACTCGGCGGAGCCGACGCCCTCGAGGTCTCCCTCTTCGCCTCCGACCTGAACCTGACCCGTTTCGCCAACTCCTACATCCACCAGAACATCTCCAAGCGGGACGCGGCCGTCACCGTCCGGGCCGTGATGGACGCCAACCGCATCGGGATGGTGACGACGAACGACCTGTCCGACGAGGGCCTGGCGCGGGCGGTGGAGGGCGCGGCGGCGGCCGCCGGAATAGTGCCGCCCAACCCCCGTTTCACCGGCTTCCCCGGACCCGCCCGGTTCCCCGAGGTGGAGGCCTGGGTCGAGCAGACCTACCGGGCCGAGGCGGGTTTCCGCGCCGACGAGGTGGCCAAGATAATCGTCGCCAGCGACGAGTACGGCTTCGACGCCGCGGGGGCCTACGTCACCGGGAGCAACGAGGTGGCGATGGTCAACTCGCTGGGGCTGGAGGCCTATCACTGCGGCACGCGGGCCGCGGTCAACACCACCATCCTGTCGCGCACATCGGCGGGCTGGTCGGCCGACGACTCCAAGGACGTGCGGGACCTGGACGCCGCCGCCATCGGCCGCCGGGCCACGGAGAAGTGCCGCGACGGTCAGCACCCCACCGACCTCGAGCCGGCGGCCTACGACGTCATCGTCGAGCATCGCGGCGTGGCGGGCCTGTTGGGGATGATGGCCTACATCGGGTTCAACGGCCTGGCCTTCGCCGAGGGGCGTTCCTTCGCCGTCGATAAAATCGGCGAAAAGCTCTTCGACGAGAAGTTCACCCTCATCGACGACGCGGCCGACCCCACCGGCAACCCCCTCCCCTTCGACTTCGAGGGGATGCCGAAACAGCGCGTGGCGCTGGTCGAGGCGGGCGTCCTGAAGGCCGTGGTCCACGACCGCACCAGCGCGAAGATGGTCGGAACCGAGTCCACCGGCCACGGCCTGCCCGCGGTCTCCGCCTCCTACGGCGCCGTCCCGATGAACCTCTTCATGGACGGCGGGAAGAGCTCGCTGGAGGAGATGATCGCCTCCACCAAGCGCGGCCTTCTGGTTACGCACTTCCACTACCTGAACCCCTTCCTGGACCCGATGAACCTTTTGTTCACCGGGATGACGCGCGACGGGACCTTCCTCATCGAGGACGGGAAAATCGCGCGGCCGGTGAAGAACCTGCGCTTCACCGAGTCCATGCTGCACGCCTTCTCGAACATCGAGTCCCTCTCCGCCGACACGCTTTTAATTGCGGAGGATTTTTCCGGCTCCCGCGTGCCGGCGGTGAAGTTCAAGGACTTCCGCTTCACCAGCTCGACGGAGTTCTAGCCGACCGGCGGGTTGGGGGTTGCCTTTAAGGGCGGGGTATGGTCCCCGCCCTACAATTACGGACAATGAAAAATTGACGTAGGGCGGCAACTCCGTGTGCCGCCCGTTCGT
>CAZNZF010000048.1:0-14054 GCA_964577465.1 uncultured bacterium | reverse complement strand
TGGGAATCTCGAGGGTCATCAGCTCCCGGGCGTGGGTGTTGCCGTGGACGAAAATTTCCCCCTCATCCTCGTCGAGGGTGGGGTTGTCGCTGACCTTCATGCACCAGATGTCCCGACCCAGGTAGCTGGGACCCAGGCTGAACAGGCTGAAGATGTCGGGGTGGTCGGCGGCCAGCCCGACGAGCTCGGCTTCCATCTCGTCGACGGTCCGGTAGCCGCCGAGGAAGGAGTCGTCGCCCGGGGGCTTGAAGCGCACCCGGGAGAAATCGTAGTCCACCACCCGCCAGCGGTAGCCCAGGGAGGCCAGGGCCTCGAGGTCCGAATCCGTGGCCAGGACGTGCAGCCCGTCGGAGGTGTTGTACGACAGGACGTCCAGGTCCAGCGGGGCGAGCCGGTCGAAATCGCCGCGGCTGTACGCCTCGACGACGACCCACTGCGTCCCCGCGGGCGCGGAGGACGCCCAGAGCGCCGCGAGGAGAATCACGATTACGGGAAGCCTTCGCATCCCTTCCCTTTTACACGGAGGAGACAGGGGGTTTAAACCCCTTGCCTTTACTTCTACTTTACTCACAGTATAAGATGAAAAAGGGGCGGCTTCAAGGCGTTCTTGTCAGCAGGACCGGGCGGTGGTAAGGTTGGTCCCTCGGAACGCGCGCGAAGGAGCCCGCCGGGACATGAAACGCCAGGTCGCCCGGTTGAGGGAGAGCGAACGGGGCCGCCGGAGCCGACCCGGCACGCCGCTTTCCGCCTGCGTCGTCTGGGGCAACGACTACGCGTCCGGCCTGGCGAACCTGGGCCACCAGCGCGTGTGGGCGCTGGCCGACGACGCCCCCGGCTGGTCCGCCGACCGGCATTACGCCCTCGGCCGAACGGAAGGCCGGCCGGTCTCCTTCGCCTGGGGCCGCCCCCTCGGGTCCTTCGACCTCGTGCTGGCCTCGGTCTCCTTCGAGAACGACTACCCGGCGCTTCTGGAAACGCTCCGCTCCGCCGGCCTCATCGCCGGGCACGGGGAGAGGGGCGGGCCGCTGTTGATTGCCGGAGGCGTCACTCCGAGCCTGAATCCGCTGCCGCTGGCGCCCTTCTTCGACGCGGTTTACCTCGGAGACGCCGAGGCCGCCCTGCCGTCGGTGCTGGAGGGGATTTTTCAAAACCCGCCCCAGACGAGGGAGGAGGCCTGGTCGCTCTTCGATAGATTCGGCCTCCACGTGGACGCCATCGGCGCAACCGGGGAGCGGAAGCTCTGGACGTCACGCTCCTACGCGGCCAGCGAAACGGTGCACCCCGCAGGGCACTTCGGCGAGACGGCGCTGGTGGAGCTGGGGCGCGGCTGTCCCCGAAGGTGCCGTTTCTGCGCCGTGTGCTGGACGGCGAGCGGCTTCCGACCGGCCGAGCCCGACGCCCTGCGGGAGCAGATTCTCAAGAGCACGGAGGACCTGGGCGTGAACCGGGTGGGGCTCGTCGGGGCCGCGGTCGCCGAGGGGGACGGATTCCGCGCCCTCCTCCGGTGGCTGAAGGAGAGAGGCCTGCGGGCCACGGCCAGCTCACTCCGGGCGGACCTGTTGAATGGGGAGACGGCCCGCCTCCTGGTGGAGCTGGGCCAGCGGACGTTGACCCTGTCCGCCGAGGCGGGCTCACAGAGCCTGCGCGACGCGCTGGGCAAGGGGCTCGGTGACGGGGACCTCCTCGCCGCCGCCGACGCCGCGCGGGGGGCCGGGGCACACGGGCTCAAGCTGTACCTGATGTACGGCCTGCCCGGGGAGACCGACGACGACCTCCGCGCCGCCGGTTCACTAATTACGGGGATTAAAAAAAGGTGCGGCCGGACGCGCCTGACGGTGTCGGCCTCCCCCTTCGTCCCCAAGCCCGGCACGCCGCTGGCCGATACACCGCTCGTGGAGGAGCGGGAGCTGCGGCGGAGGCGGGAGCTACTCACGGGCGCACTTCGCCGGGCAGGCGTCGGGTCATTCACCGGCGAATCACCGCGCCAGGCGCTGTGGCAGGCGGCGCTGACTCGGGGAGACCGTACGATTCTGCCGCGCCTTCTGGCCGGCGAGACCCGGGGCGCCCTCGTGAAAGAGGCCGTGGACCGGCGATGAAAAAGCGCGGCCCGGGGCCGCGTTCTTTTTTTTACTGCTCCTCCAGGATGGGCACCGGATTCTCTATCTCCCGCTCGGTCCGCGCCGCCTCGGCGTCCAGCTTGGCAATTGCGTCGGAATCCACGTACACCGTAGTACTCTTGCGCAGGCCGTCCATGTAGTTTTCGAGCGCCTCACGGTACAGCTCCGCGGCCGCCCGCTCCTTCAACAGGTCGTACCCCACCCCCTCCGGTTTCTGGAACTCCCCGGTGTCGATCCGATCCTTGACCAGGACGATGGCGTAGAGGGTCATGTTGCCCTGCCGGTAGGGAATCACCGCGGAGACCTTCCCCAGTGGAATCGCCTGGCAGACGGCCCACAACTCGGGCTTGAGCCTCGACTGGCCGAGGTAGCCCCGGTCGCCGCCCTTGGGCTGGGACACGCCCTGGCTCCAGAGTTGAGCCTCGGCGCGGAAGTTTGAGCCGTCGGGATTCAGGCGGCTGAGAACCTCCCAGGCGCTCTTTTCGTCGTTGCGGTCGATCATCCAGACCCACACCAGCGGCTCTTTGGCCCGGAAATCCTCCCTGTGCTTTTCGTAGAACTCTACGGCCTGGGCCTCGGTCACCGGGGGCAGCCGGTCCAGCACCTCCCGCTTGACCAGGGCGGTCCGGAGAAGGATTACCGCCTGGCGCTCCAACGTCCAGGCGATCTCCTCCTCCC
Source organism: uncultured bacterium (assembly GCA_964577465.1). Classification (GTDB taxonomy): domain Bacteria; phylum RBG-13-66-14; class RBG-13-66-14; order RBG-13-66-14; family RBG-13-66-14; genus RBG-13-66-14. The sequence continues at coordinate 11,259 of CAZNZF010000048.1, read as the reverse complement.
TGTCTATCCCCTGGCGCTTGGCCTCCTGGTAGGCGAGCTGGTCTAGAACCCAGCTTTCCACCACGCTCTCCACCGTGGGGAAGACCAGGCTGCCCTGCTTGGCCTCTATCTGCAGGCGTCCTGCCTCGCGGCGGGTCAGGGTGGCGTCGCCCACGCGGGCGACTATGTAATCCTGGTCCCCGACCGGGGGGCCGCCGGTGCAGGACAGGAGGAGCGGTAGAAAAATGAGCAGGGCCGGTTTAAATTTCATGGAACCTCGCAGTGGTACGTAAAGGGGCGTCCCGCCCCGGTCAGGCAATTTACCGGGGGTATAGCTCGCTTCGCTCGGTTTCCGAACGCTTCTTTTCAGCTAAACGCCGGGCGTCCGTCGTTTCGTCTCCGGTCAGGCCGCCGACACGCGGCTCCAGGCCGAGGGCCCGGGCGATCCCGCCGGCGAGGATCTCCTCGAATCCCCTACGGTCGGCCCCCGGGACGAGTTCCTGCACCGCCGCCGGACGGCCGAGGGACGCGGCTCCGGGTAAAAGCTCGGCCAGCAGCTCCGACGGCTGCGGCTCCCAGACGACGCTGGTGTGGTGGAGGACCGCTCCGCCCTTCCGGCGTTGGGCGCTCCCCGCCACCTTCACCCCGCCCACGGCCACGTCGCACTCGGTGAGCCTGGCGAAGCAGTCGTAACCCGGACGCAGCCGGTGCGGTAGCGGCGCGGCCTCGCCGCCCACCCCGGCGTCCAGGCCCACCGAACGCAACGCCGCAGCGTGGGCCTCGGACAAGAGGCGGTAGCTCTCCCGGACACCGCAGGGTAGTAAACCCGCCGGGCAGACCAGGCAGGCGGTCACATCACCGTGGTGGAAAACCGCTCCGCCGCCGGTGACCCGCCGCACCACCTCCACCCCGTGCCGTGCGCAGGCCCCGAGGTCCGCCATGCCCGCCGGCTGAAAATGTCCCAGGCTTATCCCCGGCGGGCTCCAGGAGTAGAGTCGCAGCGTAGGACCGGTCCCGCCTCCGATGACCCCCGCGAGGAGGGTCTCGTCCGCGGCCATGTTCCACCGGGCGTCGCCGGGCGGGGAAAATATGACGCGCAGGCTGTCCATTACCCCGGCGGCCAGGCCAGGGCGCGCCCGCCGAGGACGTGGAGGTGGACGTGGGGCACGCTCTGCCCCCCGTCGGCCCCCTGATTCAGCACCAGCCGGTAACCGGCGTCGGTGAGGCCCAGCTCGGCGGCCAGCCTGACCCCCGTGGTCACCAGGCCGCCCAGGAGCTCCTCGCGCCCCTCCATGTCCGCCACCCCGTCGATGTGCTCCCGGGTGATGACCAGGAAGTGCACCGGCGCCTTGGGGTTGATGTCCCGGAAGGCGTAGTAGCGCTCGTCCTCGAAAACCTTGGTCGAGGGAATCTCCCCGGCGACGATTCGGCAGAAGATGCAGTCGGGCATGGAATCTCTCCCCGTCTATCCCTTGTATTCCTCGAGGGCGCCCAGGCCGGCCAGGGTCGCCGTCACGGCGGCCACCCCCGCCACCTCGCTCCGCAGGAGCCGGTCGCCCAGGCTCGCCTCCCGGCAGCCGCGGTCCAGGGCATAGGCGAGCTCCTCGTCGGTGAAATCGCCCGCGGGTCCTACGACCAGGGCGATTCGTTCCCCCTCGGCCGCGCCGAGGTTCTCCACCAGCCGGTCCAGGGCCGGGGCCCCGCGGCGCGGGGTAAGGAAGATTTTATAATTGCAGGCGCTGCAGTTGACCGCCGTTTCTAAGTCCACCGGCGCCCCCACCGCCGGGACCACGCTGCGCTCACAGAGCTTCGTCTCCTCCCAGGCCACCCGGTGCCAGCGCGACAGGAGCTCCGGCAGCCGCTCCGCGTTCGGCCGAGCCACGCTGCGCTCGGAAACCAGCGGAATGACGGCGGAAACACCGAGCTCCACCGCCATGTACAGGGCCGCCTCGAAGCGGCGGTGCTTGACCAGGGCCTGGTACAGGACGATTTTCACGGGCAACTCGCCCAGCCGCTCCGCCGTCTCCTCGATTCCGACGAGAAACCCGCCCGCCGTGAGGTGGAGGATTTCGCCCCGGGCGGTGGTCCCCCGACCGTCGACGAGCGCCAGGGGGTCGCCGGGGCGCAGGCGCCGCACGCGAAGTGCGTGGTGCGCCTCCTCGCCGACGAGCTCCACCCGCCCCCCCGCGGCGGGTACATCCTCGCAGCGGAAGCGCGGCAGGAATGCGAATCGCTCGTTGAGGGTGGGCATGCTACAGGGCGTCCATCCGCTGACGCGCCCGCTCGGCGCCTTCGGTGTCCCGATTGGCATGGTAGGCGGCGATGAGGTTGCGATAGGCCAGCCGCACCGCCTCTTTTCCGGACTCCCCGGTGCGACCCTCGGGCTGGAGCTGTACCGCCCGCTCCAGCACGGCGATGGCCCGGGGGTAGTTCCTGTCCCGGATGCAGGCCAGGCCCAGGTTGTTGTGCCCCCAGAAGCTGTCCGGCTCGCGGGCGATGTAGTTCTCCAGGGCGGTCGCGGCGTCGGCGTAGCGCTCCAGCTCGAAGTACAAATCGCTCAGGTGGAAGTAGCCCTTGACGTTCTCCGGGTTGGCACAGAGCGCCGCCGCCAGGTAATCCGCGGCCTCGGCCAGCCGGCCCGCCGTCTCCGCCTCCTCGGACAAGCCCAGAAGCTCGACGGGCCCGAGGTCCCCGGGAATCGGAGTCGCGGAATCCGGCAACTCCATCGTGGTCGGGGGGGCGGGAGTCCCCTGGGCCGGAGCCGGCGCGTCCAGCGTCAGAAAGGCCCCGAAGACGTAGCCGTGCTTTCCGTCGGCGGTGCGCACCTCGTACCAGCGGTCGGTATCCTCCCCGATGGTCTGTTCGCGCCCCTCGCTCAGGATTTCCACCCGGGCCCGGACGGGTAGCTGGACGATGACCGCCGCATCCACGGTGGACCCCTCGCGCAGGTTCAGCGGGCCCTCGGCCACCTCGGCGTACCGTTCGGCGGTGGGCACCTCGGCGGGGACGACGACTCCGCCGTCCGGGGGCGCGGTGAGGTCGAGGACCTCCCCGGCCGGAGGTTCCTTTTCACCGCCGCACGACAGGAGGAGGGCCGCGGTCCAGCCGAGAAGAAGCGCCGTCCACCGCATAGTCGCTCCTTTACGATTCTTCCCCGGCGATGACCCGGATCAGCGCCCCGTGGATAAGACCGTTCGAGGCCACGGTCTGGAGGCCGAAGACGTCGAAGGGGCCGCCGGCGTAATCGGTCATCCGCCCGCCCGCCTCGGGGATGAAGGCCGCCGCCGCCGCCGTGTCCCACGGGTGGAGCTTGAGTTCCCAGAAGCCGTCGAGCCGCCCGCAGGCCACGTAGCACAGGTCGAGGGCCGCCGACCCCAGACGCCGGATGGCCTGGGTAGCGTAGCTGAACCGGGTGAAATGGTCCAGGTTGTTGTCACGGGAGACCCGCAGGTCGTAGGGGAAGCCGGTGGCCAGGATGGACCGCTCGAGGTCGGCCTCGGCGCTGACCCGAATCGGCCGGTCGTTCAGGTAGGCGCCCAGGCCGACCCCGCCGTGGAAGAGCTCGTCGCGGGAGGGGTCGTACACCACCCCGAGCGCCGGCGCCCCCTCGACCAGAAAGCCGATCGAGACCGCGTAGATGGGCAGCCCGTGGGCGTAGTTGGTCGTGCCGTCCAGGGGGTCCACCAGCCACAGGTGACGGGGCGGTGGGTCGGGTCGGGGGACCCGGCCGCCGGCGGACTCCTCGGCCAGGACGGCGTGGTCGGGAAAGGCCCGGGCGAGGCGTCCCAGAATCAGCTCCTCGGAGGCGCGGTCGGCGTCGGTGACGAGGTCTATCTTCCCCTTGTACCCCACGTCGCGGGGTTTGGAGAAGAGGTCGCACAAAAGCGCCCCGGCCTCCCGGGCGATGTCTATCGCCTCGGCCAGGACGGGCGCCAGGTTCATTTTACCCGACGCGGCTCGGCTATTGTCCCCGAAGGGCATGGGGTGGACTCCAGAGGTTGCTTCGTGCGGAAAACCGGCCTCTATTCCCCAAGGGTGAGACCGACCCCCCGAGCGCGGCCGACCGACTTCCCGCCCTACCAGCCCACCGTCCCCGGCGGCGGCTCGGAGGCGGCCAGGAACCGGGACTGCAAGAGGTCGAGACGGGGCTGCGGGTCGGCCCAGGTCCCGCCCAGATGGAAGGGCACCGCGCCCCAGCCGCTCGGGGTGCGGAATACCAGGACGCCCCGTTCCGACATCCGCCGGGCCACCCCCGGCGGCACCTCGAGGCGCCCGGAGACGTCCAACGCACCCGCCCAGGCCGCCCGGCTGCCGGGGCTTAAAGTAACACGCAGGTCGGGGGAGGTCAAGCGGAGGGCCATTTCACCGGGCTCGCCGCCACGGAGGTTCCAGGATAAATCGAGCCCCGCCCCGGTGAGCACGGGCGGGTCGGCGCCGGTGTCCGCCCAGCGCCACAGGGAGTTCAAGAACGGCGGCAGCGGCGCATCCATCCCGACCGCCGTGAGGTCCAGGCGCAGGGAATCCGGCACGGCCCCCCGCAGGGTCAGTTCCAGGCTTCCATCCATCCGCCCGCCGGTGGGCGCGAGCCCGACCTCTTCGGCCCCCAGGGCGCGGACGAGCGCGAGGGGGAGATTCCGGAAGCTCCCTTTAATCCGCTGGCCGCCGAACGGGTCCAGGCGCCAGACGCACTTCGCCCGACCACCGTCCGTATCCAGGGTCAGGTCGGCGGTCCAGCCGCCGGCCCCCCGGTTGACGACGCCTTCCACCCGACCCAGCGGCGAGTCGCCCCAGCGGCAGTCGGGCAGCTCCACCGCCAGTTTCGGGGGGGCGATGAGCGGTTCGAAATCCAGCAGCCCCAGCGGGGGGATGACCTCGAACAGCTTCAGCCCGCCGCGCCAGGCGGCGTCCAGCGCGACGCCCTCCCCGGCCAGGCTCGCGCTCCCGTCTTCGCCGACGTAGTACTCCAGCCGGCCGCCGCCCGTGTCGAAGCGGCAATCGGCCCGGGGGACGCCGTCCGTCAGTGACAGGGCGCCATCCAGGGACAGGCGCGTCCCGTCGGGAAGATTCAGGGCGACCCCCTCGGCGGTGAGGGAGAGCCGCGGCGCTTGCCCACTGTGGAAGAAAATCTCGCACTCGACCTTACCGGCTCCCGTGCTGCCCAGGGGGAGCACCGACCGGGCCAGGTGGCGGACGTCCAGGTCGGCGGCGAGGGAAAGCTCGGCGAGCCCGCCGTCCGTTCCACGGGCCGTTCCCGTGCCGGACAGCCAGGCGGTCCAGTCCCCCCCGTCGTACTCGAAGAAGAAAGGCCCGCAGGAAAATTCCTCGGGCGCCCCCCGCCGGCGCAACGCGAAGCCCGAGCCCCAGACGAGCCAGCGGTTTTCGCCGGGCCGGCCCACGGCACAGACGGTTCCGCCCGCCTGAACCGGGTCACCGCCCCAGAACTCGGTGAGCTCGGCCGCCTCCAGACGGGGGGAGAAGAAAAAGCCACCGGAGTCCAGCCGCCCCACGACCAGGCTCCCCTCAGTCTCCAGGATGAGGTAAATCGCCCCACGGGTGAGGTGAAATGACGTGTAGGTCTCGAGCTCACACCCCCGGCGGGTGAGGACGGCATCCCCGGCGAGCGTGAGACCGTCGTCCCGGACGACGCCGCCCCACACGCCGACGAGGGCGAGATTCCGGCCCAGGTCCAGGGTTCCATCGAGCGACAGTCCGCTCTTCCCCAACGCCCGTGCCGTCCCGGCGAGCGAGGCCAGCTCGTCCGCCCCGAGGACCGCCGCCTCCAGGGACATCCTGTCGGCCCCCAGGGTCAGCCGCCCGACGGGGAGCCCGCCCAGCTCGACACCCTCCAGGACCAGGTTGAGCGCCAGGTCGCGCCCGGCGGTCTCCCAACTCAGGCCGACTCCCGCGGCCCGCAGGTTCTCCCGGAGCCCCCGCGCCTCGTCGCCCGCGGGCCAGATCCAGCCGACGGCCAGATGCGCCGCCGCCAGCAGTCCCGCGGCGGTCAGTAAAACGAAGACCGCCAGTCTCCGGGGTGTCTTGAACGGGGAGAAGCTCATCTGCGGCAGTGCCGTTTTCGTTTCGCCCGGGCGTCACCTCGTCCCGCCCGGCGCGCCGCTCCGTGTTGAAAAACCGGGCCGGGCCCGGTGTAAGTCAAGGTCAACACGCCGCCGCCGCCGACTCGAACCGCGGTCTCACTCCATCTCGGGCAGGTTGAACATGTCGGCGATGGTCCGCCAGCCCTTCCGCGCCTCGTCGAAGATGAAATCGTTGAGCTTGACCTTGTGGGAGCGGATGTTGGAGATGAGGGCCGGGTATTCCATGGGCTTGACGGCTAGCTGCAGGCCGCGGAGGAAGACATGGATCTTGCTGGAGGCCAGACCCTCGGGGCGCTCCGGCAGGTAGTCGGAGTCCAGGCCCGGAGGCGGCGGCAGCTCCGCGGTGGCGGAAGTGTGCCTCGTGGCGTCTATGCGCTCCTGGTCGATTTTTGTCGGCGGCTCGGGGGTCCGTGTCCGGGGTTCCCTGGCCGTGGTGGTCGGCCCCGATTTTGCCGGCGCGCGAACCGCTTCGCTTCGTTTAGCTGCCGGGGCCACGCTCGGCTCAGCGGCCTTGACCTCCGGTGTAGGCGGGGCGGCCTTCGCTTCCGGGGGAGGCGGAGCGGCGCTTGCGACCGGAGGCGCTTCGACGGCGGCCTTCTTCCGGGGGATGATGACCTGGGGCGGAGCCTTCTCCGGCTTAGTCTTCGGAGGCGCCTTCTTCCTCACGACCTTCCGCTCGAAACCGCAGTGGGGACAGACCTCCAGGCCGGACTTAATGGTCTGGCCGCATCCGGGGCAGGTGACTGTATTGGAAATGGTGGACTCGACGACCGGCGTGGTCTTCACCGGTTCGCCGCAGTACTTGCAGGTGGTGGAATCCGCGGAGATGGACCGACCGCAGGATGGACACTCGATTTGCCCCATGAACGACCCCAGACCTGAACGGTACGCTTTTTACTCGCCGCCCATGCTCAGGCTGCGTCTGGCGGCGTTGAGCGTGTTGACGAAGTTCTCCGGCTTGGCCACGTTCGCCATCGAGGCGACGCCGAACTCCCCCTCGTTGGTTATCAACAGGCGGTTGCCGCTGTTCACGCTGGTGTAGATATTTACGTTGCCTGAACCGCCGCGTTTCGAGACTATCTCCGCCCGGACGATTTCATTCAGGGGGAGAGCCACGGCCACATCCTTCGAGTACGGCTTCGTCATGACCACCCGCGTATCGGTCACGGCGTAGAAAGGCTGGGACAGACGCGTGACGTATATATTGGCGATGAACGGGATCACGAGAATCCAGAACACCACCATGGATAAGTCCAGATAGACCCCGTAGCTCTCGAACAGGGTGATGATCTGCGAGGTGAAGAATCCTCCGGCGACGATCAGGGCGATCATCACCCAGGAGAACAGGATGCTGAAGCCGCGCTCCGACCAGTGCACCCGCCGCTTCAGGATAATCATCTCCATCACGGCTTCACCGTTCTTGGCCTTTCCTGGGGCCATCTATCCCTCCAGAAGATTCGGTCCTAGGCCGGTGCGGTCCGTCACGGACGTTGCGCCTGTGCCGTACAGGCCTGCCGCCGTGAAACGAAATCCGGACCGGTCCTGAACGTGCTAGAAAACCGGGGATCGATGCAGGTCCTCCAGGCCGCCCGGCGCTCTACCGCCGTCCTGGGACCCGGATGCACAGGGGAAAGATTACCAGCTTTTCGGTCCGATGTGAACAGCAATTTCCGTACCCCGGGAATTCCACCCGATGCGAGCCTGCCGCTCGGTCGCCGGTCGCGCGCTTCTTTTTTCCCGGGGCATCAGGTGCCGGGGCCTAAACGCTGCGCAACAGACCGAGCTGGATACCCTCTTCCCGGGGTAGAAAGTACCTCAGAAATCACCCGCCCTCTTGAGCGCGCCTCCACGCTCGACCGACACCGCCCGACCCGACCGCGGGCCTAGAGCCGCGAGTCTATCTCGTCCACGAGGTTCAGGTAATCGGCGGCGCCGTAGGAGTACGGCGCGTGCTCGAAAACGGTGGAGCCGGTGCTCGGGGCCTCGTTTATCTGGGTGTTGGTCCGGATGATGGTCTCGGTCACCAACTTGCCGAAGTGGTCCTTGATCATCCGCAGGATTATCCGGGACATCCGGGTGCGCTTGTCGTAGAAGGTGGGGAGCACGCCGAACACCCGGCAGTTGCCCGTCTCCTTGAACTGGTGGATGGCGTTCACCGTCTCCACCGCCGACAGGGCGGAGAGATAGTCCATGGAGACCGGGACGAGCACGTTGTCGGTGTAGCTGAGCACATTGTAGGTCAGCACGTCCAGGCTCGGCGCGCAGTCGAAGACGATGAAATCGCAATCGCGCAGCCTGGCGAAGGCCTTCGAAACGTGGGTGTAGCGGTCGGGGGTCTGGCTGAGCTTGCCGGTCACGTCCCACAGGCGGGACCCGCCGGAGGTCATCACCACGAAGTTATTGCGCAGCCGCACCAGCTTGATTTTTTCGCCGAGGATGAGCTCGGCCAGCCCGCCGGTAGGCTCGATGTTGAAGTAGGAGGAGACGCAACCCTGCGGGTCGGCGTCCACCAGGACGACCCGCTTGCCGCGCTCGGCCAGCCCGGCGCTCAGGTTGACCGCGGTGGTCGTCTTGCCCGTGCCGCCCTTGGCGATGAATACGCTGAGCTTCTTCACGGTTCCTGAATGTTCTTGATGTGAACCCGAGCCGCCACGCGACACCCCTGCGGGCCACCGGATGCGGACTAGTCCGACAATCCAAAAGAGATTTTAATGTAGAATAGATTAACTGTCAATGGATTGCGTCAATCCGTCTTCGCCTCCTCTATCATCCGTTGGATTTCATCCTCCAGCATCTGTTCGGAGTTCGCGTTTATTCGGGCTCCCACCGAGCGCAGGATGAAGTCCCCGGCGATGAACAGCAGGGACAGCACCGCGGCGACGAGGGACAGGACGACGGGAAGCCTCCTCTTGAGCGCGACGGTGAGCGCGGCGACGGCCAGGGCCAGGCTCGTCACGGGCCAGATGATGAAGGGGACGGTGAGCCTCAGCCGGGCCACCAGGGAGACGGCCTCGTCCCCCAGGGGCAGGGCGGCACCGGGCCAGACCGAGAGCGGCCCGCAGGCGCGGAATCCCATCACGAGCGCCGCCACCCAGATCGGCCAGACGACGGCGGGCAGGACCGACCGCGCGGATTGGTTATCCGGCGCTAGGAAGACCATCCCCCGAAGTGTCGCGCGGAAAGGCCTCGCCTCACCGGCGCGCCGGCCGAGCGTGAAGAGCCGGATGAGGGCGACGAGGGTGGCGAAGGCGGCCAGGGCGGGCCAGAACCACGGCTCGAGGTAATCCTGGAAGAAGACCGGCACCAGGTAATTCGCGGCCGCGGGGAGGCCGAGGAGCGCCGCGGTGAGGGCGGCCGTCCCGAGCGCCCGGACCGTGTATCTGCGACGGAGTTGCTGAATATCTGCAACGGCGGAGCCGTAATCATCTCCCGTCACGCGGACCTCCTCTCACTCACCCACGACCTCACGGCTGTGCGCCTCCTCGGCCGCGCCCTCGACCATGCGCTCGCAGCCGGCGAAGGCGCCGGTGAGCACCAGGCTCAACACCAGGGCAAAGACGGCGAGGCCCACGTTCCACCAGCCGAAAAACCGGGCGGCCCCGGGCCAGGCTTCTCCGAAGCGACCCCGGCCCATCACGAGAAGCACGGCGCCGGAGACGAGGGAGACCGACAACAGGACGACGCCCCAGGCCGTGGTGAAGGGAAGGAGCCCCAGAAGGGCCCCCAGAGCCGCCAGAAAGAGGGAACACAGGGACCAGAAGCGGATGAGCCAGGGATTTGCCACGTTAAAAGCTTAACCCGGAGCCCCCCCCCTGTCAAGCGTTCGGGTTTGCCAACGGCTCCCGGCTGGGCTATAATGGGCCTGCGGTCGGTCACGGCTCCTTTCCACTAAAACGCAGGGGGAGGGTCTTTGAAAAAGGGTATCCTTGGAATCTTCGGTCGCAAGGGCGGCCGACGTTTGAGGATTCTGGCCACCACCTCGGGAAGCGTCCCGGCAAGGCACAAGGGCGCCTACATCATCCACGTGGCCGAGCACCTCGGCGCCGAGCTCCTGGTCCTCCACGTCATCGAGGACGAGAGCCGGTGGCAGGACGGGGACTGGGCGCTCTCGCTGTACGACGTCAAGGGGGCCAAAATCAACGTCCGCACGCTCCTGCGCATCGGCCGCGCCCCCCAGGTCATCGCCCAGGTCGCCGCCGAGGAGGAGGCCGACGTCATCACCCTCGGGTTGGGACCCGACGACAACGCCCCCGACGAGGTCATCACGGAGCTGTCGCGGCTGACCAACGTCCCCATCCTGCTGGTCCCCAGTCTGGAGGATTTCTAATCCGCCCGGCATGAACCGACCCGCATCCGACACGAAAAAAAGAGAAGGGTCGGCCGAGCCCGTGGCCGGTCGGTTCTCTGAGCGCGCGGCCCGGCGGTTTCCCGCGGCCGTGATAATCCTATCCCTCTTGGCCGCCGGCTGCATGAGGGACGAGCCGCCGATCGCCCACGGGGGCTCCCAGACCGGCGCCGCTCCGCCGGACGTCGTCCTCCACATGTGGGATTCGCAGCGCGACCTGGACCGGGTCGTGGAGCGGCTCGAGGATTCCCGCTACCCCCTGACGGCCATCGTCAACCCCGACCCGAACCAGTACGGCGCCAACGGCGGTCGGGCGCTGCGTTGCGACCTGGTGGGGGTGGACCTCCTGTTCTGGACCTTCGATGACGAGCCGAAGGCCCGCGAGGCCGGGGAACACTGGGAGGATGAGGCCGGTCAGCCGCTACGGTGGACCGTCGCGGGAAACCTGCTGCTGGTGCTCTTCGCCGACGACGATTTCACCGGGATTTCCGCGGAGGCGGCCGGAGAGATTAGTAAAATTTTCGCCGGGGAGGGCGACGGCGGGACGGAGGGTGAGGAATGAGCCTCTGGTCGGCGGCCGTGGTTATCGGCTTTCTGGGGTGGATCGGCTGCGCCTTCGGATTCCTGCGCCGGGCCGTGACGCCCGAGATCAAGTTCATCGGCCCGAAGGCGCTCTTCTGGGGCGGGCTGCTGCTGGCGTTCTGGGCGCTGTGGGTCGTGGGGCTGGTCAACGCCTGACCAACCGGCGGCCCCCCTCTCCCCGTGGGAGAGGGGATGGAGGTGAGGGCTGTCATTGAAAAAAAGCGGCGGGGATCGGAATCCCCGCCCTACGGCATCACG
>CAZNZF010000047.1:14486-14751 GCA_964577465.1 uncultured bacterium | reverse complement strand
TGGGTGAAGTTTTTGGACACCAAAGTCTTTATCACCGCGCACATTACCGATATAGTGATTAAATCGTTCTACTGTCGCGTCCGCGTAAGGCTGACGTATAGGATCAGGATTGAAAAAATGTTCCCCTTCTTTCTTAGCATATAACAGTATTATGTCATGTCTTCGTGCACGTGCATTTTTTGGTGTTCCGGCACCACGGTAGTACCAAACAAGCTCGTTCAAAAAATTCTGCGAGTTAAATACTGCATCCAGTAACAACTTCAAA
>CAZNZF010000047.1:5934-14476 GCA_964577465.1 uncultured bacterium | reverse complement strand
TTTTCCTCTGCCAAATAATTTCGTTGCGAAAATTCTTGATACCAAACACCGCATCCATCACCATCTTGAGATAGTGGCTCGCCGTCGGGTCGCAGTGGAGGTAGATGCTCCCCGTGTTTTTCAGCACCCGCCGCAGCTCCACCAGCCTCGGCGCCATCATCACCAGGTACGCGAACATGTCGTTGTGCCCCAGGAACCTTTCGAAGCCCTGCAATAAATCAACGAGCGCCGGGGGCGCGTCGGAGCCGGTCACCAGCTCGTGGTACGCCCGGGCGGAATTCTCGTCCCAGTGCCAGAAATCGGTGAACGCCTGGAACTGCGACGCCGACGGCGTCCCGTCCACCTCCTTGAAAAGCACGTTGTAGTCGGCCTTGGAGTTGAACGGCGGGTCGAGGTACACCAGGTCCACCGACTCGTCGCCGATGTGCCGCCGGAGGATGTCCAGGTTGTCCCCGAAGAATAGCTTGTCGGTCCACTCGGGCACGCCGTCTCCCCGTTTCGCCCCCTACCCCTTCCCCTTGCGCGGCACGTAGCTGTGCGCCAGGGACGCGATGGCCTTTATCCTGCGCTCGCCCAGCCGCACCGCCGCCTCCACGGTGGAAATGCCCTCGGCGGAGGCCAGGGCGAAGACCTCCCGCAACAGGTCCGGAATCTGCCTCATCTTGGCGAAGACCCACTGGTCGGGGTGATGCTCCAGCTCCCCGACGACGCTGATGAGCCCGCCGGAGTTGACCACGAAGTCCGGGGCGTAGGTGATTTCTCGCTCGGCGAGCTCGGAGTAGTCGTGCCAGGCCGGGTCGAGCTGGGAGTTCGCCGCGCCGCAGACGATTTTCCCGGCCAGGGCGTCCAGGGTGTCGGGGCCGACGACGCCCCCGCGGCCGCAGGGGCAGAACACGTCCACCGAATCGTCCAGCATCTCCTCGGTCGCCATCGGGACCAGGGAGGGCATCTTTTTGAGGACCTTCGCCAGCCGCTCCGGGCTGTGGTCGTGGACCAGGACCCTCGCCCCGGCCTCGAGGAACTTGGCGGCGAGGAGGGTGCCCACGGCGCCCACCCCCTGGATCGCCACGGTCTTCCCGGACAGGTCCTTCCCCCGGCCGGTCGCCTCCAGGCAGACTCCGAGGCCCATCATCACGCCCGAGGCGGTCACCAGGCTGGGGTCGAAGGAGCCCTCGAAGAGGGTTACGCCGGCGACGAACTCGGTCTCGGTGGCTACGTAGGTCAGGTCGAGGGCGCCGGTGCCGACGTCGGGGGCGCCGATAATCCGCCCGCCCAGCCCCTGGATGAAGCGCCCCAGGGCCCGGAAGGCGGGCTCCCGCTTCCCCTCCACGGACTGCCGCAGGATGTTTATCTGGCCCCCGCCGTAGTTCAACCCGGCGGCGGCGCTCTTGTACGTGAGCCCCCGCGAGAGGTGGAGGGCGTCGGCCAGGGCCGCCTCCTCGTCGGGGTAGTCCAGGGTGCGGATACCGGCGATGGCCGGCCCGAGGGTGGTGTTGTGGATGACGATTATCGCCCGGAGGTCGGCGGCGGGAGCCACGCAGAAGGCCACCTGCTCGTGGTCCGCCGCTTCCAGGTTCCTGAAGACTTCCATAGGTGTCCCGAGATGGAAGGGTAAGGGGCCGTCTCCCCTAAAGGCTCGGGCGATGCCATTTATTTCAGCCGTGCGGGCGGGTCAGGCCGCCTTCTTGGTCATCCGGTACCAGCCGATGAGGAAGGGCGCGGCGATGAAGACGGAGGAGTACGTGCCCACGACGATGCCGATGGTCAGGGCCAGGGCGAAGTCGTGGATGACGCTGCCCCCGAAGAGGACGAGCACCAGGGTCACGATCAGGGTCGTCCCCGAGGTGAGCACCGTGCGCGACAGGGTCTCGTTGATGGCGGTGTTGACGATTTCCACGAGGCCCTTGCGCCGCAGGAGCTTGCGGTCCTCGCGGATGCGGTCGAAGACGACGATGGTGTCGTTCAGGGAGTATCCGACCAGGGTCAGGACGGCGGCGATGATGGCGAGGTTAATCTCCTTGCCCAAGAGGGAGAAGATGCCCAGGGTCACGAGCACGTCGTGGAACAGGGCGACGATGGCCCCCAGGGCGAAGGCGAACTCGAAGCGCAGGGAGATGTACAGCAGGAGCCCCACCAGGGCGGCGATGATGGAGTAGATGGCCGCGGAGCCGAGCTCCTCGCCCACCTTGGGGCCGATGACGTTCACGCTCTGGATTTCGAAGCCGGAGACGTAGGAGCCGTCGAGGAGCCGCTGGACCGCCGCGGAGTCGAGCCCCGCCCCTCGGGCCAGCCGCTCGATCTCGGCGGTGTCCGCCAGCAGGCGCATGGTCTGGATGCCGCCCAGGTTGCGGGCCCCGGCGAAGGCGTCGGCGAGGCGCCCGGCGTCCTGGGCGCCCAGGAGCGGCTCGAGGAGCTTCACGTACTCCGAGCGGGAGTTGGGGGCGTTGAGGTTCAACCGGTCGGCGGCGGACACACCGGCCGGCAGCCCCATCGGGGGACGCAGCTCGGTGAGGACCTTACTGATGTTGCCGCGGGTCGACCGCTCGATCATCCGCTCGATGGTGGTGGACAGCACCCGCGCGTCGGCGGTGTTGAGGGCGGGCCTGGATTCCGAACCGACGGTCACCGCGAAGGGGTTCTCGTCCAGGTCGAAGTTCTCCCGGAAAAACTCCAGGTACGCGGCGGGGAAGTCCTTGATTTTGGCGAGGTCGTCGAAGGATTTGAAGGGCCCGACGGTCTCGCGCCGGTGGACGATGGCGGCGGCCAGGGCATCGCCGGTGCTCTCCACCTTGTTGCGGATGACCACCTCGTCCGCGACGGCGCCCTGGGTGTAGACGTCCATGTCCAGCCCACCGCGGATCTTCGTCAGGTCGTCGGTGGAGACGGCCTGGGCGAACTTGACCTGAATCCGCACGCCGCCGGTGAAGTCGATGCCGAGGTTGAACCCGCCCTGGATGATGAAGCTGACGATGCCCGCCAGGATGAGCGCCCCGGAGATGATGAAGGCGATTCTCCGCCGGCCGATGAAGTCGTAATGGGTGTCGGTGAAAATCTGCAAGTCCAAACCCCCTTGCCCGATTGAGGCGTCCGTTCGGGGCGGTTACAGGGGATAATCCGAGCGCAGCGAGCTACGCTCCTAGCGAAACCCCTTGTCTGAACCAACCATCAGGCGCGGCGGCCTAGATGGAGAGCTTCTCCAGGTGGCGGCGCCGCACGCGGTAATCGAAAATCGCCCGGGACACCACGAGCGCGGTGAACATGCTGGCCGCGATGCCGATGGCCAGCGTGACCGCGAAGCCGCGGATGGGACCCGTGCCCAGGACGTACAGCACACCGGCGGTGATGAGCGTGGTGATGTTGGCGTCGAGGATGGTGATGAAGGCCTTGTCGTAGCCGGCGTTGATGGCCGTGGCCACCGCCACCGCGGGCTTGACCGTGCCCGATTCCTGCAGCCGCACGCCCTTGCGCAGCTCCTCGCGGATGCGCTCGAAGATGAGCACGTTGGCGTCCACGCTCATGCCTATGGTGAGGATGATTCCGGCGATGCCGGGCAGGGTGAGGGTGGCGCCGAAGATGGCCAGCGCGGCGATGATGAGGACGATGTTGAACAGCAGGGCCACCACGGCGATGACGCCGGAGAAGCGGTACCAGAAGCTCATGAAGCCCATCACCAACAGGAGCCCCACGAGCGCCGCCGTCACCCCGTACTTGATGGAGTCCGAGCCCAGGCTCGGCCCGATGGTGTCCTCCATGACCACGTTCAGGGCCACCGGCAGGGCCCCGTTGCGCAGGTTGATGGCCAGGTCCTTGGCCCGGTCCACGGTGAAGTTGCCCCGGATGATGCCCTCGCCGGGGATTTCCTCCTCGATGACCGGGGCCGAGATGACCTCGTCGTCCAGGACGATGGCCAGCTGGTTGCCCACGTGGGTGCCGGTGACCTCGCGGAAGGCCTCGGCGCCGGTGTAGTTGAAGGAGAAGCTCACGGCGGGCAGGCCCTGCTGGCGCTCGCGGGTGTACTGGGAGTCGGTGAGGTCGGAGCCCTTGATGGGCCGCCGGGCGTCCAGGAGGTAGAGCTGGTAGTAGGCCTCCACGGGGGAGCCGTACACATCGGTCAGGCGCTGGGCGATTTCCTGCTCGTAGTCGGCGGAGTCCTTGTCCAGCCGCTGCTCCACCGAGAGGGCCAGCCGGTAGCCGGGGAAGTCGGAGACCAGGCCCCGGTCGTTGACCAGCTTGTCCAGCCCGTCCTTCAGGGCGGCGGGGGCGTAGATGCCGTGCCCCAGGTCGTAGACGTCGGCCAGAATCGTCCGGTAGGTGGGGTAGCCGGCGGCCTTGGCCAGGACCTTCCCCAGCCGGCCCTCGGCGTCCACCAGCATGAACTCGAGCACCGCCCGCTCGCCGATGAGGTTCTTGGCCCGGTCCGTGTCGCTGATGCCCGGCAGCCGGACGGTGATGCCCGCGTCGCCGATCTGCTCCACCTCGGGCTCGGCCACGCCGAACTCGTCCACCCGGCGGCGGATGATTTCCAGCACGGTGTCGAGGGTGACCTGCTCGTCACCGGGGGGCACGTTGGTCATGTCCGCCTCGTAGCGCATCACCATGCCGCCCGAGAGGTCCAGGCCCAGCTTGACCTTGTCCGAAGGCAGCCACTGGGCCAGCCCGGGGGACAGGTTGTCCAGCAGCCCGGTGGTCGGCAGGGCGAAGACCAGGGCGAAGACGAAGACCAGCCAGCCGATTAGTCCGTAGAACCGGCGCTTTCTCGCCATTTACGCTCCTCGCGGGTGAGTGGCGACCTTGGGGTTACCGCAGTTCCAAGAGGCGCACTTCCGGGGGCAGCGGCTCGAGAGCCAGGACGCGCGCCAGGTAGGTCGCCTGGTCCACCGTGAACAGTCCCGTCAGAAGAATTTTGCCCGCGGCGATCCGCTCCCGGACCACCGGGGCGACGACGACCTCTCCGTCCAGGCAGACCGCCGTCCGGTCGCCGATGTGCGCGCCGGTGAAGGCGGCCAGCTCCGCCCCCGCGTCGGCGGTCAGCATCAGCGACACCGACGGCCCGAAGGGTCCCTCGGCGACCGAGGTCTCGGCTATTTCCCCGGTGAGGTCCAGACGGTCGGCCTCGTCCAGGAGGTAGAAGTAGTCGTGCCCGTCGGCGTCGGGCGTGGCGGACCAGTACGAGCCCGTCCCGAGGGAGACGTCCGCCCGCGTGCCGCCCGTCACGACCCAGGCGCCGAGGTCGTCGTCGGGGACCAGCTCCACGCCGGCCGGTGTCCTGAAATCCAGCACGCTCTCCGCCGGCGGAATAACCGGCATCACGACCAGCCCGCCCGCGAGGGAGAGGACATCCTCCACCAGGGAGAAATCGGCCTCGGCCTCGAAGGAAACGGTGAGCTCGTCTGGGTCGGCGGTCTCCTCGGAAACGGTGCCGTCCAGGACTGCAATCCGGCCGAGGACGGCCTCCCGCGCGGCGGCGGAATCGGCCTCCGGCCCGTCGTACACCGCGGTGTAGGTCGCGCCGAGCGCGGACGCGGCGAAGATAAACGATACTGCCAGGATTTTAACCATTTTCCACGCCCAACTCCAGGCAGGCCGAGGCTTCCAGTTCCGGGGGGCTCGTCCTTCCGGCGGCCAGGAGGAAGTACCCCCGGGCGGCCACCATAGCCGCGTTGTCCATCGTGTACTCCAGCGGGGCGAAGCGGGCCTCGACGCCCTCCTCGCCCGCCCGCCGGGACAGTAATTCGCGCAGGCCCCGGTTGGCCGCCACCCCGCCCCCGACGACGAGCTTATTTAAATCCGTTTCCCGGCAGGCGGCCAGCGCCTTGTCGGTCAAGGTCTCGACGACCGCCGCCTGAAAACCGGCCGCGACCGCCGCCCTTCTTTCCTCTAAAACGCCCTCCCCCGCCAGCTCGGCCACCCGCCGCGCCGCCGCGGTCTTGAGCCCGGAGAAGCTGAAATTCAGGCCCTCGGGCAGCGGTCGGGTGAACGGCTCGGCCTCACCGTCACCGGAGTACGCCAACTTATCGAGCGCCGGCCCCGCGGGGTAGGGTATGCCCAAGAGGCGCCCGACTTTATCGTAGGCCTCGCCCGCGGCGTCGTCCAGCGTCTCGCCCAGCAACCTGAACCGCAGCAGGCCCCGTCCGCTCTCTCCGCCCCCCCGGTGCCCTCCGGCCCCCTCACCCGGCCCGACCGCGTAGAGCGCCGTGTGGCCGCCGGAGACCAGGAGGCCGACGAAGGGCGGCTCCGGCGGGTTTTCCCCCAGAAGCGGCGCCTGGAGGTGGGCCGCCAGGTGGTTCACCCCGACGAAGGGGACGCCCAGCCCCACGGCCAGCGCCTTGCCGAAATTCAGCCCCACCAGGAGCGCGCCGGTGAGCCCCGGACCGTGGGTGGCGGCCACACCGCCCAGGTCGCCGTAAGCGACACCGGCAACCCGGAGCGATTCGCGGACCACGGGCAGGATTCGCGCCGCGTGGTTGCGCCCGGCCAGCTCGGGGACCACCCCGCCGTAGCGGGAGAAGAAGGCGGCCTGGGAGCTGACGACGTCGGAGAGGACCCGGCGCCCGTCCTCCACGACGGCGGCCGCCGTCTCATCGCACGAGGTCTCCAGGCCCAGGACCAGCAGCGCGCCACCTCGCTCCTAGAGGAGACAAGGGGTTTAACCGAGCGAAGCGAGCTATGCCCCTGGTAAAACCCCTTGCCCCCCAGATGAGGAGCGGATTTTAGCACACGCCCCGCCCCGCGGCAAGCTCACCGGTTCACCCGCCGGATGAGAAATATCCCCGCCAGGCCGAAGAGGATGTTGGGCAGGAAGGCGGCGATGAAGGGCGAGATGACGCCGCGCTGGCCGAAGGCCCGGCCCACGGCGATGAACCCCCACAGCACGAAGCCCAGCAGCACCGCCAGACCGAACCCCAGGGCGGTGCCGGACCGGGCGGTGCGAATCGCCAGCGGCGCCCCGATGAGAATCACGATGAGGTTCGCCAGCGGGACGCTGATTTTCAAATCGAGCTCCACCCGCTCCTTGGCCGGGTCCTTGCCGGCCCGCTCCATCCGCTCGATGTGCGCGGAAAGCTCCCCGTAGGTCATGTCCTCCGGCGTCCGCGCCTCGATGGCGAACTCGCCCGGCGCCTCGGTTATCGGCACCACCATCTCCCCCACGTCGGTGAGCGTCAGCTCCTGACCCTCGGGGCCGAAGGTACGCACCTCGCAGTCGTAGAAGTGCCACTCCCCGTCGGTGTACTCGCCCACCGCGGCGTCCACCCGCTCGACGGCCAGCCCCGGGTCCTCGGGGTCGAAGCTGATCAAGGTCGGCCGGCTCATCCGCCCGTTGTACGCGTCCATCTGACCCGTGTAGAGGATCAGGCCCCCCGAGAGCGACGCCGAGTAGTCGTTGACCTTCATCATCGCCTCGCGGTCCAGCCCGTCGAAGACCCACTTCTTGATGGCCACGCAGCGCTCGTTGGCGTAGGGCACCACCGTCTCGCCGAAAACCCACACCCCGACCCCGATGAGCGCCCCCATCACCACCAGCGGCGCGAAGACCCGGTACAGAGACACGCCGCTCGCCTTCATCGCCGTGATTTCCGAGCCCTTCCCCAGGATGCTGATGCAGAAGAGCACCCCCAGGAGCACCGCGATGGGGTTGACCCATTTCACCACGAAGGGGATCATGTACAGGTAGTAGCTGGCGATGGTGCCGACGTCGGTCCCCTTCTGGAGGAACTTGCCCACCGTCTCGATGAAGTTGACGACGAGGTAAATGGCGATAAAGGCCGCCAGCGCGTACAGCCAGTAGCGCAGGAAGTGGCCGACGACGTAGCGGTCGAGCGTGCGTCCGAGCATGAGCCTGGGAGAAGTGGTTGCCCGGTGAGGATACCTGTTTGTGCGCCCCGGGGCAAGGGACCTCCCTTGACCGCGGGGCCCCCGTCCGGTATAGTATCCCCGCTACAGGGACACACCCCTCCAAGGACGGCGGCTCATGGGCGTCATCACGGGCAAGCTGAAGGGCAAGGGCAAGCGGGTGGCGGTCATCGCCTCGCGCTTCAACGAGTTCATCACCCTGCGCCTGTTGGGCGCGTGCCTGGACACCCTCCACCGCCACGAGGTGGAGGCCGACGACATCGACGTGATTTGGTGCCCGGGGGCGTGGGAGATTCCGGCGGTGGCGAAGCGCGTCGCCCAAAAGTACGACGCCACCATCTGCCTCGGCGCCGTCATCCGCGGCGGGACGCCCCACTTCAACTACATCGCCGCCGAGGTCGCCAAGGGCGTCGCCCAGGTGGGCCTGGCCGGCGAAAAGCCGGTGGTCTTCGGCGTCCTGACCACGGACTCCATCGAGCAGGCCATCGAGCGGGCGGGGGCCAAGGCGGGGAACAAGGGGGCCGACGCGGCCCTGGCCGCCCTGGAGCTGATGGACCTCTACGGGCAGCTGCCGAAGTAGGTCGATTGGTCGACCCCGGGGCGGGGCCATTAACGCCGCGGTCGCCGATACGTCTGAATGTAGGGCGGGGATTTTAATCCCCGCCGTTTTTTTATACCCATCTTTGCGATG
>CAZNZF010000047.1:0-5834 GCA_964577465.1 uncultured bacterium | reverse complement strand
AGGCTGATTCGCGATTCACACCCAATCCGTAGGGGCGGGTGTCCACACCCGCCCGTTGCACAATCCCCTCCCCCCTCTGGGGGGATGGGACCATTATTGACCCCCCGCGGTCGCGCCGGTATACTCGGGGCCGTGAAAAATTCCCCCAAAAAACCGGCCGACGACAGCTCCCCGGACATAAACGGCTACCGGCCGTACCGCTCCAAGGACAAGGCGTGGTACGTCGAGCCGGACAAACGGACCGGCCGCATCGCGGTCCGCCCCGACGCCCGCCGCAAGCGCGCCAACCCCGTCATCCGCACCGTCGAAAAAATCCCCATCCAGACCCGCCTCGTCACCGAGGACGACGACATCGTCGAGCTGTGCGGTGAGTACGTCCCGCCCGCTGGACCCCGGCCCGGCGACGTCCTGTTCATCAGTGAAAAAATCGTGGCCATCACCCAGGGCCGGACGCGCCGGTTCGAGGACATCCGGGAGGGGTTCTGGGCGAAGTTTTTCTCGGCCCGGGTGGCCAAGCCGCCGTGGGGCATCGGCGCCGTGGGGCTGCCGGTGAAGATGCAGGCGGCGATCGACCTGGTGGGCCTGCCGCGGATTCTTCTGGCGGCGGCGGTGGCGGCCGTCACGCGCCTCATCGGCCGCACCGGCGACTTCTACCGCGTCGCCGGACCCCAGGTGGCCCAAATCGACGGCACGCGCGTCGGCACCTTCGAGCGCTACATCAACGTGGTCATTTACGGCCCGGCCTACCCCAAGTGGGTCTGCGAGCGGGTCAAGGCCGCCGTGGACCTGGAGACGGCCATCATCGACGCCAACGACTACGGCGACGTGGACGTCCTGGGCAAGACCGACGGGGTGGACGCGCACTGGCTGGCGCTGGCGCTGGCGGACAACCCGCTGGGCCAGGAGCTGCAGATGACGCCGCTGGGACTTTTACGCCGCAAGAGCTCCCCATAGGAATACAAAGGGGGCGAAGCCCCCCCCGCGCCTGGACACCGGGCGTTTTCGTGGACTATATTAGCCGGGTGAGCGGATACCCCGGCCCTTTTTCACGCACGAAGGACGGTACACCGATGCGCGCACGCCTGTCTTTTCTGTTGGCGGTAACCCTCGTCACCGGCGCCGCGGCGGCCGACATCGGCCCCAACCTCGCGGCGAAGCTCCCCGGCCTCGCCGGGGACGAATTCCTGTGGGTCACCGTCACCCTCGCCGAGCAGGCGACCGTTGCCGAGCTGCAGCAGCTCAACGCCACGCTGCCCCCGGAGCCGGCGCGCGCGGCGGTCATCGAGCGCCTGAAGTACATCGCGGCGGACTCCCAGGGCGGCCTGTTGGCCTACCTCGACAAAGAGCGTGACCTCGGCAATGTGGGCTACGTCGGGGCGCTGTGGGTCACGAACCTGGTCGTGTGCGAGGCGCGGCCGTCGGTCATCCGCGAGCTGCTGGAGCGGCCGGACGTGGCGCGCGTGGAGACCGGCTCCGACCGGCCCGACGAGTGGGTCGGCGTCGGCGACCGCGACGGCGCCCTGGCCTGGGGCGTGGAGAAAATCGGCGCGCCCTACGTCTGGGACGACTACGGCTACGACGGCGACGGAATCGTGGTCGCCGTCTCCGACACCGGCGTCAACTACAACCACTACGACCTGCGCGACCACCTGTGGCACAACGCCGACGAGGTTCCGGACAACGGCCTGGACGACGACCACAACGGCTACATTGACGATTACATCGGGTACTACTTCGACGGCGCGGGCGGCGGCGGCCCGGACCCCATGGACACCGAGGGCCACGGCACGCACTGCTCCGGCTCGGTGGCCTCGGACGGCGCGGCGGGCATCGGCTGCGGCGTGGCGCCCAAGACGCAAATCATGAGCCTCAAGGTCTGGATGTACGCCACCCACCAGGGCGAGGCCTCGGTATGGGAGGCGTGGCAGTACGCGCTGGACAACGGGGCGGACGCGGTCTCGGTGAGCCTGGGCTGGAACTACGGCTGGGACCCGGACCGGGCCACCTGGCGCTCCGTGGCCGAGAACTGCCTGGCCGGTGGGATGGCCCTGGTGGTGGCCGCGGGCAACGACGGGCCCGACCCGGAGACCATCACCTGCCCCGGCGACGTCCCCGGCCTCATCACCGTGGGCGCCACCAACGTCCGCGACGAAATCGCCGACTTCTCCGGCCGCGGCCCGGTGAGCTGGGCCGACGTGGACCCCTACCACGACCAACCCTGCGTCACCAAGCCCAACGTCTGCGCCCCCGGCGTGGACATCGTCTCCTGCTCCTGGACCGACGACCAGGGCTACGTCTGGGGCTGGAACGGCACCTCCATGGCCACCCCGCACACGGCGGGGACGGTGTCGCTGTTGCTGGACGCCGCCCCGTCCCTGTCGCCCGTCCAGCTCAAGTCCGCCCTGGAGCACTACGCCCGCGAGCTGGGCAACCCCGGCAAGGACAACACCTACGGCGCCGGGCGGGTCAACGCCTTCGCCAGCGTCTCCAGCGTCGTCGCCGACCCCGTGCTCCACCTGCTCTTCGACGGCTACGAGGTCGTCGACGAGGACGACGACGGCGTCCTGGAGCCCGGCGAGACCGCCACCGTGTACTGCGACATCTACAACATGAGCCTGGTCACCGCCACCGGCGTCACCGCCGACCTCTCGACCGATTCCGGCGATATGACCGTCACCGACGGCCACGACTCCCTGGGCAGCCTGGCCCCCTTCGAGGAGGCCACCGCCGAGTTCACCCTGGAGGTGGACTCCGACTGCCCCGAGCCGGCGGGACTCCCCCTCGACCTCGACATCCACGCCGACAACCCCTACGACCTGGCGGAGTCCTTCGAGCTCTTCGTGCCCGGCTACGGCCTGTGGGAGGACTGCGAATCGGGCATCGAGCCGCTGTGGCGCTACGAGAGCAACGGGGATAACACCTGGCGCCAGACCGACGAGGACGCGCTGTACGGCTACTGCTCCTTCACCCCGAACGACGTCGGCGGCGGCTACGAGCCCAACCTCGACTGCTCCATCGTGAGCCTGCCCTTCCGCGTGGACCCCGAGCACTACATCCTCACCGTGTGGAGCAAGTTCCACCTGGAGGGCGGCCGGGACGCCCTGTACGTGGACATCCGCTACTCGGAGGACGACGACTGGACCGTCCTGCACACCCTGTCGGGCACGCTGGGCACCTGGCTCCGGCGCACCAGCGACCTCTGTGAGCACGAGGGGGACATCGCCCGGCTCCGGCTCCATTTCAAGTCCGACCCCGACGACACCTTCGACGGCGCCTTCGTCGACCAGATTTTCGTCCTGGATTACGAGGTCGGCCTGGGCGACGCCTCCCTCTCCGCCGTCTCCACCGACGACGGCGTCCTCTTGGGCTGGGACATCACCGGCGACGTGGCGGGGATTTACATCTACCGGCAGGGTGGGGAAAACGCGCTCTCCGGCCTCGGGACGCGCCTCAACGAGAACCCCCTCACCGGGACCCGCGGGCGCTACCTGGACCGCTCACCGGGCGAGAGCTACCTCTTCGAGGTGTTCGACGCCGACGGGAACCGCGAGCTCCTCGGCCCGGTGGAGGTGGAGGGCGGGCCGCCGACGGGGAATCGCACGTCTCTCTCGACGCCCTACCCCAACCCGGCCGCCGACACGACGACCGTCCGGTTCGAGCTGGGCGCGGCGGACGGCTCCGGGGTGAATCTGGCGGTGTACGACCTGGCCGGGCGGCGGGTGGCCGTCCTGTTCGACGGCGAGCTGGCCGCCGGCCGCCATACCGTCGCCTGGGACACCACCGGCGTCCGCGCGGGCGTGTATCTGATTCGGTTGGAGACCGCGGGCGGGGCGTTCACCCGCCGGGCGGTCGTGGTCCGGTAGCGGACCTCCCCTCCCCCGTGTATGAGGGATTAAATGGTGTAGGGGCGCCCCTCTGCGGGCGCCCACGGGCGGGGACGGAGCCCCGCCCCTACGCCATCACAGGCGCGCCGACGGGCCGGGGTGAGGATTGTAGCGGTCCCCTCTCCCCTCTGCGGGGAGGGTTAGGGAGGGGGGCCGCCCTCCATTGACGGACAAACGATGCCGGAAACCGTGAACAGCCCTTCCGACGAAAACCTGCGCGTCTCGGACGGGGAGCCTGGGAAAAGGCCCGTCGCCGAGCGCGTCGGGAAATGGCTCTTCCGGCACCGCGGGATTCTCCCGGTGCCGTTTATCCTGCTGCTGATTCTTTTGGGCGACCCGCGTCCGTGGAGCTGGGCCGTGGGGCTGCCCTTGATTTTTCTGGGCGAGGCGCTGCGCTTCTGGGGGGTGGGCCACGCCGGGGGCGCCACCCGCGCCCGGGACCTGCGCGCCCACGTCCTGTGCACCCGGGGACCCTTCGCCCGTGTGCGAAACCCCCTGTACCTCGGCAACACCCTCATGGCCCTGGGCACCGTGACCGTGGGCGGCGTCTGGTTCCTGATGGTCGCGCAGCCCGTCCTCTACACCCTGTACTACTACTTCATCATCCGCTTCGAGGAGCCGTTCCTGGAGCGGGAGTTCGGGGCGGCCTACGCCGTCTACCGGCGGCAGGTGCGCCGGTTCATCCCCCGCCTGACGCCGTACCCCGAGCCGAGCGGCCGGGACTTTTCCGCCGCCGACGCGCTCTACAACGAGCGCCGCACCCTCACCGGCCAGGGGGTCATCATCCTCTTACTGCTGGCCCTGGACATCGTCCTGGCGCGACTGGGCGCCGCCGACCTCTGGACCCTCATCTTCGGTTAAAGATGAAGCACCACCACCCCAAGCCCGCGACGGACGCCGACGGTCACGCGCACGACCACCGCGCGCTCAGCCGCTCGCGGCTCCGGCTGGCCATCATCGTCACCGCCGCCGCCATGGTCCTCGAGGTGGCGGGAGGGCTGGTCTCCAAATCCCTCGCCCTGGTCTCCGACGCCGGCCACATGTTCACCCACCTCTTCGCCCTCGGGGTGAGCTACCTGGCGCTGGCCTGGAGTGAGCGCCCGGCCACCGGTGAGAAGAGCTTCGGCTACTACCGCGGCGAGGTCCTGGCCGCCCTGTTCAACGGCATCACCGTCCTGGCGGTGGTGGCCTTCATCGTCTACGAGGCCGTGACGGCCATCATCACGCCCCACGCGGTGCAGACCACCGAGATGCTCATCGTGGCGGGCATCGGCCTGGTGGTCAACGTCGTCACCGCCCTGCTCCTTTTGAAAGCGGGGAAGGACGACCTGAACATCAAGAGCGCCCTGGTGCACCTGGCCGGGGACCTGGGCAGCTCGGTGGCGGTCATCATCGGCGGCGTGGTGATGATTTTCACCGGCTTCTGGCTCCTGGACCCGCTGCTGTCGCTGGGAATAGCCGCGGTGATCGTGGTCTGGAGCTGGGGGCTCATCCGGGAGAGCGTGCACATCCTGTTGCAGGGGACCCCGCGGGAGGTGGACCTGCCGGCGGTGCGGGAGCTCCTGGCGACCTACCCCTGCGTGACCGGGGTGGAGGACCTCCACGTGTGGTGCGTGACCAGCCGGATGCACGTGCTGACGGCGCAGCTCCGGGTGCCGGGGGCCATGCGGGTCGAGGAGGGCTCCGCCCTGCGCCGGGACCTGACCCGCGAGCTCTACGACCGGTTCGGAATAGTCCACGCCACGCTGGAGCTGGCGCCCACGGGGGAGTGCGAGGCGGTGGATTGCGCCCTGTGCCGCAAGCGCGGGGAGTGACGCCCGTCCCCCCTTCCAGCCGTAGGGCGGGGGCTCTGTACCCCGCCCGATGGTGCGAAAACGGGCGGCACACAGAGTTGCCGCCCTGTGCCGCAAGCGCGGGGAGTGACGCCCGTCCCCCCTTCCAGCCGTAGGG
>CAZNZF010000046.1:0-14858 GCA_964577465.1 uncultured bacterium | reverse complement strand
GGGCGTGCCCAGGAGGCGGAAGAAGGCAGAGGCGTCGTATTGTTCCCACGTGAAGTACAGGTTGCCCCCGTTCGTCATTCCCCATTTGAAGTTCTCTGTCTGTGAATATATTTCGAGCCAGAACGGCGTCCCGGCATCCACGCCGATGTCGTCAATCAGGTTCAGCCGGTAGTGGTACACGGGATACATATCCAGGTAAACGTCGCCGGTAAAGGTCTCCTCCGGATGGGGGGAATAACTGGCGATGTAGTACCCGCCGGGCATGCCGTAGTGGTCGTAGCGCAGGCCCACGTGGAAGAGCTGGGGGTGGTGGTCGGGTTCGTCAGGGTAGTAATACGCCCAGCATTCGACGGCCTGGAGCACCGCGTCCGTCTCTAGGGTGAAGTCGTCCTGGGTGTAGTGTGGCCCCCAGCTCGCAAAACCGCCGTTCATATGTGAGAAATCGTAGGGCTCCTCCCAGAGGACCTGGAGGTCGTCGTCGGCCGGGGCGGGAACGGCCGAGAACGCGAGGACGCAGACTAGCAGGATTGTAATCCTGGTCATGGTTCCATCTCCTTAATCCGTCAGGTCGATATAGTGAGTATCATCACAGTAAATCAACCGAAGCGTCGCTAAAATTACCAGAAGAAAAGAGAAGAGAACAACTTGTGTTTATCCATTTTCATCCCCCATTTTTGGTTCTTTACACGACTAAATTAATCTAGTACAAAAAAATAAGGTCGTCAAGGGCCACCGGAATAAGATAAATGAAAGATAAGGCCGTGTAAAAGAAGGGCCGCCCGAGGGCGGCCTTCCAGCATCGGCGTATTCCGCGCTCAGGGGCCGTTGGAGCCGTCGTAATCGGCCAGGCGGCGCCGCAGCGTCGAGAGGGATATGCCCAGCATCTTCGCCGCCTTGGTCTTGTTGTCCCCGCTGAGGGCCAGGGCGCGCTCGATGTGTTCCCGCTCCACCAGCTCCAGGGGGCGGATGGGCTTTTCGTCGTCCTTCATCATGGAGGGGGCCTTCGCCGCGACGAGCTCGATGAGTACCGCGGGATTCGGCTCCCCGCCGCCGGCGAGGATGAGCGCCCTCTCCAGCACGTTGCGTAGCTCGCGCACGTTTCCCGGCCAGTGGTAGGACTCCAGCACCTGCAACTGCTCCGGGGGCAGCTCGGTGTAGGCGCCGTCGGTCAGCCGGTGCAGCAGGTTGCGGCAGAGCGGTCGGATGTCCTGAGGGCGCTCGCGCAGCGGCGGAACGTGGATGGTGATGACCGCCAGGCGGTAGTAGAGGTCCTCCCGGAAACGGTTCTGCTTTATCTCCTCCACCAGGTTGCGGTTGGTGGTGGCGATGACCCGCACGTTCAGCGGGATTTCGACGGAGCCGCCCAGCCGGCGGATTTTTCTGTCCTCCAGGACGGTCAGGAGCTTGCTCTGCAGGCGGTTGGGCATCTCGGCGATTTCGTCCAGGAGCAGGCTGCCTCCCGCGGCCAGCTCGAAGACCCCCTTGCGGCGGTTGGACGCGCCGGTGAAGGCACCCTTCTCGTGACCGAACAGCTCGCTCTCGATGAGGGTCTCGGGAATGGCCGAGCAGTTGAGAGTGAGCAGCTCCTCGCCGCGGTCACTCAACCGGTGGATGGCCCGTGCCACCACCCCTTTCCCCACCCCTGTCTCGCCGGTGATCAGCAGGGTGGAATCGCTCTGGGCGGCCAGGGATACCAGACGGTCGATGCGCCGCAGGGCGGGCGAGTTGCCCGTGAGCTGGTCGTTGGACGGGGTGTGGGAGAGCTGGAAGCTGCGGATTTGCTGCTGGCGCTCCAGCTCGATGAGCTCAAAGGCCTTGGCCACGGAGAGGTAGAACTCCTCGATGTCCAGCGGCTTGGTCAGGTAGTCGTAGGCCCCGGTCTTCACCGCCTCGACGGCGTCGGAGATGGAGCCGTACGCGGTGATGAAGATGATTTTCACCCCGGGGTCGATCTGGTTGAACTGGCGGGAGAGCTCCAGCCCGTTCGTGTCGGGCAGAATCTGGTCCAGGAGAACGACGTCGGGGTGCCAGGTGTTGAATAACTCCACCCCCTCTCCGCCCGTATTGGCGAAGCGGGCGTCGTACCCCTCCTGCAGAAGCCCGTCGCAGGCCGTTTCGCAGAAGCCGGAGTCGTCGTCGACGAGAAGAACTTTTGGGCGCAGCTTCATCGTGTCACCTCGAACTCAGGTCCCCGGGGACCGATGTTGGATTTTAGCGTCAGACCGGGAGCTTCGCGGCCTTCTCCTCCGAGTAGAGGGGGAGCGATAGCACCACGGTCGTCCCCTGGTTGAGCTTGCTCTGGATTTTCACGTCGCCGCCCATCTGCATCATCCTCTTCTGGACGATGGCCATCCCCAGACCCGACCCCTCCGGTTTCGTGGTAAAGAGCGGGGTGAAGACCTTCGACAGCTCGTCTTCCGGAATCCCGTGCCCGTTGTCGGTCACGGTGATGACGGCCCAGTCGTTTCCCTTCGGGTGCCTATAGAGCGGTCGGCATTCGATGGTGACGAGGGGGTTCTTCGAGTTTCGGGTGGCGGCGAGGGCGTTGTCCACGACGTTCAGAAGGACCTGAATCAGGGCGTCCTTGTCCACGTTGATCCGTATATCGGAGAATGACATGTTCACCTCGCAGTCCACGTCGCAGTGACGCGCGAGGTCCACGAAGAGGCCCGATTTCTCCTGGAGGAATCGGTCCAGATAAATCGGGGCGAGCTCCAGCTTGTCGAACTTCTGGTACTCCTTCAACACGCCGAGCAGGCGCTCGGCCACCTTGAACGTGTCCAGACAGCGCATGAAATATGTTTCCCGCTTTTCGGCGTCGAAGTTCAGGTAGTTCTTCCACAGAACGGAGAGCGTGGTCTTCAGCGTGTTTAGGGCGTTGCCCATCTCGTGGCGGATGGAGCTGAAGATGTGCTCGGCCTGGTTGATCATGGCCTGGCGCCGGAGGGCCTCGTCGGCGCGCCGCTGGACGGTGATGTCGCGGCCGACGAAGACGGCCCCGATGAGCTTGTTGGACGGGTCGTAGCGCGGCGTGAGCGTGAGGGAGAAGTCTCCGTCGAGGTGCGCCAGATGCAGCTCCCGGGATAAACTCTCGCCCGAGCTCCAACTCTCCTGCAGCCGGTACTCCACGGGCGGTTCCGCTGCTCCGTAAAGCACGTCGTTGAAATGCTCTCCGATGAGTTTTTTTACATCCATGGACAGCCGCGCGGCCAGGGACTGGTTGGCCCGGATGACCCGTCCGGCCGTGTCCAGGATGGCTATCATATCGGGCACGGTGTCGAAGGTGCGCTCCCATTCCTGTTTGGCGGAGATGATTGCCTCCTCCATGCGGATGCGCTCGGTGACGTCACGGATGATGCTCGTGTAGAACTGCCTCTGGCCCTGTTTCCAACCCTCGACGGAAATCTCGACGTCGAATTCGTGGCCGTCCTTGTGCGTGGCCGAAACCGCCCGGTGTTGGCCGGCGAGGAGGGAGGCCTGCGAGGTCTTAAGCCCCTGGATGCCGTTTTTGAAGCCGTTCTGGAACCGGCTCGGGATTATCTGGGTCAGTGGCCGGCCCACGATTTCGTCCTCCGTGTAGCCGAACATCCTCTCGGCGGCCCGGTTCCAGAAGGAGATGAGGCCGTCATCGTCAATGGTTACGATGGCGTCCCGGGCGCTCTCGACCACGGAGCGGTGGCGCTCCTCGGAATTTTTGAGCGCCTCCTCGGCCAGTATCTTGTCCGTGACGTCCTGGTACGCGTTGACGACCTCGCCGGAGGGGAGCTTGTAGATGTAGCTCTCCCGCCAGCCGGATATGCGCTCGTCCTTGTAGTGCCAGGCCGGCAGGTATTCGGACCCCCCATTCCTCCAGACTTTCCCGAGGACCTCTATCATCCCGGTCTCTTTCAATCCGGGAAACACTTCGTTGATCCCGGCTCCGATGACCCGTTCGCCCTCGAGCCGATTTATCTTCTCTGCCGCCCGGTTGAAGTCTTTTAAAATGAAGTCCTTCCCGTCATCGACCGCCTCCAGGATGGAGACCCCGATGCTCATGTAGTGGAAGAGCTGACGGTAGCGCTTTTCGCTTTCGTGCTGCGTCTCTTCCGCCCGCCGACGCATGAGGGCCACGGCCGCCTGGTTGATGAACGCCTCCACCATGTCCCGGTTGGTAATCCGGTGCCCCTTTTTCATTAAAATGACCACGGCGCCCAGGAGCGTATTCTGCTTGAGGAGGCCCATGAGGTAAGTTTGACCGGCTCCTATGAGCTTGCGAAGGGCTCCGGATTTGCTCTTCGAAATCGCCCCTCCCGAGTGCCGGTCGTACTCGGCCGATATGATGCGCAGGTGGCCCTTTTTCATCACTTCGCCGATTTCGTCGGTGAAGGGTATCTCCCACCCCACGGGTTCCCGCCCCAACAGCTTCAGGATGCCGTCCAGGCGCTTCTCGAGACCGGCCAGAGCCCGGAGGGTGAATACGCCCTGTTTCAGGTCGAGAGAGGTGACGGCGACGACCAGGGAGCCCGGCACTATTTCCCGCAGCTTCTCGGACACGTAGTCGTGAAGGTCCTCCCCCGGCGTCTGAGCCACGAACTCCATCGCCGTCTTCGAGAGAAAGGAGAGGTCACGCAGGTACTCCTTCTCGAGCTCTTCGGCACGCTTGAGCGCCGTGACATCCCGCATGGTCCCGTCGTGGTAGAGGATTCTGCCCGTATCGTCCTGGACGGCCCGGACGTTGAGAGAGGCCCAGAATCTCTCCCCCTTGTCGCGCAGGAGCTCGGCCTCGAAGTTGGTGACCACCCCCGAGATGCGGAGCCCTTTCTTCAGCTCCAGTTTTGACTCCGCATTCACGTACAGGTCGTTGATCCTCGTTTTGTAAAGCTCGTCCGCGGACGTGTACCCGAACATCTGCACCATGGCCGGGTTCACGGAGAGAAGCCTGCCGTCGGGCGTCGACCGGAAGACGCCGATGGGTAGGTTTTCCTGGAGCGTTCGGTAGCGCTCCTCGGAGACCCTCAGCTTTTTTTCCAGCTCGTGCTTGTAAAGCGCCGTTTCAATGGTCGTGTGCAGGCCGCGCTGCTCGAAGGGCTTGACGATGTAGCCGAAGGGACCGGTTATCTTCGCCCGCTCCAGCGTCGTCTCGTCGGCGTAGGCCGTAAGGTAGACGATCGGGATGTCCAGCTCGCGGTTGATTTGCTCCGCCGCCTGGATGCCGTCCATCTCCCCTTTGAGCATGATGTCCATGAGCACCAGGTCGGGGACGTTGCCGAGGGCGGACCGGACCGCCTCTTCACCGGTGGACGCCAGGCCGACGACCGTGTACCCGAGGTTGTTCAACCGGTTCTCGATGTCCCGGGCGACGATCATCTCGTCCTCGACGACCAGCACTCTCACTTCGTCCCTTTTGGGTTCGGTCGCACTCTGATTTGTGCTCGACATGGATTAGGTCCCCCTCAACCGTGTAGATGGGCTCCCCGTGCGGACGGTCCCACCTGGGAGAAGGTGATTGTGAACGCCGTGGGATTCTTTCGGTGCAACTCCAGCTCCCCCTGCAACTGCTCCACCATCATCTTGACCAACTGCAGCCCCAGTGACCTGGTCTTGCCGATGTCGGTCCCTTCGGCGAAGCCGACGCCCGAATCCGCGATGCGCAGACTGAAGCGGTCGTTTTCGACATTTTTCAGGCTGACGCTGACCCGGCCCTTCCCGTCGGGGAAGGCGTGCTCGATGGAGTTCGCCACCAGCTCGTTGACGCAGAGCCCTAGCGGGATGGCGGTGTCGATGCCGAGATTGACGTCGTCAATGTCCAGCTCGTAGTCGAGGTCGCCCAGATTGGTCGAGTAGGAGCTGAAGATGGAGCTCACGATGTCCGCCAGATAGGCCGGCAGAAAGATGCTTCCCGTGTCCTGCGACTGGTAAAGCATCTCGTGAATGTGGGCCATTATCTTGATCCGGTTCTGGCTCTCCCGGAACGCCGCGATGGCTTCCGATTCCGTCAAATTTTCCGAACTGAGGTACAGGAGGCTGGAGATAATCTGGAGGTTGTTCGTCACCCGGTGATGAATCTCCCTCAAGAGGACCTCCTTTTCCGCGATGACCTCTTTCAGCCTCTC
The DNA here is from genome assembly GCA_964577465.1 of uncultured bacterium. GTDB lineage: Bacteria > RBG-13-66-14 > RBG-13-66-14 > RBG-13-66-14 > RBG-13-66-14 > RBG-13-66-14. The sequence goes on along the minus strand of CAZNZF010000046.1, from coordinate 8,766 downwards.
CTCGTTCCTCCTCGTCTCGGTGATGTCTATGCAGGTGCCGAAGGTGACGTTGCGTTCCTCGAAGACGATCGGGTGGGTCTGGAACTCCAGGATGGCTATTTCACCGTCCTTGCGCATGAGGTGCATTTTGTAGTGGTGTATATTCTCGTCCTCCTGCTGACGGATTTCCTCCCGGATATCATCGGTCTTCTGCTCGTCGGGCATCTCCATCCGCCGGGTGTCCTTGGCGAGGAGCTCCGCCTTGGAATAGCCCGTTATGCGCTCCATGGCCGGGTTGACGAACAGGAGCCGCCCGTTTTCAAAGATGTACACCCCGATCTGGGCCTCCTCGGTGAAGGTCCGGTACCGTTCCTCGGACGCCCGCAGCGCCATTTCAGTCAGTTTCATATCGGTGATGTCCACAATGATGACGTTGAACCGGATGATTTCACCATCGAAGAGGGTGAGCGTTGGGCAGGAGAAGCAGTGCACGACCCGGCCGTCTTTGCGGATGCCCCTGAACTCGATTTGAGGCTTATTTTCCGGCTGCTTCAAGGTGTTGAAGAATATTTTTAGGAAGTGCTTTTTATCCTCCGGATGCAGGTAATCCACGAAGGGTGTGCCCAGGAGCTCTTCTTCCGTGTAGCCGTACATATTGCAGAGCCGCTCGTTGACCATGGTGAATCTGCCGCGGGTGTCGGTGGTGGCGATGCCCACACCCGGGTTGTTGACCAAACTCTTGTAGATTAAATCCTTCTTTTTTAGCTCCTCTTCGGCCTTTTCTTTATCGGTTATGTCCTCCACGGTCCCCTCGTAGTAGAGGGTCCCACCGTCGGCGTCCCGCACCGCCCTCGAGCTTTCCCGGATGTGGAGCGGTATTCCGTCGCGCTTGAGCCAGATGGATTCCAGACCGACGACCACCCCGTCCCGCTCGATACGCTCCTTGAAGGCCGAACGCGGATATCGGGGCTCGTACCCCTTGTCTTCCAGGTTCCGTTGCCCCAGCTCCTCGAAGGAGCCGTAGCCCAGCATTTTCACCAGGGCCGGGTTGGCCATGAGGATTTTCCCGTCGGGCGTGGTCCGGTAGAAGCCTATGTGGGCGTTGTCGAAAAGGGCCTTGAAGCGTTCCTGGGTTTTTTTCAGCTCCTCCTCGACCCTCTTCCTTTCGGAGATGTCGCGGTAGAAGACCATGTCCGCCTGCCGGCCCTCGTAGTTGACGACCTCGACGCTGATCTCGACGTGAACCGGCTTGCCGTTTTTTCCCGTAAGGACGGTCTCGTAGAGCCGGGGGACATCCCCGCCGGCCATTCTTTTTTTGAACAGATCGAGCAGTCGGGGCAGTTCGGACTCCGGGATGTAATCCGTCGCCCGGGTCCCGAGCATCTCCGCCGGGGTGCGCCCCAGCATCTTCGCCAGGCTCGGGTTGACGAACTTGATTTGTAAATCCTGAAAAATGGTGACGCCGTCGTTCGCGCTCTCGACGAAGGTGCGGTAAATTTCCTCCGATTCCCGGAGGGTCGTCCGCGCCTTTTCCCTGCGCTCCATGAGCCTCAGGAGGAAGAACAGAAGGGCGGAGAAGCAGAGCCACACGGCGAGACGGTGGAATACTTCGTTGCCGGACAGGTCGAGGAACAGGGCGTCCGCGATGGGTTTTTCGAGGGACAGCGAATCGAACAGGGCGTCCAGGGTCCAGACGGCGAGTCCGATGAGCACGACGAAGAGGATGAGTTGTTTTTTATACTTCATGATCTGCCTGGGGCGTTTTCTCCGAGAAGGTTATCCTGGACTCCGTGCCTTTTTTCCTCACCACTTCGATCACGGCACCTATCTGCTGGGTAAGCATATTGACCAACTGTAACCCTAAGGTTTTCGTGTTTTCCAAGTCAAGGTCGTCCGAGATGCCCACGCCGTCGTCGGCCACGGAAAGCGTGTAGTCGCCGTTCCCGACGTCATGCAAACCGATGGAGATGACGCCCTTCCGACCGTCGGGGAAGGCGTGCTCCAGGGAGTTGGAGACGAGCTCGTTGATGATGAGGGCCAGTGGGATGGCCGTGTTGATGTCCAGGTACAGAGGTGAGAGGTCGAGCTGCGGGGTGACGAACCGCGAATCGTCGGTGTAGGTGAGAAGGAGTGAGTCGAGCAGGCTCCTGATGTACCCGGGAAAGTCCACCCGCGAGAACTCCTTCGACTGGTAGAGCTTCTCGTGGATGAGCGCCATGGATTTTATCCGGTTCTGGCTGGTCGAGATGATGTCGAGCACCCTTTCGTCCTGGGTCTTCCCGGCCTCCAGGTTCAACAGGCTCGAGATTATCTGCAGGTTGTTCTTCACCCTGTGGTGAATCTCCTTGAGCAGGACCTCCTTCTCCCGGAGGGCTTTCTTTATCAGCTCCACGGACTTGTTGCGCTCGGTGATGTCTATCCCGGTGACGACGACGCTCACGGGCTGGTCGTCCTCGGTGAGGACCACGTTCCCGCGGGAGAAGAGAATGGTGCGGACGGAGCCGTCCTTGGCGATGATGCCGGCGTCTACCTCCGGCGTTTCCTCGCCTTGGTAGGCTTTTTCCAACAGACCGGCGATGAGCTCCCGGTCCTCTTCCACCACGAACTCCATGACGTTTCTGCCCCGGACCTCCTCGCGGGTGTAGCCGAACTCCTTCAGGACGGAGATGTTTGAATCCTGGAGGGTGTTGTCCAAGCCGATGATGAGGTTGAGGGTGGTGCTGCCCTCGAAGAGGAAGCGGTACTGCTCCTCGGAGAGCCGGAGCGCCTCCCCGACTTTCACCCGCTCGGTCACATCACGGGACGTGACGATCAGGCGGCCTTCGGGAGTCTTCGGGTCGCCCCTGGCGGCAATGGAAAGCTCGAACCAGCGTGGACCATCGGGCATGGCCAGCTCGTAAACCGCCCCGTGGTGGCTCCCATTCTCCACGGCCTGGGCCAGGGCGTCCATGATGATTCGGGCCGCCTCGGGGGGAATCACCTGGTCCACGGTCTTCCCGAGGAAGTACTCCGGGGATATGAAGAGCGTTGAGGAGTCGGGGGAGCGGAAGTCGTAAATTTTACCCCAATGGTCCAACTCGAAGAGGAGGTCTGGAAGGGAGTCCAGGGTCGCCTTCAGCCTGGCCTCGCTAACGCGGAGGGCGTCCTCGGCCGCTTTACGTTGCGTGATGTCGTGCAGGAACACCAGGTCCGCCGGCTTGCCCCCGTACATAATCATTCCGGCGTTAATTTCGACTATTAGGGTGCAAACGTTTTTATGCCTCAGGGCCGTCTCATAAATAGGCGGCACGTCGTCACCCGCCAACCGGCTCTTGTATCGGCTCAAGACTTTCTCGCGTTCCGGGGCCTCGATGTAATCCGAAAATGGGGTGTTGAGCATTTCCTCTGCGGTATACCCCAACAGTTCGGTCATCCGCGGGTTCACATACTTGAGAACTTCTTCCTGGACGATGACGATGCCGTCGTTGGCCCGCTCCACCAGGTTGCGGTACTTTTCCTCACTCTCCCGGAGCGCCGTTTCGGCCAACCGCCGATCGGTGATGTCCTCGCCGGAGCTCAGGGTGCCCGTGATGTTGCCGGCCTCGTCGGTCAGGACGGTGTTGTTCCAGGCGATGAGCCGCATCTTCCCGTCGCTGGTCAAAATGTAGTTCTCCACGTATCTGAGCGGGTCGACCTCCCCGGCCAGGAGCCGCGTGAAGATATGCTCCACCCGCTCACTCGCCCACCCGGGGATGAAGTTTTCCAGCCAATTGTTCCCGACGATTTCCTTTTCGGGGTGGCCGAGGACCTCACACCCCTTCTGATTGATGAGCGTCACCGTCCCCCGGGAGTCGAGGGCCAGGATGATTACCCCGGCGATATCGAGGTAGGTCTGCACCCGGTCCCTCTCGCCGCGCAGGGCTTCCGCGATCCGCTTCTGTTCGGTGATGTCGTGCTCCATCTCCACGACGCCCTCAACCTTCCCCTCGGGATTTTTCAGGGGGAAGAGGGAAATTTCTACGGACACCTCCTTGCCCCGGGCGTTCGTGTACACGTGCTCGAAGGTCTTAAACTTCCCCGTTTTGAGCACCTTCTCCAGGTGAAGTCCCTCCGGGCAGGGGTTATCCCGTCCGTGGGTTACCTCGTGGCAGGTTTTTCCCAGGGTCTCTTCCCGGGTGCCGCCGTAGGTGCTGAGGAAGCCGTCGTTGACCTCGCGTATCCGGAGATCGGGGCCGATGACGGCCACGGAGTCGTGCATCCCGTTGAGAATGCGGTCCAAAAGGTCGCGGGAGGTCCGCAGTTCCTCCTCGGCCAGTCGCTCGGCGGTGACGTCGGAAATCAGGACCAGGACGGAGGATATCTCCCCCTCTTCGTCCCGGATGGGGTTGGCGGTTATCCGACCGAAAAAGCTGCGGCCGTCTTTGTGGAGGAACTCGGCCTCGTAGGGCGGGATATCCAGCCCGTTTATCCGTTTGCGGAACTGCTGGAGAACTTTCAGGAGCCCCATTTTCGTCAGTATGGGCAGGCTGGACAGCTTCTTGCCGATTATCTCTTCCCGGTCGAAACCCAGCCACTCTTGAATCTTCGAGTTGGTGGTGATGATCCTTCCCGAATGGTCCAGGAGTGTGATGGACTCGGGGGAGAGCTCGAACATGGAGCGGAAACGCTCCTCGCTGGTTCGGAGGCCATCCTCGGCCTGCCTGCGCTGGGAGATGTCCCGGGCGATTCCGAGGACCAGGTCTCTGCCGCCGGTTCGAATGGGATATGTTCGTATCTCGATCTGGACCCGCTTGCCCGATTTCCGGTTGAATATGAATTCATCGGGACCGGTGCTGTTACCCTTCTTGTTCTGCCGGTACAGGCGGACGGCCTTGGGGATTTGACCGAGGGAAAGCAGTTTTGCCTGGATGAAGTTCCGGCCGACGAGCTCCTCCCTCTTGTAGCCCGTTAGCTCCTCGGCCGCACGGTTGCCATCCACGAACACGCCGGACATGTCCAAGATGTAGTAGGCGTCCGGGGCGTACTCGTAGAGCGTGCGGAACCAGTCCTCCGCGAGGCCGGTCTCCCCGTCATGACTGAGAGAAGGCGGAGTCCCCGTCGTTTCGGCGCTGTCGTAGGCGGCGCATTCCAGCTTGAACTTCAGCTCCAGAGGGTCCAGCGGCCTCACCAACCGATAAGGGCTGGGGTGGCCGGAGTCCTTCTTCACGCCCTCGTCGAGTAAAGTCAGAACCGGGACGCCCGGGATAACGACGGGACCGGAACCGTTTTCTCCCGCGGCGTCGTAGAGCAGGACCTCGGCGCCCCGGCTCAAGGTGGATTCCAGGAGGGAGCCGTCCGCCGGGACGACGCCGGCGAACGCGTGCCCGAACTCGACCAGCATCCCTTCCAGCTCGTCGGCCAGCTTCCCGTCACCGGATGCGAGGAGGACCCTTGCCATGCGCGGTCTCCAGGTGTTTTGAAAAAAAAGCTGTGCCGCCCTTATTAAATCGTAAGGCAAGGACCCTGGTCCTCACCTGAATGCGGGCGGCACATGCTCCTCGTTCAAATGGTGGATTTCGTCAACGAAGTGCGTTATTCAAGGTGACTCCGATTCTTCGGCTCCTCCGGCGATGGGCACCGGCGGGGGTATTACTGTGGATGATTGAGTGTCAGAGCCGTATCTCGGACGCCCGGGAGACGAAACGTCTCATGTTCGTCTTGACCAGCCGGATGGCCTCGTACACGTCCCGGACGGCCTCGGTGAGTGTCCCGGACGCGCGCGTGCCGAAACTCTCGTTTTCGGGGTCCCGGGTTGCGTTGCACGTTGTACTAGTCACGATTACCCTCGCTGGAATTGGTGGATGGAACGTTTGGTTATCCGTTTAACGGGTCAGGGAGTCGCCGATTGTTGTCCTTCCCGGCATTCGTTAAAAAAGGCGGGGTTTTCTTCGGTTTCTCCCTGTCAGGGGTATGGTGATAGGTTTTCCCTTCGGCATTAGTCAAAAGCAACAAGCGTGCCATTTTGATGCTCTTAAAGAACCGCTTCGGGGGCCGTTATACTATGCGAGGGGTGGCTGGACTATAAAAAAACGAGTCAAAATGAAACGGTCAGAATGATTTGATATAATGTGAATAATAAATATCAAATAATTCTAAAAATCGCCAAAGGCCACCCTCCGGTACCGCTGCACCAAACTGGGGCGGCGCCTTAGGTTGCTGGAGCACATTGACCGAAAATGGCGGATTCCCATCCTGTCGCGTTTTGTAACACATTGACAAGCAGTATGTTATGACTTCAGTGCCCCTGGTACGACAATTGCTTTTATCACCGGTGAGGAGAATAATGAAAAAGGTCCTTTTAGTCGACGACGATTCGGCCTTCCTGGAATCCCTCAAGGACGGCCTGGAGCAGTACGACGACGGAATCGGCTACCTGGCCGCCGGCGACGGCGAGGAGGCCCTGCGCCTTCTGGAGAAAAACAAGGTCGTCACCCTGGTCACGGACCTCAAGATGCCCCGCCTGGACGGGTACGGGCTCATCACCCGCGTCCTCGACGAGAACCCGGAGATACCCTGCATCGTGATGACCGCCCACGGCAACTTCGAGCTCGAGCGGACCTTCGACGCCTACTCCATCGAGTACGTGGAGAAGCCCATCGATATCGACCATCTCCACCGATTGATCGTCAAGACAGTGGGGCATTGGGGTGAGCAGGGCCAGCTTCGGGGGGCGAGCCTCCCCGGTTTCGTTCAGATGATGGAGCTGGAACGGAAGAGCTGCCGGGTGGAGGTCTGCCGGTCCTTCGGCGGCGATCGGGGCGTTCTGTGTTTCACCGAGGGTCGTCTGCTGGACGCGGAACTCGGCCGTCTGTCCCCGCGGGAGGCGGCGCTCGAAATCCTGGGCTGGCAGGAGGTATACATCCGGATTTGCACACAGCGGAGCCGGTGCCGACCAAGGATATCCACCCCTCTCATGGAGCTCATGCTGGAGGCCGCCCGTCTGGCCGACGAGAAGAATCGGGATAACACCCGCTCGGCGTCGGGATTCGACGCCCTGGACAAATCCCTCTGCGAGGCCGAGCCCGACGCGCCCGCGGTGCCGGACATCGTGGAGCGGGGGGAGGATATACCGGAAGACGACGATGATGCCCCCCGGATCGTCCTGGAGGACGGCGCGATGCTCGGGCTGAACGAGCTGTTGGAAAAATTCGGCGGGCTCTCCGGATCCGACGGCGTCGCCATCTATTCCCCCGACGGCGAGCTGCGGGGCTTCTTCCTGCCGCTTCCCCGCCCGGACGGGATGGTCCGGTCGGAGGAATGAGCGGCTCGATTTTTCACGCAGACGGGGCTCGAAGCCCCATTTTTCTTGTCTTCGGCCTGCCTTGACTTTGCAGGGGGCTTGCCGTACCATGACCCAAATTACGGGCCCCGGGCCGTGGGAGGAGATATGCCGCGCCTGCGCCATTTTATCGACCTCGAGGAGTTCACCCCCGAGGAGGTCCTCCAGCTTCTGGAGCTCGCCGGTGAGATGGAGGCCCGGGTCCGGTACGAGAAGGCCACCCAGGGCGGTTCGCCCATCACGCCCCTGCTGCCCTACCGCGTCATGGCCTCCCTCTTCTGGGAGCCGTCCACCCGCACCCGGCTTTCCTTCGAGACGGCCATGATCCGCCTGGGGGGGTCGGTGGTCGGCTTCGCCGAGGCGTCCACCAGCTCCGTGGCCAAGGGTGAGTCGCTGGCCGATACCATCCGGATGAGCGCGCACTACGCGGATTGCATCGTCATGCGCCATCCCAAGGACGGCGCGGCTTACCTGGCCGGTAAATTCTCGCCCGTCCCGGTTCTCAACGGCGGCGACGGCGGGCACCTCCACCCGAGCCAGACCCTGTTGGACCTGTACACCATCTACAAGGAGTTCGGCACCCTCACCGGCCTGAAGGTCGCCCTCTGCGGCGACCTCCTCTACGGCCGCACCACCCACTCCCTGGCGGTGGCCCTGGCCGCTTTCGGCTCGCAGTGCGTGGCGATTTGCCCCGAGGAGCTGGAGCTGCCGCCGCACGTCCTCCATCACCTCGCGTCGCGCTACGGCGGGACCGTCGAGCAGCGCCGGGAGCTGGCCGGCGGCCTGGACGACGTCCACGTCCTCTACATGACGCGCATCCAGCGGGAGCGCTTCGAGGACCCCGAGGTTTTTGGGCGGGTGGCGCACGTGTACCGGCTGGACCAGCGGATTCTGGACCGGTCGCCGGCGGAGATGATTGTCATGCACCCCCTCCCACGCCTCGACGAGATTGCCGTCGAGGTGGACTCGGACCCCCGGGTGCGCTACTTCGAGCAGGCCTTCAACGGCGTGCCGGCCCGGATGGCGCTCATCCTGGTGCTGATGGGCCACTCCCGCCTCATCGGACCGCGGGGTGTGAATTGGCGCGTCCCGACGGTGTTCGAGGGCACGTGCTCCAACCGGCGCTGCATCACCCACTTCGACGACAACGCCACGCCCGAGTTCTACGAGTTCGAGCCGGGGAAGCTGGCCTGCCGGTACTGCGACCGGGTCCGCGATCAGCTCACGCTGTACTGATAATCCCCGTCTTGCGAGGCGGGCTGTTTGGGGGGGATGAAGCTACCCCCTCTCCCTTCCGGGGAGAGGCGCGCCTACGGATGAGGGTCGGGGCCGGGAACGTGTAAGCGGCGGGGTTAGGAAACCCCGCCCTACGTCATCGCAATCAACAAAACACGGTCGGGGTGAAAACGCGGCGGGGATAGAATCCCCGCCCTACATTTACCCCCCTCGCCCCTCTGGGGAGCGGCGCGCCGACGGGGATGGAGGTGAGG
>CAZNZF010000045.1:0-15584 GCA_964577465.1 uncultured bacterium | reverse complement strand
CCGCCAGGACGCCCACCACCAGGTATAGCTTCGATACCGACGTGACCTCCGTGGCCCCCTCCTCGAAGAACCCGCCGGTCTGAATCACCACACTGTGGAAACCGCCGGTGACGGCCTCCCCGGGCGCCTCGGCGCTCCACAGATGGCCGGTCGCCGCCTCGGTCTCGTACTCGCCTCCGGGCACGCGGTGCGTCACCGTATACGCCACGTCGCGGTCCACCCACTCGTCGCCGGAAACGCCGAAATAGACGTGGACGCGGTAGGGCTCCCGCTTCTCCAGTTCGTACCCGATGACCTTCAGCAGCTCGACCTCGATGTCGCTCCCCGCCTCCACGGGCCCCAGGTTGATGGGGATGACGTACCCCGCCGCGGGGTCGTCGGCATCCAGGCAGGCCCCGATACGGAGCTCGGAGAGGTAGAGGAGGAAGTAATCGCCGTACTGCTCCAGCCCGCCGGCGTAGCATTCGTTGTCCAGCTCGGTCCAGAAGTCGGGGCCGCGCACGTCGGCCGCCGCGGAAACGGCCAGGAGTGTCAGCAATACGAAACCGATTCCCTTCACGTTTACCCCCTACGCCGCCTGGGCGCGCAGTTCCTTCCGCTTCTTCGCGGAATCCTGAATCGTGCGGATAATCCAGATGTAGCTCCCGAGCATGAAGAACGCGCCGGGGGCCATGACCATGATGACCCACGGCTCGAACCCCGGCCCCAGGACCGGAATCCCCGCCAGCGTCCCGAATCCCAGCAGCTCCCGGAAGACGGAGATTATCAACAGGCTCATGGCGTAGCCCAGGCTCACCCCCGCGGCGTCGAGGATGCTCGGCAGCGGCTTGTTGTTACTGGCGAAGGCCTCGGCCCGGCCCATGATGATGCAGTTGGTGATGATGAGCCCCACGTAGGGCCCGATGGCTTTGGAGACCGTGGGGACGAAGGATTTCAGGGCGATGTCCACCATGATGACGAAGGCGGCGATGATGAGCGTGTAGACCGCCATGCGTATGCGCTTGCCGGTGACGTTTCGCACCAGGCTGACCAGGAACGAGCTGCACACGGTGACGAAGACGACGGCGAAGCCCATCGCCACGGTGTTGATGACCTGGTTGGTCACCGCCAGGGTGGAGCAGATGCCCAGAATCATGCGGAAGATGGGGTTGTCCTCCCACAGCCCCTTGACGAAAATCTTGAAATTCTCACCCTTCTTGGCCACGGTTCACTCCTCCGGCTCAGGCGGTGTGCGGGTCCAGCCGGCCAGGGCGGGCTCCCCGCGATTGGTACAAGCGTAGGGGAAGGCGGACACCAGGTACCATTCCCCGTCCCGCGTCTCGTACGTCTGCACGCCCACCCAGACCCCCGCCTCCAGGGTACCCGCCACCTCCTCGGACCCCGGCAGGCTGTAGAGTGTCAACGACTCATTCGCCTCACGGGCATCGTATCGAGCCCCTCCGAGGAGTTTCTGAGGCAGGACCTCGGATGAGCCGTAGCCGGGGTCCTCGCCGTAGCGGTTGCCCGGCGGGCAGTAGAGGGCATAGATGCCCGCCTCGGGGACCCACCTGGCCTCCAGGTCCGTCGTGTACCACAGGCCGTGAGCGAGGTAGTCCGGCGGCGGCAGCAGGTGCCTCACCCGGTCCAGCTCGCTCAACCAGGCATGGACATGGATGGGCCGGAACCGGTGGGCGTCGAGGGACTCCTCGGGGTAGCACATCACGGCGTGGTAGAGCAGCGCCTCCGGGGTCAGCTCCGCCCCGCCCTCGACGTAGGCCCAGTCGCCGTCGAGGCCTTCCTCATCAATACCCAGGAAGAAGCCCTGAGCCGTGTAGGCGTAGATGTTGCGCAGGTCGTCGCCGTCCCAGGCGAAGCCCAGCACGCGCCGGCGGGTGAAGGTCGGCATGCTGGTGGGCAGGATGTGGTGGGGGCGCGTGTCCAGGGTCAGGCGCAGCTCGGGCTCCCCGTCGCCGTCGAAATCCTCCGCCTCCAGGCCGTAGAGGCTCCAGTTGTGGTACCAACCGAGCTCTCCGGATTCCTCCAGCCCGGCGATGAGCTCCTCCACCGGCACCTCCTCTTCGCTCGTCCCCAGGAAGAAGTCGGCCAAGCGCTCCTCGGCGGCGAAGGAGCCCTCGACCCGCAGCACCAGCGGCAGGAAGTAAGTCACGTATTGGTACCACTCGTTCTCGTAAAAAAGCTCCCCCGGTCCGACCCAGACGTCCTCGGGGACGCCGTCGGCGTCCAGGTCCGCGGTGAGCGCGAGCTCCGGCTCGCCGAAGTCGTGCTCGACGACCAGGTAACGCTCGCCGAAATCCCCCCAGGAATAACTTGTATCTTCGGCGGCGACGTAGCCGTGGAGGTCGCCCGCGCGCACCTCGGCCCATACGTAATCCTTCGATGAGTCGTAACCCACCGCCCAGGCCAGCACCTCCACCCGGTCCCCCCGGTGGAGCAGGCCGATTCTGTTCCCATCCACCGCGGGTGCGTCGCGGACGTTGAGTGCGTCCACGTCCACCAGGGCGTACATCGGTTCCGGCTCCGGCGGTGAAATCGGGACGGCCCACTCCGGCGCGTTCAGGGCCCCGGCGGCCGCCGCCAAAAGCAAAACCATAACCATCGGCTTCACGGCGTTCCCCCCCTTACCGCGGCGAGGAAGGCGGCGATGCCCGCGTTCAGCAGCTTCTCCAGGGACTTGGAGGTCTGGGTGGCCCCGGTGATGGCCGCCACCTCGTAGGGCTTGTCGGGGGCCTGGTAGGCCACGAGGCCCACGTAGCCCGGCGCCGGGCCCAGCGGCAGGCCGTCGAATTTTTTCAGGAATTCCGGCTCGGTGATGCGCCCCCCGAGCCCCGGCGTCTCGCCCTGCTCCAGGACCTGCATGTGGAAGATGCTCTTGTAATCCGGCGTCAGGGCCACCAGCACTTTAATCACGCTCCACAGGCCGCTGCCCGAGGCCTCGAACGCCACGCCCAGCTCCTGGCCCGCGTCGTCGTACCCCCGGTAGAGGGTCATCCCGCCGGCCTGCTCCGGCTTCACGTGCTTGGCGTAGATATCGTCCACCTGCGCGGGCGCAAGCTCCGCCCCGGGGTCGGCCAGGCCGAAGACCTCGATGACGCGGCGGTTGAACAGGCGCGCCTTCTGCTCGTCGATGACCGGCTTGGTGTAGGCGTAGAGGGCGGTGAGGGCCGTGGCCACCAGCACCGAGGCGGCCACCAGAAAGATGACCATGAAGGGGCGCGAGTCTTTGTTGAAAGCCATTACGCCTCCGCGGCCGCTCCTTCGGCCGCTTCTTTCAGCCTCTTCCGGCGCGTGCGGATGAGCGAGTCCACCAGCGGCGTGAAGGTGTTGACGAAGAGGATGGCGAAGAAGACGCCGCCGGAGAAGCTCGACGCCGCCCGGATGATGACGACCAGGACACCTACCAGCACGCCCATGAGCCAGCGGCCGCCGTTCGTGGACGGGGCGGTGACCGGGTCGGTGGCGAAGAAGAGCGCCCCGAACAGGAGCCCCCCGCCGGCCAGGGTGAACGGCACGTCGGGGACGAAGGCGGGCCAAATGAAATGGAGGACGAGGGCGGCCAGTGACGCGGCTCCCAGGACGGAAAGCGGCGTGCGCCAGTTGATGATTTTGCGCGCGAGGAGGTAAATCCCGACCAGGACCAGGAGAAGCGCCGCCGTCTCCCCCATCGCCCCGCCGGTGTCCCCCCACAGCATCGGCCCCAGCGGCCCCTGGACGCCGGAGCCCTTGAAGGCCGCCAGGGGGGTGGCGGTGGTCACCGCGTCGGCCGCGGAGAGGTTCGGGGTCCAGGCCGCGAAGCCGCCGATCCCGCCCCAGAACGGCTTCCACCAGTAGCCGGCGAAGTAGGTGGGGAAGCTGATGGTCACGAAGGCCCGCCCGACCAGCGCCGGGTTGAAGACGTTGCGCCCGAAGCCCCCGAAGACCTCCTTGGCGAAGAGCTGCCCCACGGCCGCCCCGATGACCACCAGCCACCAGGGGACGTGGGCCGGGAGGCTTAAACCGAACAGGAGCGCCGTTATCCAGAAGCTGGGGTCCAGGGGCTTGCGGCGGACGAGCGAGAACGCCGCGGCGGTGACCCAGCCCACGGCGTAGGCCAGGGCCAACAGGAAGGCCGAGCGCCAGCCGAAGAGGTACACCGAGGCCAGCGCCAGGGGGAGGAAGGCCCAGGCGAATTTCGCGTGGAGCGGGAGGAATTTCGTCCGCCCCCGGAAGAAGGGCAGGGCGTGGAGGCTTCCGCGCGCGTGGTCCGCGAGGGACGGTATCGGAATTTCCGGCATGGGGACGCCCGGGAAAGGGTGAAAATCAATCTACGCTAGGAAAAAAGCGGTCCCGCTGTCAAGGGCTCAAAATCGAGCGCCGGGGAATTAAATAATCCCTCCTACGACAGCCGACCCGCGAAACCGAACCGCCGGGGAGCCGGACCCGCCGAAGTATTCCGACGAGCGCCGACCCCCGCAAACCCGAACCACCGGGGGACGGGCGCGTCACGCGTCGGTCTCCGCGACGTCCTCCGGCCCCTCCCGTTCCAGCTCCGGCTTGTTGAAACGGAGGGTGAAGGTGGCGCCCTTGCCGGGGGTGGAGGCCACCAAAACCTCGGCGCGGTGCAGCCGGGCCACCTGGGCCACGAAGGACAGGCCGAGCCCGGTGCCGCCCACGTCGCGCGCCGCCTTCGCCCGGTAGAACTTCTCGAAGATGTGCTCCCGCTCCTCGGGCTCGATTCCCGGCCCCTCGTCGGTCACCGACACCTCCACCGCCAGCTCGAGCTCCCGGACGGCCACCGTCACGTCGGTCCCGGCGGGGGCGTACTTGACGGCGTTGTCCAAGAGGTTCGCCAGCGCCCGGCTGACCAGGTTCACGTCGGCCAGGATGGCGCTCACGGCGGGTGGACGGTCCAGGACCAGGGTCTTGCCGGCCTGGTTGGCGGTGATGCGCCCCAGCTCGATGACCTCCTCGGCCGTCGCGCAGAGGTCCACGGGGAGGAACTGGCCCCGCCGCCGGCCGCTCTCCAGGCGGCTCACGTCGAGGAACGTCTCGATGAGCTTCAGCAGCTTGTCCGTCTCGGCGGCCAGGTGCCCCACGTACTCCAGGCGCTCGTCCCGGGAGACCTCCCGGTCCGCCAGGAGCTCGGCGAAACCGCGGATGGTCCCCAGCGGGCTCTTGAGGTCGTGGGACAGGATGTGCATGACGTCGCTCTTCATCCGGTCTATGCGGGCCAGCTCGGTGATGTCGGTGAGGGTGACGACGAAGCCGCGCAGGCCGTGCTCGTCGGCCAGCGGGGCCACCGCCAACAGGAAGGTCATCCCTTGGATTTTCACCGTGTCGCTGCTGGCCCCGTCCACGGCGTCCACCAGGAACTGGCGCAGGTTCTGCCCCGGCATGAGGGAGTAGATGCTCTGGCCCACCATCTCCTCGGGCCCTCCGTCCTCGTCGGCGAAGAGCTCCCGGGCCGCGGTGTTGGCCAGGCGCACCACCCCGTACACGCTGGTCAAAAGAATCACCTCGGCGGCGGCGTCCAGGACGTGCTGGAGCGTGAGTCGGCTGGCGGCCAGGTTCTCCTCCAGGTGCGAGAGGATGTCCAGCTTGGCCTGGGTGTGCGCCCGGGTGAGGGTGGCCAGGGGCCAGGTGACCTCTCCGTCGGCGGGGCGGAAGATGCGCTTGAACTGCCGCGCGCCCGCGGTCAACAGCGCCACCTCGTTCACCGACGGGGTCCCCGAGTAGAACAGGCACAGCTCGGTCCCCGCGGAGTTGTCCCGGTACACGCGCAGCGGCGGCTCCGGCTCGTCGTCGGGATTGGCGACCTCGCCCTGCCGGAAGAGCACCCTGCCCTCCGTGTCGCGCAGCAGAAGCCCGTGGAGCCCCAGGGTGTAGGTGAGGCTCGTGGCCGCCTCCGCGGCGCCCGTCACCGGCTCCTCCCGGGAGAGCTGGTCGGAGACGAGCAGCTCAAGGTCCATCAGGCGCCTGTCCAGGGCCCGGTTGACCGACACGAGACGTCCCAGGCTGGTGCACAGAAAGGCCAGAGAGCCCGCCAGAAGGCCCGGCACAACGGGGAGCAGGTCGTTCGTCAGGGCGAAGACGGCCCAGGCCGCCAGGGGGTAGCCGACGACGAAGGCGACGAAGACGGCGATGGAAATTTTCGGACGGAAGCGGGCGAAAAGGTCGCCGCTCACCGCCGCCAGGACCAGCGACAGCACGATGAGGGCCCAGCGCGGCCAGACGGTGGGCTCGTCGACTTTGAGAATCGTCGCCGCCGCGTTGGCGTGCACCTCCACCGCCGGCATGGGCGCCTGCGGGGAG
Source organism: uncultured bacterium (assembly GCA_964577465.1). Classification (GTDB taxonomy): domain Bacteria; phylum RBG-13-66-14; class RBG-13-66-14; order RBG-13-66-14; family RBG-13-66-14; genus RBG-13-66-14. Next base: position 9,296 of record CAZNZF010000045.1, on the reverse strand, counting down.
AAGGGGGTGATGACGGCGTCGTGCAGCCCCTCCGCCGAGGCGCCGAAGAAGACCAGCTTGCCGTGAAACCACTCCGCGAGCTGGGCGTCATCGGAGCGCAGGACGGCCACGGCGCTGTACGTCGGGAAGGTTCCCGTGGGGCCGCGGTACGCGATGTCCAGCCGACCGCCCTGACTCACCCCGGATTCGAGGGGCGCGGACATCGGCTCCAGCCTCCCACCGCCGAAAGCTGTGGCGGCGGCGGCGGAGAAGGCGGGGTACGAAAGCCCGCCGTAGCTCTGGTAGAGGTATAGTGTGCGGTAAACGCCGTCGAGGTCGGGAACCAGCGCCACGTGACCCAGCGAGTACGCCTTGGCACAGAAGGGCGCCGCCGGTACCAGCCACTTCAACGGCTGACCGGGAATCGGGGAGAGGTACACCGGCAGGACGGTGACCCCCATGCCGATGGCGTCGGCCAGACGCTCGTCGGAGGCCGGGTTGTCCGGCTCCAGGAGGGCCAGGTCCAGGGCCAGGCAGGCCGGCTCCGCGGAGTGAATCCGCTCGACGAGCTGCGCCAGAAGACCCCGGGGCCACGGGTAGCGCCCCAGCTCCGTCAGCGAGCGCTGGTCGATGGTCACCAGGGCGATTTCGGGGTCGGGCTCCACCGGTCCCCGCAACCGGAAGCGCAGGTCCCGCGTGCCCACCTCGAGCCGGTCCAGGAAACCGGCGGCGGAGAGCGCCGCGGCCGCGACGCCGGCCAGGAGGCCCACGGTGAACCCCCAGGAACCGAACCGCCTTTTCTTCCCCCGACCCGCGTCGCCCATCGCCTTCTTGTTGTTTTCCATCACGAACCGCCGTCGAGGCGCAGGGTGTACCCACCCGATTCCATTTTAGCACAGCGTACCGGCTACGTATTTCCTTGACACGGACCTCTTTTTTTCCTAGCTTAGCCTTTGGCAAAGTCCCGCCGCAAAAATCTTCCGGGAAGGACGGGCGGGTTGATGTGTGCCTACGGATATGGCCCTACCGGTCAATGACACGTTTCCTTATGGGAGGAACATGAAAAAGATAGCCCTTATCTCGATCCTTCTCGTCTGCGCCGCGGCGGCCATGACACCGCAGGAGGCCGGTGGGTTGGTCATCGAGCGCGTTCTCGATAACGTCACCGAGGCCAAGCGGGTCTACGTGTACCCCGAGAGCTTCACCGGCGGCGAGATCGAGTTCTGGCACCACTCGATCACCCTCCCCGATGAGACGGGGTACTTCGTCTTCGTGGACGACTACCCCGCGGCCAACTGGGAGCACGCCGCCCGAGCCTTCTTCGTGACCGATGACGGAAGGATAACGACCTGGGACGTCACCACGCCCCCCAAGTACCTGCAGGACGACCTGGTCGAGCTCACCGACGGCCGCATCTATGACGGCCTGGACCACGCCGAGTACCACATCCCCACCCTGGAGGAGGTCCAGCCCGCCCGCACGTACCTGGACACCATCGTCCCCCAGCCCGGCGACCGGGCCGGCGTGCGCTACGCACTCCTCCTGAGCGGCGGATACAACCAGAGCAACAACCACATCCGCTACTGGAACGACATGGCCTACATGTACTGGACGCTCATCAACGTCTACGGCTACGATGAGAACGACATCTTCGTGCTGATGTCCGACGGCAACAACCCCGCACCGGACCGCTCTAACGGCTCCAACTCGCCCCTGGACCTCGACGACGACGGCGATGACGACTACCAAGATCCCTGCACCCGTACCTACGTCTTCCAGTACATGAACGACCTGGAGGCGCTGCTGACCACCGCCGACAGCCTGTTCATCTTCACCACCGACCACGGCGGCGGCGCCAGCGACAACGTGTACCTCAATCTGTGGAGCATGGAGTTGCTGCAGGATGACGAGTTCGCCGACGAGCTGGACGACATCTCCTTCTCCCAGTGCATCATCACCATGGAGCAGTGCTACTCCGGCGGCTTCATCGATGACGTGGACGAAATCCCCAACGTCGTCATCTCCACCGCCTGCACCGGTAACCAGTCCTCCTGGGCTATGCCGCCCTACTACTACTACGACACCTACGTGTACTTCTGGACGGCGGGCGTGAACGGCGAGTTCCCCGGCTGGCCGGTGGAAATGGGCGGGGGCGTGGCAGACGCCGACGCCGACGACGACGGCATCGTGACCGCGCATGAGGCCTTCATCTACGCCGAGGCGGAAGACTTCTCCAGTGAACAACCGCAGTACTACGACGTCTCCGGCACCGGCGACGAGGTAAGCCTCTGGGGCGGCGGCATCGGACCCCGGCTCCGCATGCCGTCCTACGAGGTTCTGGGCGACGAGGGCGACGGGCTCCTGGTCCCCGGCGAGGACGCCGAAATAACCGTAACGCTGGAGAACACGGGCGGCGAGACCGCCACCAACGTGGTCGCCGTCCTTACCTCCGACGACACCGACATCGAGGTCACCGTGGACGAGGTCGACTACGGCAGCCTCGACCCCGACGAGGAGTCGGAGGGTCCCAATCCCTTCGAGATTACCGTCTCCAGCTTCTCCAAGGACCCCTACACCTTCTACCTCAACTGCGATGTCACCGCTGACGGCGACATCCACGAGACCTTCCCCATCACGGTCACCGTGGGCTCCGAGTACGGCTTCTTCGACGACGTCGAGGACGGCGAGGGCGACTGGGCCCACTCGGGTGACGTGGACCTGTGGCACATCGACGGCTACCGCTCCCACTCCCCGGAGAACTCGTGGAAGTGCGGCGGCGAGGGTGAGGCCGAATACGAGCCCCACATGGACTGCTACATCTACTCCCCGATGGTTCTGGTCGGCCTGGAAAACCCGCAGCTCGACTTCTGGGACTGGTACAAAATCGCCCCCGGCGGCGACGGCTGCAGCCTCGAGTTCGGCGACGACTCCCGCGCCTGGGAGGAGCTGGATGTGTTCTACGGCACCCAGCAGGATTGGACGCAGGAGACCTACGACCTCACCGAATACGCGGGCGCCATCGGCCAGTTCCGCTTTTACTTCCACTCCAACGGCACGACCCAGCGCGAGGGCTTCTACTTCGACGACTTCGAGGTCTCGCCGCCCGACGTGGGTATCATGCTGATCGATTTCACCGTCGAGTCAACCGACGCGGGCGCCCTAGTGTCCTGGACCCTGGGCGAGGGCGACACGACCGCCGGCTTCGACATCTACCGGCAGGACGGCGTCCTCATCGACTCCATGGTCCTGGCGACCGGGGACCGCAACCCGCTGGTCCCGCTGAACTCCACGTCGATTCCCGGCGGCGGCTCCAGCTACCGCTATCTCGACATGGACGTGACCGACGGCGGCGACTACCTCTACTACCTCAAGGCCACCGACTCCGACGGGAGCCTGTCCCTGTTCGGACCGGTCGAGTTCCACTTCGACGCCGAGGCCGGCTCGCGGACGACCGAGTTCAACGCGCCGTTCCCGAATCCCGCCTCGGGCGAGGTGACCTTCACCTTCAGCCTCGCCGTCGACGGCCGGGCCTCCCTGGCGGTGTACGACCTCGCCGGACGCCGGGTGGCCACCCTGGTGGACGCCGACGTGACCGCCGGGCGGCACGAGATCAACTGGGACGCCTCGGGCATCGCCTCGGGCGCCTACATCATCCGCCTGGTGACCGAAGGCCGGACCTTGAACCAGCGCCTGGTCATCAGCCGCTGACAGCAGCGCGGCAATTTCAGATAAAACGGAACCCCGTGTGGGTTCCGTTTTTTTATTGAAATTCTTCTAATTGTGGTATAAATTATACCACAGACACTTGAAACGAGAGCGTACTAATGGAGGAGCTATGTTCGGGAATTTTATAAAGCAGGAAAGATTGGCGTTGGGTCTGAGCCTACGCCGCTTTTGCCAGAAACTGGAACTGGACCCCAGCAACTGGAGCAAGGTCGAGCGCGGGATTCTTCCACCGCCCAAGGATGAGGTGTTCCTGGAGCGGTTAGCAGGTTTGTTGCAGATTGAGGTCGGTTCACCAAAATGGCAAGAACTCTCTGATCTCGCCCATGTCGACCGGGGAGAGATTCCCGAGTATGTGATGCAGGACCAGGAACTCGTCGAGTTGCTGCCCATCCTTTTCCGGACCATTGACAGCATCAAACCCACTAGAAAAGAGATAATACAACTGCTGGAAAGTATAAAGGAGGCACATAAATGAGCTTTCAATTCACCTGTCCCTTCATAAGAAAAGAAGAGCTTTGGGAGAGAGCAGAACAGATACGAAAACAGTTCCTGGAGGATGATAAGTTACCGATAGACGGTGAGCTGATTTGCGAAAAGGCAGGCTTGGATGTAGTACCAACAGCCATGCCAAATGTATTTGATTGTTGTATCATTGTAAGTAGAAATGAGTTATACGTTAATCTAAATAGGTATTTGGATGACCGCAACGAAAATCGTCTTCGTTTCACTTTTGCCCACGAATTAGGACATTTCGTCCTGCACCGAAGCATTCTTGAAGAGCTAAGTCTGCAAACAATAGACGATTACATGGAATTCTTGGATGCCGAGAAAGATGAAGCGTATTCCCGTTATGAATTTCAGGCACATGAATTTGCTGGTCGCCTGGTAGTACCTAGAGATATACTTCGAGAGAGATTCGATAAGCTAATAAGCTCAGTTCCGGCAGATCAACGGCCTGTTGTTACCCGTAACCTTGACTATTCGAAAGAACTGGTTAGTAAGAAAATTTGTGGTGATTTCGGTGTGTCCTGGATAGTCATCGCAATAAGGCTTGAACGCGAAGGGTTGTGGCCTCCAAGCTTGTAGAGGTAGAAGCTATATATTTAAACCAAAGCAATTTATTATAAACGGGCCGACCTAACCGGCGCGCCGTCGGTCGGCCCCTACGTCATCACCAATCCCGGGCGACCGTGGACGGTCGCCCCTACATCACCGCACCCCGATGGAACCGGCCCCTCCACCTACTCGGCGGGCTCCTCCGCCCGGGGCTCCAGAATCAGCCGCTCCCGCGGGTAGTCGAAGGTCACGGCGGAAAAGCGCAACAGGAAGGGCAGCCCCAGCAGCGCGTCGGCGTCCATGACTGACAGCGGCCCCCCGGCCTCGCCCAGGGTGTAGGTCACCCGGGGGCCGTCCACCCGCCAGCACGAGGACCATTCACCATTCGCCGTCCGCGTGCCGACGAGGTAGTAATCCGCCCGGCGCAGCAGCGCCCCCAGGATCCCGCCCAGCCCCGTCAGGCTCATGAAGGTGTAATCCGCGGGTGCCGCCCCCGAGACGTCCATCAGCCGGCCCGAACTGCGCGGCAGGACCAGGAGCTCCAGCGGCGACCCCGAATCCAGGATGAAGGCGAGGCCGCCCGCACCGTCCAGCTCGCCCGGCATCTGCGGCATCCGCCCCGGCAGGTGAATCGGTACCACCACCGCCCCCGGCACAATAACGGGCTCCGTATCCGGCGGCAGGAGCTCCAGGGAGCCGGCCTCCACGTCCAGCCGCGCCGGGAGCCGGGCCAGGAGGTCGTAGCCGATGAGCCCGTCGAACGGGGCGACCAGGCTCAACAACAGCGACGGCTCCCCGATGACCACCGTCTGCCCCTCGAGGGTCACCGGGCCGATTTTCATCTCGTCCACCAGGGCCACGCCGTGCCCCGTGGCGTCGTTGCCCAGGGAAACGACCAGGCTCTCGCCGACTGGGATGAGGCCGAGCTTCTCGGCCACGTCGGGCCGGAGGTAGCTTATCGCCGCGCCGGAATCCAGCGCCAGTTCCAGCTCCAGGCCGCCCACGGTCACCGGCGCCAGGAGCATCCCCCCCGACAGGCGGAGGGGGACCGTGCGCCCCGCGCCGTCATCGTAAACGAGGCCCGAGGGCTCCGGCGGGGTCAGGTCCACCTCGCCGGGGTCCAGCCTCCGGAACTCCCCCCGCTCCAGCGTGTAGGCGGGTGAGTCGCCGGGGTTCACGTCGACGGTGCGGGCCAGGTGCGGCGCGGCGTCGCCCGGCTCGCCGAAGCCCGCGTAAAGGATGCGCCCGCCGAGGTACGCCTCGGACCCGTACAGGCGCCCGTCGGGCTCCAGGGTGAGCCGGAGTTGCATCCCCTCCCAATCGAGAATCACCTCGCCCTCCGGCCCGAAGGAGGGCTCGAGCGCGAGATAGGCCCCGGAGAGGAACAGGGCGTTGATTGCCGTCTCCCCGCTCTCGCGGGGGGAGAGTCGGCGGACGGCGCCCCCCGTGGTCTTCTCCCAAGCCCCGGCCGGCGTCCAGACGACGAGCCCCTGCTCCGGGCCGCTCAACGGGACGATGCGGAAGCCCTCCAGCTCGCCGTCCTCCCCGAGACGGTATTGGAGCTCCGACTCGGTCGCGTACCCCAGGGTGGTCGTGGTGAAGACGAGTTCCCCGGCGCGCGGGAGCTCCCCCCCGCCCAGGACGAGCCGCCGGTGGACCTCCCACAGGGCCCCGGTGTCGCCGGTCCCCCCGCACCCGGGGAGCCACGCCGTCGCCAACGCCAGTGCGAGCGGTATTAAAATCGCCCTCCGCCGGAGCGCCTTTACCGTCATCGCTTTATTCACCACAGGTCCTCGGTCGTCAGGGGGATATCCAGCTCCTCCCCGTCGCGCAGGACGGTGAGCACCCGCTCGGTGCCCGGCTCGGCCGCCGACCACTCCACCAGGTCCAGGGCGCACAGGGTCTCGAGGGGCACCCCGTCGAGGGCCAGGACGACGTCGCCCTCGAGGAGCCCCGCCCGCTCCGCGGGAGAATCCTCCCAGACGACGACCACCTCTCCGCCCGCCGTGGTGAATCCGAGGCGGTTGGGGGGGACGCCCTCCCCGAGCCCGTCGGGACCCACCTCGAGAATCAGCCGCCCGTGGGGATAGTCCAGCGTCACCCGCCGGAAGCGCCGGAGCACGTCCTGCCCGATGTTCCCCAACTCCCGGCTGCGGGCCAGCGCCCCCTCCGTCTCGCCGGAAAGCACCGCCAGCGGCTCGGGGACGTCCACCGAGCCCAGGCGCAGCCCGCCGAGCTTCACCAGCCGGTGGATATTCGCCCCGCCGAAACCGCTCACCAACTGCGGCCGCCAGTCCGGGTAGCGCTCCTGGAGGCCGTACTCCTCCACCGCCGGCCGGTACACGGTGGTGTAGTTCAGGTTCCCCAGGTCGAGGGCGAAAAAGCCCCGGACGCCGTCGAATTCCGCCTCCAGCGCGGGGATGCCCGCGTCCACCCGCAGCGGCAGAATCTCGATGGAACCGGGCACGGGCTCCGGCGGCGCGTAGGATTCGGGGTCGTAAATCGTGAGCGCGGACTCGGCGTAGTCCATCTCCACCACGGTCCGGGCGAAGAGCTCGTAGCCCAGGATGCCGCCCCACTCCCGGCCGAAATGCCGACCGTACCCGGAGAGGTCCACCGACGCCAGGGTCGGCCCCTCGAAGGTCAGCCCGCCGATGGCCAGGCTCTCGGCCTGGAGGATGCCGACCTCGCCCAGGCCGCCCGCCCCGACCCCCGCCCCGGTGCCGGCGGTGACCAGGCCCAATTCCTCGGCCACCGGCGTGGACAGCACACTCATCGTGGCCCCGGTGTCCAGAATCATCCACACCGGCTCCCCGTTCACCAGGGTCGGGACGAAGATGGCGTCGCCGGTGAGCTCCACGGGCACCCGGACGGAGACCTCCCCCTCCGGGAACGCCAGGCGCTCCCCGACCGGCGGGATGAAGAGGGTCGGGTCCATCGGCTCGTTGAAGGCCACCCCGTCCAGCGTCTGGTCGATGACGACGGGCAGCCCCTCGAGGGTGGTGTGGAAGCGGGTGGGCAGGCGCAGGCCGGAGAAGTTTTTTACCTCCGAGCAGGTCGTGAGGTGGACGACCCCGTCCAGCTCGGAGGTGATGCGGAGCAGGGCTCCGTCATCGGCTAGATAGTAGCGCCGGGGGTGGAAGGGGAGGCCGCCGGGCACGGGACCGAAGTCCAGCACGTCGCAGGGCGCGCCGTCCACCTCCTCTACGCCGCCCCAGGCCGCACAGAAGAGCGCCGGGTCGGGGTGGCAGTAGAGGAGGGCGTCCATGACCATCGAGGCGGTGTAATCCGCGAGCTCGACCCCGGCCAGCTCCCGGACGTCGCCCGTGGAGTCGGCTATCCAGCCCCCCTCGGGGGTGATGAGCACCAGCTCGTGGAGGGGCCCGAGCGTGATTTCGCTGCGGTAGTAAATCCCCCGGACGAACTCCCCGGCGTTGCAGGTCCCGTCGGGGCCCACCGCGGGCTTCTCGGCGGGTTGGACCACCAGGATTTCGGAAACGCCCTCCATCCCGCCCGAGGCAACGGTCCCCGTGTAGCGGATGGATTCGAGCGAATTCCAGAGGTCGTCCAGGCCGAGGGATTCCCGGTGCCGGGCCAGGGCGTCCAGCGCCTCGTCGGCGAGGACGCCGGCGGCGAGGGACAGGATGAAAACCAGTAATACAAACCGGCGCATCTTTCCGCCTTCCGTATTGAATTTACGGCTAGATTAAAGGCGCCCCGGGGTCTTGTCAAGGCGCGCCCCGCGGCGGTAAACTCGCCCCGATGGACGTCCTCATCCATATCTGCTGCGGCGTGTGCATCCTGGAGCCGCTGCGCGAGCTGCGCGGCGAGGGGCACGAGGTGCTCGGGGTGTGGGTCAACCCGAACATCGAGCCGGCCGCCGAGCACGACCGCCGCCTGGACGCCCTGGGGACCGTGGTCCGTGTCGAGGGATTGCCGCTGGTGCGGCTGGACGCGCCGGAGTTTTCGCCCCCCGCCGCCGAGCCCTCCGACGAGCGCTGCGGCTACTGCTACCGGACGCGCCTCCTGCCCACGGCCAGGCTCGCCGCCCGTTCCGGCGCCGCCTTCACCACCACCCTGTTCTTCTCCCGCTATCAGCGCCACGAATTGATTAGAAGCGTCGCGGAAGGGCTGGCCGCCGAAACCGGGGCCCAGTTCCTCTACCGCGACTGGCGGCCGCTCTTCAACCGGGGCCAGAGCCGGGCCCGGCGGCTGGGCATCTACCGCCAGCGCTACTGCGGCTGCCTGCCCAGCCTCGACGCCCGGCTGAAGGAGTAGGGCGGCCCCGTGGGACGAGTACCCTGCGGGCCGCCGCGTATTGCGATGACGTAGGGCGGCCCTTCATGTCCGCCCGCGGGCCGACCTGAAGGTCGGCCCCTACGAGGTTGATGCGGGATTCAATCGAATTCCGTAGGGCGGGGATTCCTATCCCCGCCGCATCCTTATGGAATTTCTCGCTGCCGGGTTGCGCTGACGTAGGGGCGGGTGTCCACACCCTCCCGCGGGCGACCTGAACGGCGCGCCGTCGGTCGGCC
>CAZNZF010000044.1:0-15588 GCA_964577465.1 uncultured bacterium | reverse complement strand
CTCCTTAATCCGTCAGGTCGAGATACACGGTATCCCAGGCCCAATAATCCTTCCAAGCCCCGTGGTAAATTATGTAGTACTTCCAATCTTGATTGAAGCCGGGAGGGTTGTACGGGTTGTACGAGTAGTCCTCATCCGTCAGTACAAACGACCCGCCTCCGCCGAACTCCACCCATTTGTACCCGCGGACGTAAGTGCGGCAGTACACCGGCGGGTTTTCCCAAGGCATAGACAACCAGTTGAGGTGGGGGAAGAAGAACGGGTATGGGTCTACGCCAGAACCGTAGTAGTCACCTCCGGTTTTGAAGTACCACCGCTTGGAGTTGGGTCCGGTGTAGGTGCAAGTGAAATATATCGTTTCCCCGAGTTGGTTCTCGTTTTCCTCGTCATCAGTTATCCAGATTTGCACCGTGGTGCTATTAGGCGACCAGTCGAGCGGGGCGTCGATGGCCCCCCAGATGCGCCAGTAACACAGCGAGTTCTCACTCTCCCCTCCCGTCGGATTCTCGTTCGGCAGCGGCGGATATTCAGACGGTGAGAGTGAATCCTCACAAGAAATCAGATTGAACGCCGCTAAAATCACCAGAAGAGAAGAAAAGAGAAGAGAAGAGCTTGCGTTTGTCCATTATCATCCCCCTTTTTGTAGTTCTTTTCATGACTTATGTAATCTAGTACAAAATTACAAGGCTGTCAAGGGCCACCGGAATAATGCCCGCCCCTGTCGCAATTAAAAAACCGGACGGTCTCCCGTCCGGTTGTCTTGGGTCGCATCAAAGTATCTTTAAAGCGTGGGCATCGGCCGAAGCGCCTACCACTCTATCGCCGCACCGCTAGTAGACGTCGATTTCGAACTCGTAGGTGATGGAAATCTTCTTGGCGATGGGGACGCCGTTCTGGGTGGCCGGCCGCCACTGGGAGGCCCAGGCCGCGTCAATCGCCGCCTGGTCGGCCTCGGCCTTGCCGGTGCTGCGGATGACCCAGACCTTGCCGATGTTGCCCGCATCGTCGATGTAGAGCCCGATGGAACAGGTTCCGGACCAGCCGGCCTCCTTGAGCATGGGCGGGTACACCGGGTCCGGGGCGGAAATCTTCTCGGGAGGCGTCAGCCCCTGCTCTTCACCCGTCTCTTCTCCGCCGATGGGCCCCAGGTCGGAGAACACGCTGCTGCCGGTATCCTCCACCTGGACGTGCTCGAAGGTGGGGATGTCGATTGTCTCCGCCGCCTCCTCGTCCTCGGAGATTTCGGGGGCGGCCTGGACGAGCTTGGGCGGCGGCTTGACCTCGGGAATCTGAATCGTCTTCGAGGGCGGCTTGATTACCTCGATGTTCTCCAGCTGCTGCACGTTGCGCTGGAGCACGAAGGGCTGCACCGGCCCCACGAAGTTGCTCATCCCCAGGACGACCACCTGACAGCACAGGATGGACAGAAGGAGCGCCTGGAGGAAGAGGCCGCGCTTGGCCTTCGCGTCGAAGAGCTTGCCGCCGTTGGGGTCTTCTTGCGCCATATTTGAACCCCCTGTCTGGCCGGGTTTTATACGCCGGGGCTGCGGGGTTTGTTCCTGTAGCGTTAGAGCCCTCCGGTCTCCAGCTCGGTGGAGAGGGAGATTTTGTAGGCCCGCGATTTCTGGAGCTGCTGGAAGACCTCCATCAGCCTCCCGTACTCGGCGCCGCGGTCCGCCTTGAACACCACCGTCAGGTTCGGGTTCGCGGCGACCTCCTCGGTCATGATGTCGGGCAGGAGCTCCAGGGCGATGTAGCGCCCGTCGATGTTGATGTTGCCGTTGCGGTCCACGTAGAGGGCGATGGTGTCCTTGCGCTTCGTCTTCTCCACCTTCTCGGCGGTGGGGAGCTTGATTTGCGGTCCCCGGTCCACGTTGAAGACCGTGGTGGTCATGAAGAAGATTAAAAGCAGGAAGGCGATGTCGGACATGGACGCCGCGGGGATCTCCGGTTTGGACTTGGACTTCTTCTGCAGTTGCACGGTCGACCCCCTAACTAATCTTCAGCGCGATGCGCTGGAAGTTGGCCTTCTTTATCTCGTCGAAGACGTCTATCATCATCTCGTAGTTCGCCTTCTCGCTGACCTCGAAAATCAAGGCCAGCTCGCTATCCTTGGCCAGACGCTTCTCGAGCTCGTCCTTCAGCAGGCCCTTGCTCGGAATCGGCTTGGTGCCGTCGGGCGTTATCAGGTAGATGGAGCCGTCCTCGGCGACCTGCACGGTGATGATGTGGGTCTGCTTGACCTTCAGCGAGGGGCCCTCGGCCGGCAGCACCAGACGGATCCCCTTCTCCACGTTGAAGATGGTGGTGGTCATGAAGAAGACCAGCAGCAGGAAGGCGATATCGGACATGGACGCCGCCGGAATGTCCGCGGATACCTTGCTCTTGCGTTTAAAGGCCACGTGTCACCCCCGTCAAGCCTGGGTGTCTTCGATGGCGTCTATGAGCTCGGTGGTGCTCTCCTCCATCTCCAGGACGAAGCGGTCGATGCGGCTGGTGAAGTAGTTGTACATGATGAGCACGGGGAAGGCGATGGCCAGTCCCGTCGCCGTGGTGATCAGGGCCTCGGAGATACCGGAGGCGACGACGGTGGGCTTGACCTCCCCAGCCCGGGCGATGCCCTCGAAGGCACGGATCATCCCGGTGACGGTCCCGAGGAATCCGAGGATGGGCGCGATGGTGGAGGCGGAGGCCAGCACGATGAGGCCCCGCTCCAGGAAGGCGAGCTCCACGGCTCCGGAGTTGGCGGCCGCCTTCTCCGCCGCGGCCACGCCGCGGTCCGCGCGCTCCAGGACGGCCTTGAACACGGCGGCGATGGGCCCGCGGGTCTTCTTGCACTCCTCGATGGCCTCGCCGCGCTTGCCGGCTTTGACCAGCACGACGATCCGGTCGGTGAACTTGCGGGCGTCTATCTTGGCGAACTGGAAGGTGAACAGGCGCTCGATGATGTACGCGCCGGCCAGGACGGAGGTCAACAGCAGCGGGTACATGACCGGTCCGCCCTTGGCGAAGTAGTCCTGAACCGACCCGGCCTCACCCTCCTCATCGGTGGGTGCGGCGGGAAGCTCTTCACCGTCGCCTTCGGCGGGAGGGGTCGTTTCCCCCTCGGTGGTGGTGGCGTCGCCCTCAGCCGCGGCCTCCTGGGCGAACACGATCGTGGCCGGGGCCAGCACGAAGAGCGTGGTCACCAGCAGGGCGAACAGGCTGAGACGTCTGACTTTTGCCATGGAGTGGTCCTCCCGGGTGCAGAGGTGGATTTGATTGGAGAAGGGCCTAGTACTCGCCCCTCTCGGTCGACCATACGATCTCGTAGTTCGCGAAACCCGTCCGGTCCTCGAAGAGGAACTTCCGGGTACTCGAATCAGAGCTGGATGCGTAATATATCCACAGCAGATGGGGCTTGTCCAGGTTCACGATGACGCCCATGAACTCACCCACGTTGGAATCGGTCTGACCCACATTGCCGCTGGCGGCCACCGCCGTTCCCTGGCGGCCGTCGGGGCTGAAGCTCCCCTCGAGCTCCGGGGCCTCGCCCCCAAGGTGCTCCGTGCCGGCGATGCCCGCCCCGAGGGGGCTCTCGACTATTTCATCGGGAGGGCCGTACCTGACGTAGAGGCGGCCCTGGTCGGTGTCCAGCCCGTCGGTGTAGCCGGTGGCGAAGTGCTCGCGCACGTAGGCCAGGCGGCGGTAGTACTCGATTTTAAACTCGTTCTCCGGCGTCGTCGTGTCGGGGTCCCTCACGGCCCAGAAATGGTCCACCACGGTCCAGCGCCCCTCGGGCGGCGCGGCCTTGAGCTGGGCTATCTCATCCTCGGTGGCGATGAAGCCGATTTCATGAAGTATCTGCTCGAACTCGCGGTCGGTCATCGGGACGTCGGATACGCGGGCCACCTCCGTCACCGCTGTGGAAGCCTGCGGTCCGACCCAGAAGGATGATTCCCTCTCGGCCACGACCTCCCCCGAGTCATCGTTCGTCAGACGGCCCTGGACGGTGTATTCGCCCCGGGACCAGTCCCCCGCATCCACCGAGAATACCGTGCCCGCGATACCGCTCCCCGTGAAATCGGTCTCCCCGGAATCCACGAGCCTTCCCGGCTCGTCGTAAATCTCGTAGGTGAACGTGTGCTTCCCGGGGTCGGTCAAGAGTTCCAGGAAGAAGTAGAGGAGGTTGTCGCCGGGCGATACCTGCCGCCGGCTGGCCAGGGGGGCGACGAAGTAGTCGTCCTTGACCAGTTCGGCCTTCCCCTTGAAATTGCCCTCGGTGTCGAAATCCTCCGTCGTGAGCGCCCGGGCCCGTGAGGCGAGCTGGATGTCGCTGATGCCGGGTACCGGCCTGAGGTTGACCTCCAGAGGCAGCACCGCCGTGCCCTCGAGCTTCGAGTTCGGGTCGCCGATGGTCAGTCTGGCCTCGTACAGATCGGGTTCCATCTCCACGCTGAATGTATTTATCGAGTACGACGAGTCCTTCTGCGTCTGCTCCTCGACGGTCACCTCGACGTCGTTGGTGACGGTCTTGCGGTAGATGACCTTCCCGTCGGGGTTGAGAATCTCCAACATGGTGATGTAGGTGGCCCACCAGGTTCCCTCGGTGGTGGGGGTGAACTTCAACGAGGTGTTGGGCACCTGGTAGGAGATTTCCAGAAGGGTTCCCCGGGTGCCGAAGAACTGACGGCTGTCGGCGGTGAACGGAATGTCGCCCACGGAGTCCGACGGCCCGAAGTCGGCCGCGACCGGAGTCAGGAAGAGGAACAACACGAGTAGGAATATTATTTTCTTTTCCATCGCTCAACCACCGTTTCCGGCTGGGGGGTCGCATTTTCCGGCGCCCGAATCGGCAGCGCACCCCTCGGCTCATCCCCCCGCCCGTGTACCCATCGGGTCGGGAGCCGCGTTTTCCGGCGCCCGGATGTGCAGCGCTCCCCCTAGCGCCTCGTACCCGTTGGTCGTGAGATGCGTTTTCCGGCGCCCGAATCGGCAGCGCTCCCCTTTTCGTATCTGCGTGCCCCGATGCGTCTGTCGAAGAAGCGCACCGCTGAGTCTGAGAAAGACGCCCTTTGGCCCGGTAATTGCGCCCTTTCACCTGTTGCGGATTTGCGCGCGCGGACGGATCCGTCGCCGGCTTTTTAACGATACGGGTTTCGCAGAACCCCGGTTCATCCCGAGGAATGTCCCCGGCCGCTGCGGATTCTTGCTGAGCGGGGGGCGCGTCCGGCCCCCCGCCTTGTTTTCCGTTAAAGCTCCCTCTTCTTGTTAGAAGGAGAACCCGAGGGCGAAGCGCAGCGAATACCCGAGACGTCCCAGGTCGGCGTAGGCGGCGTCCACGTGTATGTCGGAGGTCCGGCCGAGGCCGACCTTGAAGCCGACGCCGGCGGTGAGCCCCGGAACCAGGCTGTCGTCATCCGTGCCGGCGAAGAAGTCGTAGTTGAGCTCGTACCCCACGCGCAGGGCCACCAGGTTGAACATCCGATACTCGAGACCCACGTTGACGCGCTCCTCGGCATCGTTGGGATGGATGGCGTCCAGACCTAGGGTGATGAAGTGGTCCTCACCCTCAAGAAGGTCATAGGCCAAGCCCAGCCGGAAGGTCATGGGCAGCGAGAAATCGCTGAAGTCCGTGATGATGTACCCGCTTCCGTCACGCTCCAGCTCGCCGTACGTGCCGTCGAAGCGCATATCACCGCCGAAGTGCTGGATGGCCATCCCGATGCGCAGGCTCTTGAAGCCGGTGTCGTACAGGGTGCCGATGTCGATGCTCCAGCCCATCGCGTCGAAGGTGTCGATGGTCTGCATGACGTACTGACCGCGCAGACCGACGCTGAACCGGTCGGTGAACCTGCGGGCGTAAGCCACCCCCACCGCCATGTCGGACGCCGTGAAGGTTCCCAGGGAACCGTCCTGCCGGTCCTGGGTCGTGCGGGTCATGTCTCCGTAGTCCAGGTAGGTGGCGGTCAGGCCGAAGACGCCGATGGCGCCGAAGTTGTACACCCCGGCGAAGCTCATCAGCCGCGTTTCGGCGACCCACTCGTTGTCTTCGAAGAAGACGTCCCCGCCGGGGATGCGGGTGATGCCCGCCGGGTTCCAGAACGCGATGGAGGCGTCCGCCGGGCCGGTTGCCACGCAGGCTCCCCCCATCCCCATCATCCGGGGACCGATGCCGATTTTCAAGAACTGGGCGCCCGCCGTCCCGGTTTTTTCCTGAGCTACGGCGGAAAAGACCAGCATCAGCACCAGGAGAAGCGCCAGGGTTTTAGCCTTCATCAGAACTAGCCCCCTCTCAGGTAAACTGTATTATGTCGAAGTTTCCTCGAAAGCGTGTCGGGGGGAGACGGGCTCCCCCCGTCGGTTAGTGTCTCGAACCCATGATTACGGCGAATTTCCCCATCTTGGTGCCGAGGCCGGACTCGGTGGCGTCTATGTGATAGATGTACACACCGGACGCCACCTCCATGTTGTTGCGGGACTGGAGGTCCCACCACGCCGTGCCGGAGGTCTGGTTGTTGTGCTCGATGATGTCCACCAAGTCGCCGGATATCGTGTAGATGCGGATGGTGCAGCGGTCGGGCAGGTTGGTGAAGGCCAGCTTGCGCTCGACGATGCCCGTCACCGAACGGGTCTGCCAGTCGACCCCGCCGATATAGGGGTTGGGCACCACCAACACGTCGTCCAGGGTGTCATTGTTGCCGGTGGTCAGTGTCACCTGGACGTAATTGGCACGCACGCCGCCCTCGAGCGAGGGGTACGGATCCTCGCCGATCTGCTCGTTGTAGAAGGGGTGTGCGCCGTAGTCGAAGGAGACGACGGCGTAGTAGTAGGTGAAGTGGTAGCGCGGCGGTTGGGGCTCGGGGGCGTCGTAGTCGTCGGCCCAGGTGTCGTCACCGCCGTGCGAGGAGTAATCCACCCACTTGTCCCAGTTGGCGTAGTGTTTTCCGTCGTCGACGTACTCGTAAACCCGGTTGCCGGTGCCCGGGGCGTACCCGATGCTGTCCCAGTTGTTGAGCTGGTTGTACTCGTACCGGACGGCGGAAAGGTCGGGATCGGTGGGATGGCCGACGCCGTGGTAGCCCGGGGCCTTCCAGTACTCGCCGCCGTGCCAGTCGGAGGTGTCGTTGATGTCCTTATCCCACCAGGACAACAGGTCGCGCAGGTACATGGGCTCGTCCGTGCCCGAATCCGCGTACCAGCGCTTGAGGTCGGTGCCGTCGCCGAGTTGGTCCAGCGTCGAGGCGCGGTAGAGACGGTAGCCCTCGAAGTCAATCTGGTCGTTGGAGCTCACGTCGGGCAGAAGCTCGATGTTGTCGGTGAGGTTGATTGCGGGGTCCCAGTGGAGGATGACGGTGCCGTTGATGACTCCGGCGGACAGAAGCGCGCTCTTGGGCGGTGAGAGCACGACGAAGTCGTCAACCTCGTCCCCCTGACGGGGGTCGTCGAACTTGCCGTTGAATCCCAGGGCGTCCGCCAGGGCTTGATCGGCGTTCGCCCGCATCCCGTTGCGGTGGTTTCCGATGACGAAGCAGTTGCGTACCTCGAGCACTTCTCCGGGTTGTATACCCGCGCCGGACATGTCCTCGAAGGGGCCGATCGTCGGGCAGACGCGCCAGTCGTAGGCGGTAGAGATCTCTTCGAACGTCCCGACGTCTACCATGTAGGCGAACTTGTAGGCGTCGTTCTCCGGGTCGTTGTTGATGTCCCAGGAGTGCTGGCTGGTGACGATGTACTCACGCTCGGCGGGGCCGCCGGGATCGATGCAGGCGCGCAGGGGGCGCACTGCGACGAAACCGGGGTAGGGGCCGCCCGTATCCCACTCGGAGTCGAACATGTAGCTCATCATGCGCGGCGCGGCGTTCTGGTAATTCGAGTCACCTGCGAAGTGATCCCAGTAGCGCTGGGTGCTCGCGTCGCCGTCAATCTCCATCGGGAAGTTGACGGAGTCGTACTCGTCGGGGATGCCGTCCGCCCTCGCAACCCAGGTGACGTTGTTGTAGAGGTCGCCGTCACCGAAGGGCTCGCCGGAGCCTTGCCCGAGCTGGGTGCTGTTGCCGTCGAACTGAGCCAGGTCGTCGCCGGAGGAAACCGACCCGCCGACGTCGAGGTCGAAGGCGAAGGCCATGTACGTTTCGGGGTCGAGCTCGGAGGCGCCCGTATAGCGCAGGTAGTAGTAGACGGTGAGCCACTCGTCGTGACCCGGGGCGCTCCAGCCCATGGACTGGCATACAACCTCGAGCCCGATGATGATGTCCGAGCTCTCGTCGGTCATGTACCAGTGGCCGTCCTGGTCCGACACGCGCGCCGGCACGTTGGTGCGCCAGTACTCGCTCATCCAGTTGTAGTCGGTGCCCTCCTGCGGCCCGAAGGACGAGGGGAGCGGAAAGGCCGTACCGGGGTCGGTGTTGTAGATCGGCGACTTCGGATACCAGTCGTACTCGTTCATGGCTTTGTAAACGTGGATGACGGTTTCCTGGTTGCCGAACCACGGCGAGCCGGTGTAGTTGTACTCAACGCCCGAACCGAGAGGCCACTCGCCGTTGGGGACCACGTCTCCGGCACCGATGTTGGCGCAGTTGAACACCGTGTTGCCGAAGTTGCCGATGTTGTGGGTGAAGGTCATGATGCGGTAGTTGCCGTCCGGTTCAACCTCGGTGAGCGAACGGGCCGTCACACCGCTTGAACCGACCGACACCACCCCCGCGACGAAGGCCATCAGTGCCAGGGCTGAAAGGCCGATTTTAAGTTTCAGCTTCACGGAGATTTCCTCCTTGCTGAGAACGGTGAATGTTTACGACAAGACCGGGTAATGCCCTTGGAGAATCCAAGGCGGGTCGGGGCCGACGGTTCGACCCCGACCTTGTTTACCTAGAAGGAAACGCTGCCGCCGACGCGGAGCTGGAAGGGCTCGTCGTAGACGTTCATGTCATCCCACGGTCCGTTCGCGTCGCCGTAGAGATAGTAGAAAGTCGTCCAGTCGCTGCCGCTGCCCGTCCCCTCGTCGGCTCCAAGGTTGCTCACGTTCCAACGGTCGAAGATGTTGAGCGCCTCGACGAAGAGCTGGAACTGCATGCCCCACATGTTGATGTTGTAGTTGACCTTGGCGTCCAGGTTCATGGACCAGGGCATGCGCTCCGAGTTGATGTTCTTCTGGGCGCCCTGTTCGGTGGGGGGTGAGTACGGCGTGCCGGAGCCGAAGCTGAAGTTGAAGTTGGCGCCCCACGTGTCGGCATCGCGGAAGTCGAGCATCAGGTTGACGGTGTGGGTCACGTCCCAGTCCAACAGGTTGGCCTCCAGCGGGAGGTTCCAGCCGTAGTACGAGTAGTCGTACCCCTGCCGCCAATCCGACGACAGGCCCCGGGCGATGGAGTAGGTGTAGGCTATCTTCGAGCTGAACCAATCGGTCCAGGTGCCGTCCAGGACCACCTCCACGCCGCGGACGTTACCCCAGTCGGAGTTGGTCGTCCGGGTGTAGTTCCACAGCCCCAGGGGGTGGTCGTAGCGGATGGTGTCGAGCTGCCCGGAGACGTCCTTGTAGAAACCGGTCACGTCGAGGAGCACCGACTTGGTGAACAGGTGCTGGATACCGATTTCGTAGGAGATGGTCTTTTCGGGCTTCAGGTCCGGGTTACCGAAGATCGGGTACGCGCCGGCCGGCTTTTCGTAGTTGCCCATGTAGAGGTAGCGGAAGGCCGGCATCTGGAAGAAGTGTCCGTAGGAGAAGTGGAGCTTGTCGAACTCCGAGATCGGATGGGCCACGCCCAGACGCGGCGAGAGCTGATACTTGGCTTCGGCCGCTATCCGGGGGATGTCACCGAAGGTCTCGTACTGCGAGTCGGGGTCCGAGTCCTGGGAATCCATCGGGTTCTCGGGGTAGTCGGTGTTGGGGTCGAAGTAGTCGAAGCGGAGGCCCAGGTTGATGATCATCTCGGAGTAGTCCATCTTGTCCTGTACGTAGACCGCACCCTGCCACGGGAAGACGTGGTATTTGTCGCCGTAGGTGTTGGAGGCCAGGGGCTGGCGCTGGAAGAGGTCCACGTCGTAGTTCGTGTATTCCAGACCGGCCTTGATCAGGTTGTGCTCGTCGAGCTCGGTGGTGAAATCGCTCTTGCCGGTCCAGATCTGCTCCTTGCGGGTCTCCCAGATGCGCATATCGCCCTTGGTGTAGAACCAGCCGTCGGGGCCGCTCTGGCGCCAATCCGTGTCGTAGTCTTCCCACCATTTCATGTCGCCGATCTCGTGGTCGCCCCAGGCGTCGCCATTGTTCCAGACCTGGATCTCCTGATCGGGGTTGTCGGGGTCGTTCTCCCAATGCCAGTCATCGTCGCCCCAGCGGACGCCGTAATGGTACCAGGAGTTGAAGTAGTTGACGCGGAAGGTGTAGTAGGTCTTCTCGTTGATCATGTGTTTCCAGATACCGCTCGCCTGATAGGAGTCGCGCCACAGGTGGTACATATTGTCCAGGCAGTACTGGTACTGGATGTCGAAGAGCGGGCGGTAGAGCTGGTTCAGGGAGCCGGAAAGGGTCAGGGACATGTCCTGGGAGAAGTTGAACCGCAGCTTCGACTGTGCGTTGTACTCCCAGCGGGGGCGCGGCATGATCAACTGTGTTCCGGTCTCCGAGTAATCGCCGGAGAGGAAGAAGGTTATGAAGCTGCCAATCGGGCCGCCGACAGAACCCTCGCCTTTCCAGAAGCGTCCCTGGCGGGTCCGGGTGGTCCAGGTGGTGGGGACGGAATCCCAGCCGGGCTGACCGGTGGATTCCAGCACCTTCTGGGAGCTGAACTCCTTGGTGCTTTGGTAGAGCTCCTGCCGGAAGCGGACCATCCCCTCGTAAGTCTTGGTGCTGCCCGCCTTGGTGGTTATGTTGATCACGGCGGATTGGGCGTTGCCGTACTCGGCGGAGAAGGTCCCCGAGATGATGCTCATCTCGGCGATGGCGGAGTTGTTGACGCTGGAGGCGGCATACCCGGTGACGGGGTCCAGGATCGGCATGTCGTCCACCATGTAGGTTATCTCGGTTGCGCGACCGCCGCGGACGTGCATGAATCCGTCGTCGTTGGTAACGCCCGCCTCGTTCTCCATCAGGTCGTAGAAGTTGTCCGCCGGCAGTTGTTCGATGTCCTCGGCGGTAATGTAGTCGATGGAGGTCGTCAGGCTGGGCTCGATGAGGCGGTGCTCGGCGTGGACCGTGATGGTCAGCACCGTCTCCGCATCGGGGCGCTTCATGTTGAAGTTTACGTTGCGCCGCATGTCGGTAAGGAAGGGAATCTCGACGTAGGTGAAGTCCACGAACCCGGGGGCTGAGCAAGTCACGTTGTACTGTCCGGGCGGAACGTCACTCCGGGAGAAGTACCCGTCCTCGTCGGAGGTGGCATGGATGTCCGTGCCCTCTATCCGGATCGTCGCGAAGGGAATGGGCATTCCGCTTTCGTCTGCGACGATGCCGGAGATCTGCGCCGTGTTGCCGGCCAGGACGGGCGCGACAATCACCAGGCAGATGCAGAGGGCCAGGGCCGCCTTAGTGCGTTTCATTAACAACCCTCCCTCGTCAAGTTACGGGGTTCAGCGTGCCAAGTATCATCGGAAAGAAGTGGAAGATGATACCTCTCGTGGACCTCCAAAGATGCCCTTGGGCCCGACGATGATCCCCGACCGGGGTAGCCGGTGCCCCTTTCTGGAAAGCCCACGCAGTCTATGCAAGCGTAGTTAAAGGTAATACAGCTGGAAACATGTGTCAAGTAAAAACCTGGCGCGCGGATGCCCCTCAGAAGACGCGTTCTCACCACGCAGACGCTGGACTGCGAACCCGGTATCTGGTAACATTCCCCGGGCATCTTTCCCGTGAAGGAACGGTTTTGGCACTCGATTACACCAGGCGCACCCACACCTGCGGGGGCATCTCGGCCGCGGAACTGGGCGGAACGGTCACCCTCTGCGGTTGGGTCCGCCACGTGCGCGACCTGGGCGGCATCATCTTCATCCGCCTCCACGACCGCTACGGCGAGAGCCAGGTCGTCGTCGACCCCGAGCACGCCCCCGAGGCCGCCCATGTCGCCGCCGGCTGCCGACTCGAGTACGTCGTGGTCCTCTCCGGCGCGGTCCGCCGCCGACCCGACGATCAGGTCCGCCCCGACCAGCCCACCGGCGAGGTCGAGGTCCTGGTGGACGAGCTGGAGGTGCTCTCCCCCGCGAAGCCTCTCCCCTTCCCCATCGCAGACGAGGCGCCGGTGAACGAGGACCTCCGGCTCCGGCACCGATATCTGGACCTGCGCCGCGGCCCTATGGCCGAGATGCTCCGCTTCCGCCACCGCTTCATGCTGGCGATGCGCAACTGGCTCGCCGAGGCCGGTTTCCTCGAAGTCGAGACCCCGATGCTCACCCGGTCCACCCCCGAGGGTGCCCGGGATTTCCTCGTGCCCAGCCGGGTCTACCCCGGCTCGTTCTACGCCCTGCCCCAGAGCCCCCAGATGTACAAGCAGCTCCTCATGGTGGCCGGCGTCGACCGCTACTTCCAGATTGCGCGCTGCTTCCGCGACGAGGACGCCCGGTCCGACCGCCAGGTCGAGTTCACCCAGCTCGACCTGGAGCTGAGCTTCGCCGGCTTGGATGAAGTGTTCGCCGTCACCGAGGGGCTCTTCGGCCACCTCTGGCAGGAGCTCCTCGGGGTGGAGCTCCCCGCCCCCTGGCCGCGGATGACCTACGCCCGCGCGCTGGACCGCTACGGTTGCGACAAGCCGGACACCCGCTTCGGCCTGGAACTGGTCACCCTCTCGGAGGTCTTCGAGGGCACGGAGCTCTCCTTTATTAAGGGGGCGCTCGAAAGCGGTGGCGTCGTGCGCGGCATCCGCGTGCCCGGTCAGGCCTCCGCCAGCCGCAAGACGCTGGACGTCTGGGAGAACATCGCCAAGTCCGCCGGCGCGGGCGGGCTCATCTGGGTCAAATGGTCCACAGACGGGACGTGGAATGCCAGCATCAAGAAGTACCTGACGGAAGATGCGGCCTCGGGGCTGCAACGTCTCTGCGGCGCCGGTCCGGGCGACCTCCTCCTCCTGGCCGCGGGACCCCCGAGCCGGGTCAACACCGCCCTCTCCCGCCTGCGCCTGGAACTCGGCGAGGAGCTGGGGCTCATCCCCCCCGGCCGCTGGGACGTGCTGTGGGTGGTCGAGTTCCCGCTCTTCGAGACCGACGACGAGGGGCGGCTCACCTCGAGTCACCACCCCTTCACCATGCCCCACCCCGACGACCTGGACCGGCTCGAATCCGACCCGCTCTCGGTCCGCTCGGCCAGCTACGACATCGTCATCAACGGGGTGGAGATGGCCTCGGGCAGCCCGCGGATTCACGACCAGGCAATCCAGCGCCGGATTTTCCGCACCCTCGGGCTCTCCGAGGAGGCGGTGCGGGAGCGGTTCGGCTTCTTCCTCGAGGGGCTCTCCTACGGCACGCCGCCCCACGCCGGCATAGCGCCGGGGCTGGACCGGCTCATCGCCCTCATGCTGGGGCGGGAAAACATCCGCGAGGTCATCCCCTTCCCCAAAACGCTCCGGGCCTACGACCCGCTCACCGACGCACCCTCGGCCGTGGACCCGGCGCAGCTCGCCGAACTCGGCCTCCGGATGGAGCCGGATTCGGGGAAGGTCTGAGGGCGGATGCCCGTAAAAGTAGAAGGGGAGCCCCGGCGAGTCCGGTCCGCTCCCTTCTCGTCCCCCGACGGGCACGATTTTTTTAGCTTCTCGCACGCGTTTCATGGTCACATCCCACTGCGGCTTTCTATTAGCCCGGAAAATGGCGGCCGTCAAGGGGCTCGGCCGTTTTTAACGCGCGGACCCCCGCGATTCGGTTGACGCCGGACGCCCGGGCGTGCTATTCTTAGTTAACCGCTTAGGTGCCAGGCGGCGATGTATGCTCGAGATTGACCGGAGGCTCTGCGCGTACTGCGGGGGGTGTGTGGGGGTGTGTCCCACGATGGCCCTCCTCCTCGACGAGCTGACGCTGGTGGTGGACCAGGAGCTCTGCAACGGCTGCGGCAACTGCGTAAAGCTCTGCCCGGTGGGGGCGCTCAGTCTGGCAGAGGCGGCGGAGACCGTCTAGTAGCAACCGCGCAGGGGCCCCGTCGTCTTGAACCATCACGTATAGGGAACGGTTCCTTTCGTAACGGCAGTCCAAGTCCGGTAATCCCGGAGAGGCCCGATGGCCCTCAGCCTCAAGCGCATCCGGCCCCAGTGGCTGGCGAACCTGGCGAAGAATGTCGTCAAGGTCCGGTTTCAGAAGGACTCGGCCCGCGGGCGCGAGGTCTACCCCGTCCTGGCCAGCTACAACATCACCAACCGCTGCGACATGCGCTGCGTCTACTGTGGCTACCCGAAGATGGACCGGCGGGAGCTGCCCACGGCGGACAAGCTGCGCGTCCTGGAAAAAATCCGCCCCGGCATCCCGGCCCTGGACATCTCCGGCGGCGAGCCTCTCATCCTCCCCGACATCGACGAGGTCATCCGCCACGCCCACGCGCTCGGCTTCGCCCCGCTGGTCCTCAACACCGACCTCATGCAGATGCGGCGCCACGAGGTCCTGCTGGACTACGTGGACCAGCTCATCGTCTCGCTGGATTCCACGGTGCCGGAGATTTGGGACTCCATCGTCCGCGTCAAGGGCGCCTGCGACCGGGTGATGGGCAACCTTCGCCACTACGCGAAGGCCCAGGACGAGAAGGGCTTCCAGATAAACATCAACGCCGTGATTCTCCCCGACCACCTGGACCAGGTGCTGCCGCTCCTGGACTTCGCCGCCGAAATCGGGGTCAGCTTCAACGCCGTGCCGCGGGTGGACGGCTTCGAGCCGAACCCCGCGCTCGTCGGCAACCCCGAGTACCGGGCGCTCATCGACGCGCTCATCCGCCGCAAAGAACAAGGCTACCCCGTCCTCAACACTACCCTCTACCTCGAGCGGGTGCGCGATTTCCTCCCCTACCGCTGCTACGCCACGGTCACCCCCAAGGTGGGGCCGCTGGGCCAGGTCTTCTACCCCTGCACCAAGATGCACTGGGTGGCGGGGAACCTGTTGGAGGAGCCGAGCCTGTGGGCCGTGCTGAAGCGGGCCTACCGCGAGGCGCCGCGGCACCACTGCGGGCGGCTGTGCTACATGAGCTGCTACATGGAGCCGATTCACTACCTCGAGCACCCCATCAGCTTCCTCGCCGAGGGCCACCTCCGGCGGCTGGTCGGCCGCCGCAACGGGGGCATGGCCGAAACGGCCTGAGCCGGTGCGTATCCATCGAGAAAGCTCCGAGAGGGGCTTTTTTAATGGCGGCGGCGTGGGTTAGTTGCGATAAAAAAACGGCGGGGATAGGAATCCCCGCCCTACGTTAGATTGCAGTTGATTGGGATAAAAAACCTCGTAGGGGCCGACCGACGGCACGCCGTTTAGGTCGGCCCGCATTGTAGTGGATAGCCCTAGAACCCAGGCAGCGGCACCGGTGTCAGGCAGAGCAGGAAGAGGAGAATTGCCCCGCAGGCGCCCCACGTGCGTCCCCGCCCCGGCGGTGTGATGTCGTCCAGCGGCGCCGGCCTATTCAGGGCCACGAAGAACAGGACACCCACCCACAGC
>CAZNZF010000043.1:314-15709 GCA_964577465.1 uncultured bacterium | reverse complement strand
TGCGATTTTACATCACCCTCGTAGGGGCCGACATGCGGTAAGCCCGCGGGCGGGGACGGAGCCCCGCTCATACGTAATCGCTGACACGGTCCCCCTCTCCCAGTGGGAGAGGGGTTAGGGGTGAGGGCTTCCGTTTAATAAAACGGCGGGGACTAAAGTCCCCGCCCTACATTTTGGCACACGTCGGTTGATAACCCGGTGGACGGATGTGGATACCCGCCCTACGTCAACGCAAATAGGGGCACGGGTTGGCGTGAAAACGGCGGGGATAGAATCCCCGCCCTACATGCAGGCGAATGGTAAATACGTGACTCGTTTGACGGCACCCCGGCCCGGAAAGAGGCGGCCCTCTTTACCGGCCCAGCTCGGCGTCGCGCTCCTGGTTCCAGGTGACCCACTCGTCCAGCTCCAGCTCGTCGTCGGGTGAGAACTCACCGGAAGCGGCCACGGAGCCGTCGGGCGCGATGTAAAGCTGCTGCATCCCGCCGAGGATGACCTGCTTCCACTGCTCCTCGGACACCTCGACCGGACCGGCGACCTCGTGGGGACCTTCGACCTCATAACGCTCACCGGTCCCCCCCTCGCCCTCGGTGCCCTCGGTCTCCCAGAACATGGGGCCCTCGATGGCGGCCATGGGGTTCCACAGCTCGACGCTGCCGTTGTAGACGCGCAGAAGGGTCGAGGTGTCGGGGTAGACGTCCGTGCGGAAGACGGTCCCCCGGCACGCCGCCGTGGCGGTCGGCGTCTTGACGACGTAGTTGCTGGCGGGGTCGGCGAAGGGGGTGACGGTGGACCACAGCCTGCCGCCCGTGGAGGAGATGACCGTGCTGGTGGCCAGCCCGCTGGTGGACGCCCGCTCGATGGTCAGGTCGGAGTTGGACGAGAGGCGGACCAATGAGCCGTCGTCGAAGACGATTTCCGTCCGGGAGCGGTCCCCGGTGTGGACGATGTCCCCGCCCTTGAGGCGCGATCCGAGGGAGGCCGTGAAGCTCGACCCGCCGCGGAAGACGCTCACGCTTCCCACCATGTAGGTTACCTCCGCCCCGGCCAGGGCGACGGTGATGAGCATCGCGCCGAGGAGCACCAAAACCCGTTTTATCATCGTAACCCCCGCCGTTACAGTTCCTGCACGGCCAGTTGTCCGGGTTGGAATCCGCCGCCGGATATGGGCTCGGCCAGCGATTCGCCCGGTCCCACGCTCTCGATCCTCACGCTGCCTATCCGATTCCCCCGCTCCCCTCGGACCTCCGACGGCGCGTAGATGACGAAGATATCTCCCGGAGCGGCGTTTTCATCGAAGCCGATGGGCAGGATGACCCTGTCCCCCTCCACGTCGGTTATACGGCCGGACCAGGGCGTTTTCACGAAGGCGGGCGCCAGGTCATCCGCCAGCTTGTCCACGGCTCCCTGGGAGGCTCTGCCTTCCAGCGTGCCCAGGAACTCCTCGTTGGGTCCGATGACCATGCCGAGGCGCCAGCGGTTCGTGTTGCTCTGGGCAAGGAGCTGCTCGGCCTGGGTCTCGGTGATGAACTCGCCGGTGGGGGCCAGGTACAACCGGACTTCGAGACTGACCTCCGCCTCGTCCCGACGGAACCCCACCTCACCAAAATTTTCCGACAGCCCGAAGGTGTGGACCTCTCCGATGAGGTATATCTGGACTCCGAGTTCCCGCAGTCGAGCCGGGAGGGTGAGCACCGGCCGTTCCAGAGAGCCAGGTTCCCGGTATTCCGTCCCCAGGGCCACGGTCCCCCCGAGCGCGACGACCAGGTCCCTCCGGGTGAGCGGAACGATTCCCGGCAACTCGCCGAGCTTTTTGGCGAGCATCTGTTCCAGGCCGCGGGCCTGCTCCTCGGTCACCTCGAGCCCGGGCCGCAGGTCGACCACCAGTAGCCGGTCGAGCGTCGGCGCGGTGGCGGTCTGGGTGAAAATGCAGCCCGCCAGGGACAGGAGCGCGATTGTACCGTAAAATCTTCGCGTAGGTGCGACCCGTGTTACGGCTTCGCCGTCGCAGGAATCCGCCTGTAAAGCGGGGCGGGAGGAGTACGCCCGGCCCGCCCCGTGGTCATTCTAGGGGTCGGGTCAGAACGGGTTTTCCCGGACGATGTCCCCGTCGGAGAAACCGCCCCCGGCCACGGCTCGGCCGATGGCGTACTTCTCCTTGACCTCCATCACCTGCACGGTGCCTATAAGGGTCTCCTCGGCGCCCAGGGAGATACCGGTGACGGGGTCGATGAGTTCCTCGCCCTTCTGATAGACGCGGAACTCCATGCCGGTCTCGATGCCGGAGTCCATGCCGGCGTTGATGTAGACCTTCTCGCCGTCGGCCTTGACCACGGCTCCGGTCCAGGGCACGTCCTTCATCTTGATGACGATGGCGTTGACGATTTCGTCGATGGCCTGCCGGGCGGCTTTGCCCTCCAGGGTGTTGTCCCACTCGGAGCCCTTGCCGATGACCATGCCGGGGACCATCAGAACGCCGCCGGCCTCCGATTCCTCGCCGGTGGCCTCGTGCGAGAAGATTATCTCGCCGGTGATGGTGTCGATGATGCGGATGTTGAGGCCGACGCGGGCGGTGACGCGGGAGAAGCCGATGCCGCCCATGAAGGTTCCGAGACCGACGTCATCCTTCTGGGTGGAGAACTCGGTTACCGCGCCGTAGACGATGGCCTGCACGCCGAGGAGCTTGCCTATCTCCGGGGCGGTCTGGGGGGTCACCAGGCCGGTGGTGCCCAGGGCCTGCTCCTCCATGACCGTGGCCAGCTGCTGGCGCTCGAAAACCTGAAACTTGCCGCAGTTGACCAGGGCGGTGGTCAGCACGTCGGCCAGGCCGGTCCCCACGTTGTAGGAGCTGCCGGCCTTGTCCTCCAACTCGGACACGGCGATGCGCTTGCGCATCTCCATGGCGGAGGAGGAGAGGGCCAGGACGAGTACGAAGACCAGGGTCGTGAGAACGATTTTGCTAGGAGCATAGCTCGCTTTGCTCGGTTTACGCATGAAACGCCTCCAGGCCTAGTTGAAGGTTCAAGGCTTCGCCGTCGCGCAACTCGTTAGGTCGGCGCGGCGGAACCGTCCGTATTATTCCTCCGGGGGCGGAGTCTCGCCCTTGGGGGCGATGGCGATGTCGATCGTGCTGCGTGTTTGGCCGTAAACGATGACCTCGAAATCGCCCTCGGAGTGCGGCTTGATGTTGATTTCCTTGGCGATTTGGGCCGCGTCGTAGTCCGAGGCGATTTCCAGCTTGGCCGTGAGGCCGAAGTGGCTGCGCACGATGATGTTCTCCACGCCGCGGACGTTCTCGCGGAGCCAGGCCTGGAGCTTGGTCAGGGTGGCGTTGTCGGCGTTGTAGACGGTCATCTGCACCGTGGAGCCGGTGGCCGCGCGGCGGGACCAGTCCTTGAGAATCTGGGCGATGACGACGTCCGCGGCGGACTTGGCCGCCTTGCGCAGCGCCTCGTTGCCGCCGGCCAGGTCGTCGGTGTGGGCCGTCTTGTCGGACTTGGAGGTGGAGGCGATGAGCGCGGCGGTGTCCGTCTCGTAGACCTTGATGTTGCAGGTGGCCTGGTAGGATTTCATCCCCGAGCTGGCGGTGACGCCGTAGGCCACGATAGGGGAACTCTTGACCACGGCCTTACCGGTGAGGACGTACTCGGCGCCGTACTGGAGGCCGATCTCGGCGGCGGCCAGGGGGTCGCCTGTCAGGGCGGCCTTGACCATGTCGCGGTCGATGTTGCGTTTCGCCTGGTCGGCGTCCACCAGCGGGAAGTCCTTGTCGAGGAATATCTCCTGCAGCATCATCTCGGTGGTGCCCATGTCCAGGGAGTCGTACCAGTAATAGTGGTAGTTGTAGCCCTCCAGCAGGTTCTCCTCCTCGACGATGATCATTATCCGCGGGTTGCCGATGAGGGCCGTAAGGGTCCGGACGTCGAGCTCGTCGAGCTTGGCCTTGAGCATGCTCCGCGCGATGGTGCACTCCACCTCGACCTCGTACGAGTTCTCGAAGGAGCCGTAGCCCTCGGAGATGATGCGGTAGTCGAGGACGTAGGCCGTGGCCCGGGCGTAGATGGAGTCATCCAGGGTCTCGAACATCTCCACCATTGTCTGGGAATCCACGAACATGCCGGTCTGCTGCTCGACGGCGTTCCGGATGGCGTCCTTGACGGCATCGTCCTTGGCCTTGGCGATGTCGCCCGAGTAGATGACGCCGAGGCCGGTGCTCCGGACGGTGACGGTGTCCTGGGCCTGGACCGCCGTGGCCAGCACCAGAACCGCTGTGAGTAATATGAGGGGGAATGTACGCATCGTAACTCCTCGGCCGTTGGGCGGTGCGTCCGCCCCCAGGTTAAAATGTTTCGGGGGACGGCCGGGCCGGACGGCTGAGCCGTCCCCCACAGTAAATCCTAGTAATGGGCGAGAATCGTCTCCACGGTCCGGACGGCGTTCACGGCGTCGGTGCCGGTGATGAAGTCCAGCGGCCGGAAGAAGCCGTCGGGGTCGCCGGCCAGAATCCCCCGGCTGGTGCAGGCGACGATGGCGCCGTAGGCGAAGTTGTCCGCCCGGACGTCCTTGAAGATGCTCTCGGCGGAGATGGCCCGGGTCATGAGGTCGGGGTCGCCCGTGGTCAGAGCCAGCACCTTGGCGGCCAGCATGGCGAACTCGGAGCGGTTCAGCTTGGCGTCGGGCAGGAAGCTGCCGTCGGGGTAGGGCTCCATGAGGCCGGTCTCGATGCAGAGGTTTATTTCGGGCAGGGCCCAGTTCTCGGCGATGTCGGTGGCGTAGTAGGCGGTGGCGCCGGTATCGGGCTCACCGGGGCCGACGAAGGTCGGGCCGCCGTAGCTCGTGACCGACCGACGCTCCAGGCGCGACAGGTCGAGCTCGCGGGCGAAGAGGGCCGCCGCGTCGGCGCGGCTGATGCGGTAATTGAAGGCGATGGCCCGGTAGTTCTGGTCGTCCACGCCCTGCATGAGCCGTCTGGCCAGGGCGAGGCGGTCCCAGGCGTCCTGAACCTCGGGGTTCGTCGGGTCGAGCTCGTTGGCGCGTTTGAGGGCGTAATCGGCCTCGTCCCAGTCGCCGACGCATCCGGCGGCGATGCCCCACCAGAGCGCGCCCTCGATGTTCTGTTTGTCTTCCTGGGCCGCGGCCTTGGCCAGCAGGCGCGCGTTGCGGGCGTCGCCCTGCTCGATCATGACGCGGGCCTTGCCTATCTTACCGTAGATGTCGTCCACGTCATACCCCATCGCCTTCTCGAACATGTCCACCGCATCGTCCAGGAGATTCTTGCGGGTCTCGCCGGTGGCGTCATCGCTCTGGCGCAGGTAAACGTAGCCGATGCCGGAGTAGGCGGCGGCGCAGCGGTGGTCGAGGTCGATGGCCCTCTCGAAGGCGGCGAGGGCGGCGTCGTACTGGCGGTTCTCCAGGTACTTGTGACCGGCCGCCACGTGGGTTTCCGGCGTGTCCATAGCGGTTTCGCCCTTTTTGCAACCCGCCGCGAACAGGACCAGGGCGATGATGGCAAACCCTATAATAAGCTTTTTCATCGTAATCCCTTCGTCTAGACTTGGGGGCAAGGGGTTTTGCCGGGAGCATTACTCGCTTCGCTCGTTTAAACCCCTTGTTTCCTCTGGAAGTTGCCTAAAGGACGATGGTCACCCGGCAGTCGGAGATGCCGTTCACATAGGGTATCTTCGAGCCGTCGGGGTTGCTGACCACGAGGTCGCATTTGGCGGCGCCGGTGACGCTGACCGCCCGGATGACTATGGGGTTGGTCCCGACGCGGTCACCGCCCCGGGCCTCGTCCACACTGCGTGCGTAGCCGACTATGCCCACGGAGACGGCGTAATCGCGGCTGACGTTCATCGGGCCGTAGAGCACGTCGCCGGACTGGTTGACGATTTTCGGGCTCATGGCGGGCATGGCGCCCAGGCCCGAGGCGTCGATGATGAGGCCGGTGTTCTCGCCGCCGCCGGGGTGGACCGTGGTGTTGTAGGGATCCGTCAGAACGGCGTCGGCCAGTTGGCCGTCCAGGCTGATGGCGAAGGTGCGCTCGATGGAGCCGTCGCTCATGTAGCGGGGGCTGCCCACCTCGTACGCGCCCCGAACGACGCCGGAGACGCGGGCGATGATGGTGTCGTCCACCGTCTCGAAGTTCTGGATGGTGGTGGTGGAGTTGATCTGGACGCCCTTGACCTGCTCGAGGAGGTCACGCAGGGCAACGATTTTGGCGGCTCGCATGGCGTTGGCGCGTTCCCGGGCCGCGTTGACCGGGTTGTCGGAGACGACGCCGATGCCGGTGGCCGAGATTGTCCGCTCGCCCCAATTCGTGATGCCCACTCCGCCCCTGTCCTGGGGGGTCTGCGGATCGTAGGTCGTGCGCTGAATGCCGGCCCAATCCTGGGCCAGAACCAGGACCGGGAGGAGCATCAAAAGCGCTAAAAGTTTCTTCATCTCTACCCTCCTGGGTGGCTTCCGCTCGGCGCCCGCGGGTCCGAGCTTTGGCTTTTTTGAAAAAATTTGGCAGAACGTTGCCTTGCGCTCAAATTGGATAAGTATAGCAGGAACCGGTGTCTATTACAATACGGATTTGAAATCGCTTTACACGGCGTCGGGGCTGTGCTATAAATGATTCTCAGGCGGGGTTAATTCAGTGGTAGAATGTCAGCTTCCCAAGCTGAACGTCGCCGGTTCGAGCCCGGTACCCCGCTCCAGCCCGCCGCTGCGTCGTCTCGGCGGCTTTTTGCTGACCGGGAGGGGATTGGGTAAATACCTCTACGAGGAGGGAAAGGTTCCCTTCGACCGGCCCAAAACCAACCGCGGGCTCGGCCTGCCGCGCTGGTTCTGCGTCCTCGACTACTTCTTCCTCCTCCGCCCCATGATTCTCATCCCGGTGTGGCTGTTCCTGCTGCTGGGCCATTACCACGCCCTGGACCTCATCGGCGCTTACCGCTGGCTCGACCAGCTCTACCCCGCCCCCGACCTCGCCGTCGCCTTCGTCGCCTTCACGCTCCTCGTCGGCGGCATCTACGTCAACAACCAGATTCACGATCACGAGACCGACCGGCGCAACCGCAAGCTCTACCTCGTCTGCGACGGCTACATCCCCCTGAAGAGGGCCTGGGTGTACCAGGGAATCGTCCAGGGGCTGGCCCTGGCCAGCTGCCTGTGGTTCTGGAATACGGGCTACCTGTGGGTCATCGTCGCGAGCATCATCCTGGGCTTCCTGTACAACACGCCGCCCTTCAAACTCAAGGGACGGCCGGTGCTGGACATCCTGGCCAACGGCCTCGGGAACGGGTTTCTGAACGTGGCGGTGGGCTACGTCATCGTCCTGCCCCTCACCTGGGGTTTTTCTGAAATCTGCCTGCCCTACGTCCTGGCGGTGGGGGCCGTCTTCGCCAACACCACGGCGGTGGACACCGAAGGCGACGCCGAGGCCGGCGAGCGAACCTCCGCCGTGGTCTTCGGGGTGCGGGCCGTGGCATGGACCGCGCTGGGCCTGATGGCGGGCTGCGTGGCCCTGGCCGCGGTGTGGGGCGTCTGGCCGGCGCTCATCGCGGGGGGAGTCAGCCTGCCGTTCTTCATCCCGGCGCTCACGGCCAAGCGTAAATGGCTGAAGCTGTCCTACACGGCAACGACGGGTATATTCGCCCTGGCGGCCGCCGCGCTCTTCCCCTGGTTCCTCCCCTTCCTCATCCTGGTAGTGGTCCTCACCCGCTACTACTACCGGCGCAAGTTCGGCCTGAAGTACCCCTGACGGCCGGTTTCGGTAACTCACGCGGCGACCCGTTCCCCGGGGGTATATATATAATGTAGAGGGTCGAAACGCCGACGGCATCCGCAGATTAAAAAAGGGACGCCCCGACGGGCGTCCCTTGGTTATTCAAGGTCCGTCATTCCAGCCGCAGCAGCGCTTCCCGGGCCGACTGGGCCACGTTCTCGTCCGCGTCCGCGGCCAGCTTGTCCAGGTAGGGCCGAGCCTCGGGGACGGCCATCTCGCCCAGGGCGATGGCCACGGCCTGGCGCACCTCGGGACGCTCGTCGGCGGCCAGGGCCGAAACCTTCTCGAAGGCCACGGCGGGCATCTTCCCCAGGGCCACGGCGGCGTTCTCCCGCAGGATCTTGACCTCCTGGGTCAGATTCTCCAAGAGCTTGGGAAGAGCCGCCAGTTGCAGGTCCCGGTTCTGCGTGTAGCCGAAGAACCAGATGGCGAAGGCGCGGAGCTTGGGGTCGGGGTCCGACAGCTTGGTCAACAGGAGCTTCGTCGCCGGGGCGCCGTTGGCCTCGAGCATGTCCGCCGCGGTCTCGCGCAGGTCGGGGTACTTCAGCGCGTCGAAGAGCGCGGCGATGGCCTTGGCGGTGCCTATCCGCCCCAGGGATTCGAGGGCCACCTTTTTGACGTCCGGCCCGGCGTACTCCGAGGTGTCGGCGAGGATGTCCACCAGGGCCGTGGTGGCCTCGGTGAGGCCCAGATAGCCCAGATAGTGGGTGCACATCACCTGCAGGGCCTTTTCCTCGCTCTCGCGCTTGGTGATGAGGGCGTTGATGGCGTTCATCTTGAGCTGCCCGAACACGCGCTGGGTGACCTCCAGCGCCGCGTTGGAGGCGGTGTCGGCCCGGAGGGTCTCCAGGTACGTGGGGGGCGGATTCTGGAGCGATTGGAGGCTCAGGGTGATGTACTTGCGCGGGATGGCGTTCTCGTTGCCGATGCGGTTCAGGAAGCGTCCCACGCTGTCTATCTTCGTGTCTGCGTAGTCCTCGGCGGGATTGGGTGTGTATCCCTGGATGGCGGCGGCGACCTCTTTATAGAGGGGCATCTTCGGGTTGGCGAAGGCGAGCATGGCCTTGTAGAAGCTCTCCCGCTCGTACTCGGCGAGGGCGGCGTTCAGTGGGCCGACGGACGGCTCACCGATGGCTACCAGGGCGCGGCTCGCCGCAATGCGCCTATCTTCGGCCGCGTTGTAGAGATTCGTGTCGTCCAGTTCCTCGGGGACGAAGCCGAGGGCGCGAATCAGCGGCTGCACCGCCCGTTCGCCGAACTGGACCAGGCTGCGTCCCGCCTGACGGCACACTTCGGGGTCTGGGTCGTCGAGGGCCTGGACCAGGATATCGATGGAGTCGGGATTTTGGAAAAAGCCGAGCCCGCCCGCGGCCTTGGCGCGGATTCGCGGGTCTTCGGCCTCGTCCTCCAGGATGCGGTGCAGATGGGACACCGCCTCCGGGTCGCCGGTGGCGATGAGGTCGTCCACCGCCGCCAGGCGCATTTCCGGGTCGTTGCCCTTGTCTTCGAGATCGGCCACCGCGCCGGACAGGCTGGGTCCACCGCAGCCCGTGAGTAGAAAAACGAGAGACGCCGCCAGAACCAGACACCGCGCCATGGATGCTCCTTATAGGAAGGTGACAGTGGACCGGATAAAGCTATCACAACGCGGAAGCGTTGTAAAGCCTGACCGCCCCCGGCGGGATTGGCGAAATATCCGCCGGTATTCGGGTATAATTCCCCCCGGATGAGAAAGACGGTGCTTTACATTCTTTTGCTCCTCGCAATCGTGACGGTCCGGGCGGCCGAGCCTCCGGCGGTCTTCACCATCGCCCGGCTGCACTACGGCGGCGGCGGGGACTGGTACTCCGACCCCAGCTCCCTGCCCAACCTGCTGAAGTTCCTCCACGATTCGACGGGGCTGGAGGTCACCTCCGACGACGTGGTGGTGGAGCCGTCGGCCCCCGAGCTCTTCGACTACCCCTACTGCTACCTCACCGGCCACGGCAACGTCAGCTTCACCCCGCTGGAGTTGGAGCAGCTCCGGAGCTACCTGGACGGAGGCGGCTTCCTCCACATAGACGACAACTACGGCCTGGACCCCTACATCCGCCGCGAAATTTCTCGGCTCTACCCCGACGAGGAGCTGGTCCTGCTCCCCTTCGACCACCCCATCTACCACTGCTTTTTCGACTTCCCCCAGGGGCTGCCCAAGGTCCACGAGCACAACGGCGAGCCGCCCCAGGGCTACGGCATCTTCCGGAACGGCCGGCTCGTCCTGTTCTACACCCACGAATGCGACCTGGGCGACGGCTGGGAGGACCCCGAGGTGCACAAGGACCCGCCGGAGATACGCGAGGCGGCCCTCGAGATGGGCGTCAATATAATCATCTACGCCCTGACCCATTGATATTAAGGATACGCCATGACGAAAGCGAAGACGGACGGAGTCTGCCCCGTCTGCGGTAGAAAGCTTCCCCACGCCGAGCTGGTGCCGGGGGAGGCGGTGCGCCCCAGCCTGGTGGAGCTCATTAAAAAAGACCACCCCGACTGGGACCCGTCCCAGACCATCTGCAGCGACGACCTCAACCGCTACCGGGCGCTCTACGTGGAACGCCTGATTCAGAGCGACCTCGGCGAACTCACCGAGCTGGAGGCCAACGTCGTGCGCAGCCTGACCCACCAGGAGCTTCTGAGCAAGGACGTCAACGAGGAGTTCGAGGGCAAGCTTACCCTGGGCCAGCGGACGGCGGATAAAATCGCCTCCTTCGGCGGGAGCTGGCGGTTCATCATCATCTTCTTCACGGTTCTCCTGGGGTGGATCGGTCTGAACGCCTTTCTGCTCCTCTCGCGCCCCTTCGACCCCTACCCCTTCATTTTATTGAACCTGGTGCTCTCCTGCCTGGCGGCCATCCAGGCGCCCATAATCATGATGAGCCAGAACCGCCAGGCCGCCAAGGACCGTCTGCACTCCCAGCGCGATTACGAGGTCAACCTCAAGAGCGAAATCGAGATTCGCTCCCTGGGCGAGCGGCTGGACCACATAATCCACCACCAGTGGCAGCGCCTCCTGGAGATTCAAGAGGTCCAGACGGACCTGATGGAGGAGCTGGTCAAGCTGAAGAGGGAAACCGGTTAACACTGAATTGCACCGCTGAAAGTATCCGGGATTATCGGTCGCCTATAAATGATGAATAGCCGGGCCGCCATCCGCAGGGTCCGGTGGAGGTGAAACGGGATGGACAGCGTGCTCGTGAAGGCGCTGGCATTGGAATACCAGCCGGTGGCCTTATCCCATTCCGACGAGGCGCCCCGCGGGGCCCGGACGCCGGTCAGGGACCGGGCCTGCGTGATGAACTATCTGGTGGACGCCGCCCGGGGGGAAACAGTCGTCTTGGATAAGGACACGGTGTTCTGTCCGGGCGGGCTCATCGGCCTGGGCTTCGCCCGGGGCGTGTCCAACATGCCCGGCGGCGGGGAGGGCTTCTACAGATTCCTCTCCACGGGCAACCGTCCCTATCTGAAGGAGCAAGGGCAGTCGGAAGCCGGGATGAGCGAGGACTTCCTCGACGGCGAGCGGTACATCAAAACGCCCGAGCTGGTGAGGCGGTTCGTCGAGGGGCTCCCGGCCGTCGAGATTGATAAAAGATACGTGGTCCTCCGGCCGCTCTCCGCCGTCGGTCCGGGCGACGCGCCGCTCTCCGTGATCGTCCTGGCCGACCCCGACCAGCTCTCCGCCCTGGTGGTTTTGGCCAACTACGGCCGGGAGACGGCGGACAACGTGGTCATTCCGATGGGCGCCGGCTGCCACCAAATCGGCATCCACGTCTACAGCGAGGCGGAGCGGGATATACCGCGGGCCGTCGTCGGCCTGACGGACCTCTCCGCGCGGCTGTGCGTGAACGCCCTCATCGGCGACCGCTTTCTCACCTTCTCCGTCCCCTGGCCGATGTTCGGGGAGATGGAGCGCGACGTGCCGGGCAGCTTCCTGGAGCGGACGACCTGGCGGAGGCTCATGGCCCTGCGGAAGAAAAAGAGATGAAGTTCCTGGTCATCCGCCTGTCCTCCATGGGCGACGTGATACTGACGACGCCGTTCCTGCGCGCCCTGCGGCAACGCTTCCCCGAGGCGGAGGTCCACTTCCTCACGAAGCCGCTCTACGCCGGGCTCATCGAATCGCACCCCGACTTGGACCGGGTCATCCCCTTCGACGCGTCGGTCTCATTGGGCCGGACGGGCCTTCTGTTGCGCGGGGAGCGCTACGACGCCGTCTTCGATCTGCACAAGAACCTGCGCTCGATTCCGTTGTCCCGGATGGCGCGGCCGGGCGAAATTTTTCGGATTCAGAAGGCGACGCTCCGCCGCCGGCTTTTAATCGCTTTCAAGCTGGATTTATTGAAGAGGAGGGGCGACCAGCCCGCGGTGTGCATCGAGGCCGGGGCGGTACTGGGGCTGACCGACGACGGCGGGCCGCCGGACATCTACCCGACGGCGGAATTTTCACGCAGAGCCGACATCGCGCTCAGTGAAATCACCCCTCCTCTGTGGGGGCTGATTCCGGTGGCCAGTTCGTGGAACAAGCGCTGGCCGCACTTCGCCGAGCTGGGGCGCCTGCTGACGAAAAGATTCGGCGGGACCTGCCTCCTCTTCGGCGGCCCCGACGACGTCGATTTATGTAGTTCCATCGCGGTGAAGATCGGCCCCGGGGCCGTGTCATTCGCCGACGAGCGGGAGCTCATCGAGACGGCCGCTTTACTCCAGCGGTGCGCCGTCGTCGTGGGCAACGACACCGGGCTCACGCACCTGGCGACGGCCGTGGGGACGCCCACCGTGGCCCTCTTCGGCCCGACGACCCGCCAGTTCGGTTACTATCCCCGCGGTGAGCGCGTTCGAATCCTGGAGCGGGAAATGGACTGCCGCCCCTGCACCAAGAACGGCTTGGAGAATTGCCCCCGTCGCCGGGACCTGGCCTGCCTCGCCGATATTACCGTCAATGACGTTCTGGGCGCCTGCTGTACACTAATCGGCGCATAACGAACGGCTGTTCTACCCATGGTGGAGAGGCTGACCGCCTACTACGACCGGTTCGACCTGGCCCTCTTCCGGGCGCTCAACTCGGCGGGGAATCCCTTCCTCGACGGGCTCTTCACCGTGGTGACGAATAAGTGGTTCGGCATCGCCCTGGGGCTCGTCGTCTGCGCCTGGTTCATTTACACTAAAAAGTGGGGGGCGTTGCGCTGCATCGCCGCCCTGGTCCTGGCCGTGGGCCTGTCCGATTTGCTCGGATACCGCGTCCTGAAGCCGCTCTTCGCCCGGATGCGGCCCTGCTACGCCCTGCCCGCCGGGAGTTTTCGCTGGGTGGTCCACGCGGCGAACGTGGGCTCCCTGCCCAGCCTCCACGCGTCGAACCTCTTCGCCTGGGCCCTGGCGGCCACGCTGGGCGACCGGCGGCTGGCCTGGGGCGCCTACCCCCTGGCCCTTCTAGTAGCAGTAAGCCGCGTGTACCTCGGGGTGCACTGGCCCACGGACGTCCTGGCCGGGATGGTCTGGGGAAGCCTGGTCGCCCTCGGCTGCTGGTTCCTCACCGGCCGGGTCGAGCGGTTAATCAAAAAACGCAGGAGGAAAGAGGAGTGAAGGCGCGGGTTCTGGTGGGCTACTTCTCGAAGACCGGCAACACCCGGGCCCCGGCCGAGGCCGTGGCCGAATTGGTGAAGCGCCTGGCCGGGTAAGAGTGAATTGCGGTAAGTGGCGTAGGGGAGGGTGTCCACACCCGCCCGTTTCAATAAGGAAAAGGCGGCACACGGAGTTGCCGCCCTACGTTATTTTCGATGGCTCTGCGGTTGCCCTTCTCTGTCGTTTTAAATGTACCCCCGCTGCCGCAGCACGTCCTCCAGCGTCGGCCGCCCGAGCTCTTGAAGCTCGTAGCTCACCCGCGTCGAGGGGCAGTCGATGTCGATGAGCCGCTTGAGGTTGATGGGCGTCCCGACGACCACGGAGTCGATGGCCTTGTCCTTCACCATCGCCCGGATGGTGGCCTCCAGGTCCTTGACCTGGGCCGAGCCGTAGCCCATGGCGGGCAGGAGGACGCCGATGCCGGGGTACTTGTCAAAAGTATCCGCGATACTCTTCACGGCCCACGGCCGCGGGTCTATTAGCTCCGCCGCGCCGAACCTCTCCGCCGCCGCCGTCCCGGCACCGAACTTCATCCCCCCGTGGGTCAGCGTGGGGCCGTCCTCGATGACCAGCACCCGCCTGCCGGTGATGACCGCCGGGTCGTCCACGAAGATGGGGCTGGCCGCCTCGACAACCACGGCGGACGGGTTCGTGGCCCGGATGTTCTCCCGCAGCAGGGCCAGCTTCTCCGGCGGCACGGCCCCCAGCTTGTTGATGACGATGACGTCGGCCAGGCGCAGGTTCGTCTCGCCGGGGTAATACGAGAGCTCGTTCCCCGCCCGGAAGGGGTCGGTCACCACCACGGTCAGGTCGGCCCGGTAGAACGAGGTGTCGTTGTTTCCGCCGTCCCAGAGGATGATGTCGGCCTCCCCCTCCGCCTCGCGCAGGATGGCCTCGTAGTCCACGCCGGCGTAGATGAGGTTGCCCGCGGCGATGTGCGGCTCGTACTCCTCCATCTCCTCGATGGTGCAGTCGTGGGCCTCCAGGTCGGAAATCTCGGCGTAGCGCTGCACCCGCTGCTGGGCCAGGTCCCCGTAGGGCATGGGGTGGCGGATGGCGACGACCTTCTTTCCGGCGTCCTGGAGCAGGTCGATGATGCGGCGGCTGGTCTGGCTCTTGCCGCACCCGGTCCGCACCGCGCAGACGGCGATGACCGGCTTCGTGCTCTCCAGCGTCACCGCCGGACCGCCCAGCAGCATGAAGCTTGCCCCGGCGGCGTTTACCAGGCTCGCCCGGTGCATGACGTAGTCGTAGGGAACGTCCGAGTAGGCGAAGACGACGAAATCCACGCCCTGGTCCTTAATCAGGCGGGGCAGCGCCTCCTCCTCGTGGATGGGAATACCGTCGGGGTAGAGCTCGCCCGAGAGCTCGGGCGGATAGCGGCGGTTGCCGATGTCGGGAATCTGGGTGGCGGTGAAGGCCACGACCTCGTAGGCGGGGTTCTTGCGGAAGAAGGTGTTGAAGTTGTGAAAGTCGCGCCCCGCGGCCCCCATGATGATGACCTTTTTCCTTTCCATGCTTTGCTCCGTTTAGGTTTACGGTCCAGCTGAGACAAGGGGTTTAAACCCCTTGCCCCCAGATGTAGACCCAATCTTTTTCAGGGGAGGGGATGGAATTTTTCGGGGCTATTCGGGGGGCTCGGAATCGGAAGAGCGTGCGGCCAGGCGCAGCCGGCGGGCCCGGGCGCCGTGGGGGGTCAGGGCGTTGTGGTGGAAGACGCGGTACATAAATAGAATATCCGCTAGCTTACTTTTGTACTTTACTTCCTTTGCATGTGTAACTTGAAAGAAGAGGAGAACGCTTTCCATTATTTACTATGTTCACAATATCATTTTCATGGGGAAAATTATTTTTACACTCATCATTACATACTGGTTTAGTGTGATAGATAAGACAACACTCGACTTTCTTTCTATCTAACGGATCTAAAGCACATAAAGCAACTTTGAGCAGAATGCTAGATTTGCATTTT
>CAZNZF010000043.1:0-304 GCA_964577465.1 uncultured bacterium | reverse complement strand
TTGGCGTCCGTACGCAGGTAGCGCTTTCCGTTTACCGTCACGATGTTGACCAGTGCTCCCTTCTGCCATTCTCCCCTGCTATCTTTGGTTATGGTGCAGAAGGAGTATCTCGCGTCCATTCGGCCCAACACCCATGTGCGTGTCTGGATGTTTGCAGGCCCCACACCTCCGTTTGAATGCTCCCGTACCCCCACCTTCTCGATGTGGTTATCCTCATAGCTGCAGCAGGAGATGAGGTAATCCGCCCACTTCGCCATTTCTCCTCCTTTTCTGTGATACACACCCAGGATATTTTTATTTTACA
>CAZNZF010000042.1:0-16016 GCA_964577465.1 uncultured bacterium | reverse complement strand
ATAAAAAAAGGGCCGGCATTGAGCCGACCCTTTTTCCACGCGTATCTTTCCTACTTCGCCACCTCGAGCTCGGCGAGGAATTTCGGCAGAAACTCCTCCAGGTACTCCGGCCGGATGCGCTTGAGCTCGGACTTCGGTAAAGCCGCCAACAGCCGCCACCCCAGGTCCAGCGTCTCGAAAACCCCACGGTCTTCGTGGTCCCCCTGGGCGATGTAGCGCCGCTCGAATTCGTCGGCGAATTTGAAGAAGACCCGGTCGATGTCCGAGAGCGCCGCCTCGCCCAGGATGACCGCCAGCTCCTGGGCCTCCTTGCCCCGGGCGTAGCCGGAGAAGAGCTGGTTGAAGACGTCGGCGTGGTCCTTGCGGGTCTTGCCCTCGCCGATTCCCTTGTCCTTCAGGCGCGACAACGACTGCATGACGTCCACCGGCGGGTAGATGCCCTTCTTGTGCATGGCGCGGGAGAGGATGACCTGCCCCTCGGTGATGTAGCCGGTGAGGTCGGCGATGGGGTGGGTTTTGTCGTCCTCGGGCATGGTGAGGATGGGAATCTGGGTTATGGAGCCGCGGCGGTCCTTGATGCGCCCCGCGCGCTCGTAGACGCTCGACAGGTCGGTGTAGAGGTAGCCGGGATACCCGCGCCGGCCGGGAATCTCCTTCCGGGCCGCGGAAATCTCGCGCAGCGCCTCGCAGTAGTTGGTCATGTCCGTCAGGATGACCAGCACGTGCATGTCCATCTCGTAGGCCAGGTACTCGGCGGCGGTAAGGGCCATGCGCGGGGTGGAGATGCGCTCGATGGCCGGGTCG
This sequence comes from uncultured bacterium, assembly GCA_964577465.1. Taxonomy (GTDB): domain Bacteria; phylum RBG-13-66-14; class RBG-13-66-14; order RBG-13-66-14; family RBG-13-66-14; genus RBG-13-66-14. The sequence goes on along the minus strand of CAZNZF010000042.1, from coordinate 15,212 downwards.
TCGGCCAGGTTCATGAAGAGCACGGCGCGGTCGATGGCCCCGGTGCGCCGGAAGTCGTCGATGAAGTACTGGGCTTCCTCGAAGGTGATGCCCATGGCCGCGAAGACGACGCTGAACCCCTCGCCCGAGGAGAGCACGTTGGACTGGCGTGCGATTTGCGCCGCCATCTGCTGGTGCGGCAGCCCCGAGCCGGAGAAAATCGGCAGCTTCTGGCCGCGGACCAGGGTGTTCAGGCCGTCGATGCAACTGATGCCGGTCTGGATGAACTCGTTGGGGTAGTCGCGGGCGTAGGGGTTGATGGGGGAGCCGTTGATGTCGCGCCGCTCCTCGGGGATGATTTCCGGCCCGTCGTCGATGGGCCGGCCCTGGCCGTCGAAGACCCGCCCGAGCATCTCCCGGGACACCCCGAGCTCGACCCCGCGGCCCAGGAAGCGGACCCGGGAGGAGGGAACGTCGATTCCCGTTGCCCCCTCGAAGAGCTGCAGCAGTGCCTTGTCCCTGTGCACCTCGAGGACGCGCCCCCGGCGGATTTCGCCCGAGGGGAGCTCGATTTCGGCCAGCTCCTCGTACTTGACCCCCTCGACCCCCTCGACGAGCATCAGCGGGCCGGCGATTTCCTGGGTGGAGAGGTACTCCTTGAGCGGCTGCACCGCTGTTTTGCCAGGGGCATAGCTCGCTTCGCTCGGTTTGGCTTTTTTCTCGACCATCTGACCTTCCAATTTATTGAGCAGGCTTGGGGGCTTCGGCCCCTTTTCTTTGGATTAAGGCCGTGAGCGGGGATGTTCCTAAAGCGACTGTGGAATCTTGTCGAGCTGCCCCGTCCGGTTGAGCCCCGATCCTGGTTACCGAAGATGCGACCTTCGACGGTATATGGTTTCATCGAATGGCCTGGGGCGCCTTCCACGCCCAGGGGAACGCAACCAGTCGACGATGATCCGGCGGTCTATAGCAAGATCGCTGGAAACGACCCGTCCATCCTCACGGCTGCACCGGTGTTTCCTCTGCGGATGGATGAGAGCCAGCCCAGAGCCTGTTCTCATCGACCGGCTGCTCCAGGCGTAGGATATGGTCGGTGTCCACGTACCACAGGAAGTCGGTCCAACGCACCAGGCCGATGGTGTCCACGGTTCGGTGCAGGACCGTGCCCGAGGCGGGGTCGCTCCAGGACAGACGGACGTCCACCTCCATCCCCGACCAGTTGACCAGGTCCGAGAAGTACGGCTTGTTCCAGCCCAGCGCCTCCACCGTCAGCCGTTCGGCCACCTTCCACCCCGGGGCGTCGAGGTACAGCTCGCGGATGCGGGCCTCGGTGGTTGTTTTAATCTCCTCCGCCTCGGCGGGGGTGGCGGGCGCCGGCGAGAAGAACATCTGTCCCGAGGTCACCGACTGGTCGCCCGTGTACTGGCCCTGGATGGTGAGCTGGGTGTTGTTCACCACGCCGCCCTGCAGGGTGAGGAAGAAGCGCTCCAGGTTGGCCAGCTCCGGCGTGCCGGTGCCGAAATCGTTGGCCTCCCCCTCCGCCGCCGTCGGCTCGGTCGGCTGCATCTCCTCCGGCGGGGTCAGGGCCGCCTCGATAATCCAGTTCGCGGGGTCGGGCGTTTTGACGGCGACCGAGCTGTGGGGGTAACGCGTGAAGACGGCCCCCGAGATTTCCAGGCTGCCGGCGCGCACCACCTGGAGGGCGAGGTAGTCGTTTTTAACGCAAAAACTCTCGCCCCGCGGGAGGTCGGCCAGTTTGACCTCGCCCTTGAGGTCGTCGAGCGCCAGCCGCAGGCTCGGCTCTTTCCCGGTCTCTGAATAGCTGACCTCCGCCCGGGTCGAGGCGATTCGGCGGGTCTCGCAGTCGGGCAGGACGATGTAGGTCGAGACCTCCTCCTCGCGCAGAATCAGGGGCCTCGCCGGGTTCAGCGACGCGTAGAAGCTGACGAGCGGCTCATCGGCCGGCGCGATGCCCACCGTGTCGGGGTACGCGACCTCGGCGCAGGGGGTCATGCCGGCGAACTCGTCGTCGGGGCCCGCGCAGGCCGAAAAGACCGTCAGGGCCGCGACCGCGATGAACAGGCCCACGATGCGGCTAGTGCTTTTCGTTTTCGACATGGGATTACGTTCCCGGTCCTTCGGAGATGAGCTCCTCGATTTGTTTGTGCATATCTTTCTCGATGCCGTCGAAACTCGCCTCGACTTCCCCTTCGGGCGTGAACTTGGCGCGGGCGATGTCCTCGGAAACCGGTAGGGTGAAAAGCGCGCCCAGGTCCAGCTCCGGCGTCTCGAGGGCCGCCTTGGCGGCGTGGTGGAAGCTCATGATGAGCTTGAGCATCCGGTACTGCTTGTAGGCGCTGGAGAAGGTGTCCACGGGGTGGAACGCGTTCTGGTGCAGGAAATCCTCGCGGATGGAGCGGCTGGTCTCCATGACCAGGCGGTCGCCGGGGGAGAGGGATTCCATCCCCACCAGGCGGACGATTTCCTCCAGCTCCGCTTCCCGCTGCAGGAGCGCCATAGCCTCGTCGCGCATCGGTATCCAGTCCTCGCCCATCTCCTTTTTCAGGTACGCGGCGATGTTGTCGGTGTAGAGGCTGTAGGAGTTGAGCCAGCTTATGGCGGGGAAGTGGCGCTTGTAGGCCAGCTTGTCCTCCAGGCTCCAGAAGACCTTGACCACGCGCAGGGTGGCCTGGACGACGGGGTCGGAGAGGTCGCCGCCGGCGGGGGAGACGGCGCCGATGACCGTCAGCGAGGCCTCCCGTTCGTCGGATCCGAGGCAGATGGTCCGTCCGGCCCGCTCGTAGAATTCCGCCACCCTCGTGCCCAGGTACGCGGGATAGCCCTCCTCGCCGGGCATCTCCTCCAGGCGGCCACTCATCTCGCGCATCGCCTCGGCCCACCGGCTGGTGGAATCGGCCATGAGCGCCACGGAGTACCCCATATCGCGGTAGTACTCGCCGATGGTGATGCCGGTGTAGATGGACGCCTCGCGCGCCGCCACCGGCATGTTCGACGTGTTGGCTATCATCACCGTGCGGGTGATCAAAGGTTCGCCGGAGCGCGGGTCCTTGAGCTCGGGGAACTCCATCAGCACGTCGGTCATCTCGTTGCCGCGCTCGCCGCAGCCCACGTAGATGACGATTTCGGCGTTGGCCCACTTGGCGAGCTGGTGCTGGATGACCGTCTTGCCGGATCCGAAAGGCCCGGGGACACAGGCGGTCCCACCTTTGCCCACGGGGAAGAAGGCGTCTATGACGCGCTGTCCCGAAACCAGGGGCTCCTCGGGGGTCAGGCGCCGGGCGAAGGGCCGGGATTTCCGCACCGGCCAGGTGTGCATCAGCATTAGCTCCAGCTCACCTTCCGGCGTCTTGATTTTGCCGACGGGCTCATCCACGGTGTAGGAGCCGGAGTCCAGGGCGACGAGCTTTCCCTTCACCTCCGGCGGGACCATCACGCGGTGTTCGACGAGGGCGGTCTCCGGGCATACCCCCAGGATGTCGCCGGGGACGACCTCGTCGCCGGGCTTGAACTTCGGGGTGAACTCCCACTTCCGGGCGCGGTCCAGGCCGTCGGCGCGGACGCCGCGGGTGATGAAGTCGCCGGTTTTTTCCCGGATGACGGCGAGCGGGCGCTGGATGCCGTCGTAGATGGAGGACATGAGCCCCGGTCCCAGCTCCACGGAGAGCGGTATGCCCGTGGTGTACACCGGCTCGCCGGGGCCGATGCCGCCCGTCTCCTCGTAGACCTGGATGCTGGCCCGGTCGCCGTCGAGCTGCACCACCTCGCCCACCAGCCTCAACTCCGAGACCAGGACGACGTCGTACATCCGCACGCCGGACATCCCGGTGGACACCACCAGCGGGCCGGCGACCTTGACGATGGTTCCCGTCTGCTCCATTGAACTCCCGTTGACTCGCGGTATCGGTAAAGGAACGGTTCATCCCCGACGGATTCAGGCCGCGGCCCGTTCGTTCACGAGCCGCATCACCTCTTCGGGGTTCCTCGTCGAGAAGATGAGCTTGTCGAACTTGTGTCCCGTCAGCTTAATCACCACCCGCCGGTGGGCGACGGTGGAGTAAACCTGGACGTAATCGGCCCCGATGCGGCCACCCTTGACCCCCCAGCCGCCGTAGGCCGACCCGGGTAGTGTGTCTATCTCGGCGCCGGTCACCTGGTCCCAGCGGGCCCTGGTCGTGAAGACGCCCAGGCGGGCGGAGACGCCCTCCTCGTCCAGGAGAATCGAGATGAACAGGAAGTTGAGAACGAGCAGGAATACCAGCCCGGCGAGGGGCAGGAAGACCCAGGGGAAGACCCGCTCCACCACGGCGCCCAGTCCTAGCAGTTTGGGGAAGATACCGAGGAACGCGCACAGCGCCAGGACGACCCAGAATATTATCTGGGAAATCCAGTCGGTGAGCCGCTCGCGGTATAAATCCATCCCTACTCCTTCCCCAGCACGTCGGCGCCCACGGCGCGCTCCACCATCCGCCGGATGCGCTCGTAGGCTATTCCTTTCGAGCCCGACGACGACGGGATGAGCGTAATCACCGGCAGGGGGCGGTCGGCGTATTCGGCGATGGTGTCCAGCATCCGGCCGCCGAACTCCTCGGTGATGAAAATCGCCACGGCGCCGTGGCTGGCCGCTCGGCGCAGCGCCTCTTCAGCTTCGTGGATGGAGTCCACCCCCACGACCGTAGTCCCCAGGGCGGTGAAGCCGCGGAGCTGGTCCTGGCTGCCGATGAAGTAAATCTGGTTCAGTCCGGCCACTCGTACCCGTTACGAAACGCCCCACACGCGGGCGGTGATGGTTTCCGGCGGGACGCCGTTCAGTTTGCAGGTCAGGACGAAGCGGACCAGCTCGAGCTCGTTCCTCTTCGTCAGGTAGTACGAGATGAGCGGTTCGGCGCCGAAGGGGGCGTGGCGCGCCTGCCGCAGAAATTCCAGTCTCCGGTCCGCCCCCCGCGCCGCCAGGTCGGCGAGGCCGTCCGAGGCGCCTTCGACGGCGCCGCGGGCGAGCTCGGCGTAGGGGGTGTGGCCGACGTATTCGGCGGCCCCGCTCCTGTCGCCGGTCCGCGCGAAGCCCTCCAGTTTAGCAATGTCCAGGCCGCCTCCGGGGAGGAAGGCCGCGGCGGAAAGCTCCTCGGGGTTGGGCGCCGCCAGGCAGCGGACCAGGGCCGCGAGGTTCACCAGGTCGGTTTCTAAATTCTGATACGCGGTGAGGAAGGGCAGCCCGATTTCCGCTGAAATTTCGGCCAGGCGGGCGAAGAGGGCCCGGTCCACCCCCTGCTGCAGCAGGAACGGGTCCCGCGCCTTCTCCCACTCCTCCAGAAGCCCCCGCGCCAGCTCGGCGAAGGGCGAGGGGAGCCCGTCCGGTTCGCCGCCGTCGGCGAAGGCGGTCAACTTCTCCGGGGGCACCACCCCACCTTCGGAGATGGGCGGCTTTTTTTCGGTCAGGCGCCCGACGAGGGCCGCCTTGAGGTTGGCGTAATCCAGCCTCAGGCGTAGGTACTCGATCAGCCGGGGGTCCGGCACGCTCTCCCGGATGAACCGGGTCAGCTCGGCGGACTGCCTGGCGAGGAGCTCCTCCAGACCGGCGCCGCCCCGGGATGCGGGCTCGTACCCGGCCTCGCGGAGGGCGTCCACGGCGTCCTCGAAGGTCCGGGCCTCGGCGGCCTCGACGAGTGCCCTTTTCGTCAACAGGCGGCGCTCGCGGACACGCACGCGGCCCACGGCGTAGGTGTAAGCCGGGTCTTGCGAGAGCTTCACCCGCCCCGTCATCTACCCCTCGATTCCCAGGATTGCGAGCAGTTCCTTTTCCAACAGCGGCCGCAGGCTCCGGGTCAGCGCACCGAAGGTGAAGTTGAGCTCGGTCTTACCACCACGGAGGACGAACCCGCCGCCCAGCTCGCGCTTTTCCTTGGAGACCGACAGCTTCGGCCCGAGGTCCTTCAGGAAGGCGTCGTCCAGGAAGGCGGCCTCGCGCTTCGAGGCGATGACCTCGTACGAGCCCTTCAGGTTTGCGCCGGCGACGAGATGCTTGAAGACCGCGCGCCAGGCGTCTTTTTTCAGGGATTCCAGCTCCTCGACCGCCGCGGCGAAGGCCTCGTCCAGAAGCTCCTGCTTGGCCGCCAGGACTGCCTTGCGGGCGGAGAGCTCGGCCATGGAGACGACGCGCTCCCGGGTGCCGGAGGCCTCGCGCCCGCCCGCCTCCCGGATGCGCGTTTCCACGACCCGGGCGCGCTTCTCCGCCTCGGCGGTGATTTCGGCGATTTTGGCCTTCGCGGCGGACTCTATCTCCGCCACCCGCGCGTCTGCGTCGCTCGCTATCCTGGCGATGATTGCGTCCAGGGACAATTCACACCCCTCAGACGGCGTTCAGGAGGAAGATGGTGATGAGCAGCCCCAGAACGGCGTAGAACTCGACGAAGACGCCCAGGACCAGGGCCTTTCCCGACTCGGCGGGCTGCTTGGCCGTGAGGCCGACGCCGGCCGTGCAGACCTTGCCCTGGTGGATGGCCGAGAGCATCCCGGCCAGGGCCACCGGCAGACAGGCCAGGAATATCTGCAGCCCGACCTCCGGCGTCATGGTGGCGGCCAGGGCGCCGATTTTGTTCAGCGCCAGGAAGCCGGCCACGAAGCCGTAGATACCCTGGGTGCCCGGCAGGGCGGTGAGGACCAGGTACTTGCCGAAGTTGCGCGGGTCTTCGCTCATGACGCCCGCCGTGGCCTGACCGGCGTAGCCTATTCCGATGGCCGAGCCGATGCCGGCCAGCGCCACGGCCAGCGCCGCACCCAGGTAGGACCAAACGAGGCCCATGCTCTCTCCTTTTTTTACCTCGGGCAAGGGGTGGAACCCCTCGTCGGAAGGTTGGAACCAGGCCCTGCGGCCTGTCGACGTTTTAAAAGGGCTCTAACCGCGGTCATCCGCGGACTCAACCCTTGAGGACCGTGTGCTCCATGGAGCGGGCGTAGGGGACGAAGGTCCGGCCGCCCCCCGTGTAGAACTTGCCGAAATACTCCACGAACTGGAGCCGGGCGGTGTGGATGAAGCCGCCCAGCGAGTTCATCGCGATGTTGAAGGCGTGGCCCACGATTAAAATAAGAATCATGCCGATGATGTTGGAGTCGAAGGCCATGGTGTTCACCACCTGGGCGATGACCGCCGTGGCCAGCCCCAGGGCGAACAGGCGCGCGTAGGACAGGATGTCCGAGAACAGGCCGGAGAAGCCGGTGTAGAGGTTGAAGAATCCGGCCCCCAGCCGCGGCAGCCCCGAATCGTCCCCCACTCCACTGAAGGCGACGACGTAGAGCCCGACGGCGATGAGTGCGTACCAGGCCCAGTCCCCGCCGATACCCAGCATCGGCAGCCCCACCGCCGCCGGCACCAGGAGCATCACCAGTATCCAGGGCAGCTTGCGGAAGAACGCGGTTTGCCTGTCTTTCTGCTTGAGCGCCTCGAAGAAGCCGATGGTGTAGCCGATGAGAAGGTGCAGGTAGCCCAGCCCCAGGGAGAAGTAGAAGAAGTAGAACATCTGGTCCGGGTTTAGGGGGTCCAGGATCATGAGCGACTGGCGGAGGCGGGCCAGCTCCGGGGACAGCTCGACGGAGAGGCCGAAGAAGCCCCCGGTCAGCACCCCCACCACCATCGTGAAACCGCCCGCGATGGTCATCATCCGGAAGAGCTTGCGCGTGGTGGGGCCCAGGTGCATGAACTTCAAGAACAGCAGGCTGGTGACGATGAGAACGAGGCCGTAGCCCGCGTCGGTGAGGCAGATGCCGAAGAAGAGGGCGAAGAAGAAGGCGAAGAAGGGAGTGGGGTCACTCTCGGTGGGTTTGGGCCGTCCGTAGAGGTCGGTGACCATCTCGAAGGGGCGCACCGGCGCGATGTTGGAGAGGTACACCGGCGGCGTCTCGTCCGCCGTCGGCGCCCGGAGGGTGTAGTGGACCAGCTCGCGCCCGTCAAGGACGCGCTTTACTCCTTCCACCGCCGTCTCGGGTACCCAGCCGCGCATGTAGATGGTGAGCTCGGTGGCCGCCGATTCGGCGACCTTCCGCTGCCCCTCGCTCTCGGTGCGCGCCCGGTCCAGGGCCAGGTAGAGCGGGTCGCGGTGCTCGAGCAGCCGCCGCGCCTCTCGGAGCGTCCCCTCCAGCTCCGTCCGGCTCTCCTCGATTTCTCCCTCGACCTGCCGCAGTCGCACGGCCGGCGTCAGCGGTCCGGTCAGGGGGCAGGGGATGAGTTCGAAGCCCTTGAGCGCGTCCCGGAGCGCCTCTTCCACCGAGGCGTGCCAGACGAGGACGATTCGGCCCGAGGCGGCGGTCGCCTCCTCCCCGGCGACACCCAGGTCGGTGAGCTCGAAGAGCTCCCCCGCCGCTTCGGTCAGGACTTCCTTCAACCGGGGGAGGTTTCGCGGGTTGAGGGCGTAGGCGGCGGAAAAGGTGCTGTCGGTGGCCCCGAGGGAGTCGGGCGGAACTTCCAACCCCAGCCAGGAGGCCAGCGTCGCCCGCTCCTCCTCCAGGCGGTCGAGACGGGACCGAGCCTCGTTCTCCTCGGTCTGGACGGCGAGGGCCTCCTCGACGGCGCCCGAGACGTCGAAACCGGCCACGCGCTCGCCAATCTCCGCGGCGGGCACCTCGACCTTGTGGCCCGTCATCCCGGCGAAAAACCCGGCCTTGGGCGCGAAGGCGTCAAGGTAGTCCAGGGCCTGGCGGATTCGGGCGAGGGCACGCTCGGCCTCCTCGGCCTGGGCCGGGGAGGGAGCGGGAAGCTCGCCCCGCTGCTCGGGCTCGAGGGCCTCAAGCTCCACGGCACCGGCGCTCGCCAGCGCGTCGAGCAGGTCGTCCCGGACGCTCGAGTGCAGGAGAATCTCTATGCGTTGGACTTGGGTGTTGGCCATCGTCGCCTAGACGCCGGTGATGCGTTCCACGACGACCCGGCGGGCCTCATTCATGCGGCCGCGGGCCTTTTTCTTCATCGTCTCGATATCCTTCTCGATGCGCTCTTTTATGTCCCCGCCCTCGACCTCACCCGAGCGGCGGGCGTCCTCGACCGCCTGGCGGACCTCTTCGCGGGCTGCGGCCTCCGAGGTCTTCACCATCTCCTCCGCCCCCTCGCGGGCGGCGCGGAGCTCGCTCTTCGCCTCGTTTTCGGCGTTGGAAATCCGGTCGCGGGCGGCGCTCTCCGCCCTCACCACCGGCGTCAGCAACGGGTTGGTCGTGTCGTCCATGTATTCTGGTTTGAAGGCGGACCGTGGAGGGTTGGCACATGGGAAGGGCGGCCTGGGTCGCCCCTCCGTAAGAAAAGCGAACAAACATTATCACACGGCGTCTGATTAGTCAACGCCGGAGGGGACTAAGTGGCATAGGGTTAAAAAGTTCCGGCGGTTGACACCCGTACGGCGTACCCGTACAATAAACATCCGCTCCGGAGGTCTGTTTGTGAGGTACGTCCTCCCCCTGTTCCTCGTGTTACTCATCCTCCCCCCCGCTTCCTGGGCCCGGGAGGAGGACACGGGCGTCGAGCCCGGTCTGAACATCGACTTCAACGGCGGCAAATCCCTCAACCGCATCGGCTCTGCACTCAGCTACACCTTCCCCCTGGGCGACGACTTCACCTACCGGCTGACCCTGAACCAGAGCGTCCAGAACGAGCCCCAGGCCGAGCGCGATTCGGACAGCCGCACCCTGCGCTTCGACCTCTTCTACAACCCGGTGGACACCACTCGCATAGGCTGCTACTACGAGGAGACGTACTACGACTCGAACCTGGTCATCCAGGAGCAGTACCAGAAATCGAAGAGCCAGCGGGCGGGGACCAACGCCTCCATCCAGTTCTCCAATGACCTCAGCGCCGACATGGGCGCCTACTTCACCACGAGTGACACCAAGGAGGGCACCTACGACTGGGACTACGTCTTCCGCGAGTACTTCTACAACTCCCTGTCCGCGAACACCGACTTCCGGTTCGACTACAGAATGACCAAGAGTACCCGGCTCTCCCTCGACCTGACCGGTTCCCGGGAGGTGCGCAACTACCCCGTGCAGCCCGCCCTGAATTCGGAGTACTACATGGGCGGGATAAACACCGGCCTCAATGGGAGTTACACCCTCTGGGATAACGCGACCGTGGATCTCAGATACCTCTTCAACGGCGTTCTCTACCGGGATATGAACCTCATCGAGCGTAACCAGGACACGTTGAACAACACCCTGTCAGTGATTACGAATTACGAAGCCCCCTTCGACGTGAAGGGCATCCTCTCCGTGGACCTGACTCAGGGGACCACGACCTACCTGGAGAAAGAGGTCTACCTCGAGAAGTACTACTTCTGGATTTACCCCGAGCTGGACCCCATCCCCGACTCCCGCATCCGTGCGCCCTGGTGGCCGCTCTACGACATCCTCTCCCAGGGGATAAGCTGGAAGCTGCAGCTCAACTGGGACTCGCCCCGGGACGAGTACCTCCACTGGAACCTGTCTCAGGATACGATGAACCGGCGGTACTACGACGATGAGGGCGATCTGCCCCCGGGGAGATTCGCCATCGCCGATTCGGTCCTCACCAACATCAAGAACACGATGACCACCGACGCCCAGATAGACCTGGGCAAGAGCTTCATCCTCAAGATGCAGCACCGGATAACCCACGACGACTATATCTATCCGATCAGCACCGACAAGGACACCATCTCTCTCTACAACGACGTCTCGTCGGCCATCAAGTGGAAGCTGACCAGCGCGGTATCCTTCACCGCGAACCTCAACATCGGCTTCGACCGGACGGTAGGTGGCATCTCGAGCAGCCTTCCCCGGAGCAACGAGATCAAGCTGAGCTTCGGCAGCGAGGTGAAGCTCATCGAGGGTCTGCGCGTCGGCCTGACCTACACCCTGTCCCGGAACAACCGGCGGACCGACGACTTCGCGAGCGGCACCGATTCCCTCACCCGGGAGCTCATCATCGAGCCGGTATTCAGCGTCTCCGAATACTGGGGCCTGGATTTCTCCGGTTCATTCAGGGAGAGCGTGTCTTTTCCGGTGGGCGATAATTCCGGCAGCATGGGGCTCAAGAACGACTGGAGGATAAACACCCGGGTCAACATATACCCCACCGAGACGCTGGCCTTCGAGATTTCCTACCGATTGAACTCACACACGTCCACCTACTCCGACCTCGAGACCATCAACACCGACCACTCCTGGGGGTTCTCCTTCTCATACAACATCATCAAGAACCTCGTCATCCACGTGGACGCCGATTACCGCATGTACGAATACGACCCCGAGCGGGATTCGTTCAACGTGGGGCTCATGATCAAGACGACCATCTGACGGAGCGCGGTCGCGCCTCGTCGGAATCGGTTGAAAGGGGAGGCCCGGGGCCCGTTGAATCGGCTGCCGGGTTGTTTTTGTAAGAGAACGGTTCTACAATCGCTTGGCGGCCCCCGGTTTTGACTTATGTTTCAAACCCGATTCATCCCGTCGGAGCTCGTCTACGACGGAACCCAGCTCGCCACTCACTGGCCCCGCCGGACGGCCGGCGTGACCGGTGATTGCGTCGTGGCTTTCCTGGGCCCGGCCGAGGTGCCCACCGAGAACCTGGTGGACCTGGAGGACCGCCGGGCCGGGGAGCGCATCACCGCACGGCGGATGCTCCACCTCATCGGGGTTTGGTTCGGGCGGACGCTCGCGGAGACGGTTCTGCGCCAGCGCCTGTACATTTTCCTGACCGCCGAGCGCCTCCGGCTCCGGGGGGTGGGCGTCCTCGTCGAGGGTGACGACATCTACACGCCGGACCGCCGGAAGCTCTCCGTTTCCATCGCCACGGTCAGCCCCCTGGCCGGGCTCGTCCACATCGGCCTCGACGACGACCCGACCGGCTCCCCGGTGCCGGCGGTCGGATTGGCCGAGCTGGGCGTAGACGCGGTCGATTTCGCCCGCGAGCTGCTGGAGGCCTTCGAGGAAACGGAGCGTGGTCTCGCGTCCGCCGCGGCCAAGGTGAGGGCGGTGGAATGATGGAACGCCCGCTGGTCCGCAACCTCTTCCCCCTCTTCCTCCTCTGGGTGTGGGTGATAATTTTCCTGGCGACCGGAGGGCTGCGCCTCGAAATCGTCGAGGTGCTCCTGCCCCCCGCCGGACCGACCGACGCCGAGAGGCTCGAGGTGCGGGTTCTCTATCAGAACGCTTCCCCCGGCGATTCCTTCACCTGCCGCTGGAAGCCGCCCCTGCCCTCGGAGCCACTGTCCAAGACCCTGCGGGTGGATTCGAGCGACGGCGAGCTCCTCTTCACCCTGACCGGTTTCGAGGTTCCCGCGGGGTACCACCGGCTGTCCATAGCCGATGGGACCGGCATTCCCCTCGCCACGAGGGTGCTCTACATCCCGCCGCGTCCGCCCCAGTACGTGACGCGGATTGACTGGGAGGAATCGGGGCTCCTCGCCGCCGTGAATTACCGGCACTGCGAGCCCGGCGCCCGCCTGACGGGTAGCTGGAGCCACGACGGCCGAACCATACCCGAAGCGGAACGGGAGGTGACCTTGGGGACGAGCTGCGGTTCGGCGGATTTTCTCCTGAGCCATCCCCCCGACAGGCGCCTGTCCGGGGGCTGTTACGAATTCACCCTCCTGGCCGAAGGCATGTTCGTCAGCCGCACCGTCGCCCCGCCGCAGCTCTCGATGCAGTAATTACTTTCATTTTCGCATGTTTTCTGCTATAAAGCCCGTGGACCACCTCTAGAGTGAAATAAATGCAGGCAGTCATCCTCGCCGCCGGACGGAGCACCCGCACCTACCCCCTGACCGTGAGGACCCCCAAGGCCCTCTACGAGGTCGCCGGTCACTCCATACTCGAGCTGAACCTGCGCGCCGTCGAGGGCCTGGTGGACGAGGCCGTCATCGTCATCGGGTTCATGGGGGAGAAGATAATCCGGCGCCTGGGCTCCAGCTACCGGGGCATCCGGCTGCGCTACGTGGAGCAGAAGGAGCAGAAGGGTACTGGGCACGCCCTGCTGTGCGCCGCCGACAAGATTTCCGGCGAGGCGCTCGTTTTAATGGGAGACGACCTCTACCGCGACGAGAATTTCGAGGAGCTGTTCGAGTACCCCAACGCCGCCCTGGCCCAGCGCGTTACCGACCCCGGCCGCTTCGGGGTCTTCACCGTGGAGGACGACCGGGTCACCGGCGTCCACGAGAAGCCCGCCGAGTACGTCTCCGACCTGGTCAACACAGGCTGCTTCAAGATAAACGCCGACTTCCTCAAGCTGCTCGCCGACCTGGAGCCGAGCGAGCGCGGCGAAATCGAGATGACCGGGGCGGCCGCCAGGATGGCCGCCGAGGGAAAGCTGAACTGGGTCGAGTCCAACGGCGGCTGGTACGCCATCGGCTACCCGTGGCACCTGTTGGAGGCGAGCACGCGCCTGCTCCAGGACCGCCCGCTGCAACGGTTCAACGTGAAGGCCCGCCTGTTGGGCGACGTCCATCGCTGCGTCACCGTGAACATCCTCGAGGATTCCTGGATCGGCCGCGGGTGCATCCTCACCGACCGGGTGATGATTTCGCGGAACTGCTACATCCATCCCGGGGCGCAAATCATGAACCGCACCGCGGTGGGGCCCAACACACAAATCGCCGGCGGGACCCAGATAGGGAACTGCCTTATAGGGGCCGGCGTGCAAATCGGCCGGCGCTGCCTGTTGACCCGGTGCGTCATCGGCGACGGGGCGACGCTGGGGGACGCGGTGACCGTTTTTTGCGACCCGCCGCCCGACGGGAAAATCTACTCCGACGTCAAGGGCGAGCGGGTGGAGGTGGACCTGCCGAAGTTCGGCGCCGTCATCGGTCCGGACGCCTACGTGGCGCCGATGACCGTGCTGATGCCCGGGGCGAAAATCGCCGCCGGGGCGCGCACCGAGTTCGGCGAGGTCGTGACGGGCGACAAGGGGGACATCTGGCCGGACGGTGAGTGACCCGTTCCGGTCCCCGGTGGACGGGAGCGTCTGTGTTGGATTCCACCCCGGGGGAACCGCCCGGGTCCTTTTTTTGTATAATTACCGAAAATCGTAAGTGACCGAGGGGGTCTGCGTGGACGCCGTGGAGGCCGCGGCCAAGCTCGAACGGCTCTCCGACGCCGCCCGGAGCGTCGAGGACCAGCTCGCCCGCGTCATCGTCGGGCAGGAGGAGGTCGTCGAGCAGCTCCTGGTGGCCCTGTTTTCTCACGCCCACGCCCTGCTGGTCGGGGTGCCGGGGCTGGCCAAGACGCTCATGGTCTCCAGCCTGGCCCGCGCCCTGGACCTCTCCTTCCGCCGCATCCAGTTCACCCCGGACCTCATGCCCGCCGACATCACCGGCACCGACGTCATCCAGCCGGACCCCGAAACCGGCCAGCGGGCCATGCAGTTCCTCCGTGGGCCGGTGTTCGCCAATCTCATCCTGGCCGACGAGGTCAACCGCACCCCGCCGAAGACCCAGGCCGCCCTGCTGGAATCCATGCAGGAGCACCAGGTCTCCATCGGCGACACCACCTACCCCCTGCCCGACCCCTTCTTCGTCCTGGCCACCCAGAACCCCATCGAGCAGGAGGGGACCTACCCCCTGCCCGAGGCGCAGCTCGACCGCTTCATGCTGGAAATCCGCATCGGCTACCCGAAGCGGGGCGAGGAGGAGCGCATCGTCAACCAGACCACGGGCCGCGAGGAGCCGGAAATCGCCACCGTTTTGAACGCCGAGGAAATCATCGAGCTGCAGGGGCTGATTCGGGAGATTCCGGCCGCGCCGCACGTGGTGGCCTACGCGGTGAACCTGGCCCGGGCGAGCCGGCCCGAGGACCCCACGGCGCCGGAGTTCATCAAGCGCTGGGTGGCCTGGGGGGCGGGGGTGCGCGCCGGGCAGTACCTGATTCTCGGCGCCAAAGCTAGGGCGGCCCTGCGGGGGCGTCCGGCGGCGTCGGTGGACGACGTGCGCGCCCTGGCCCACGCCGTGATGCGCCACCGGGTGCTCATCAACTTCAACGCCGAGGCCGAGGGGGTCCACTCCGACGAAATCATCGACCGGCTGCTGGAGATTGTGGAGCCGTAGCGGCCGGGTTGAGGGCTACCTGATAAAGCGGCGGGGATTAAAATCCCCGCCCTACGTCATATAAGGTACAGCGTAGGGCGGCAACTCCGTGTGCCGCCCGTATTTGTCATAAAAAGGGCGGGGTACAGAGCCCCCGCCCTACGTCATTTGAAAAGTAGGGCGGCCCCG
>CAZNZF010000041.1:8896-16089 GCA_964577465.1 uncultured bacterium | reverse complement strand
GGGTACGGAGCCCCCGCCCTACGACCATTGATGACGAATCCAACCCGTAGGGGCGACCGGTAGGACGAGTCCTCCACGGTCGCCCGTTTCCACGGTAGCCCGACGTAGGGGCCGACCGACGGCGCGCCGTTCAGGTCGGCCCGCGGGCGGACCTTTATCAGATTCGATTACGGTAAGAGAATAATTAAATGATTAGTCGAATTTATTTTTTTATTAGGTTTGTTAATAGTATAGCTCCATCCTTCATTTGTTAAATGCTAAATGACACTAGAAAAAGCACCCTAAATTAATCCCAGTGGTAAATAGGTTTTCATAGCTTAACTCATAGTCTATAAAACCTTGTGGAGCATATGCTGTAAAATTAGCCGTAAAATTATCTGATGGTATCATTATATTACAGAATAAACCCAGTTCAGTTTGTTTATCTAAAGATATTGCAATACCGGCTTCTGCAATATAAACAATACCTGATGAACTTAGTTCAACCTCATAAGCATTATTATCATCATTAGGATTACCTTCCCAATTCATTAAGTACATCCAAAGATAACCTGCTCCTGCTTCCAAATAGAATATAAAAGGATTGAATCTAATAAAACCAGTCGAAAGAGTAGCATCAACAAGGAAATTTTCCTCATAATTATCGTAAAACGAGTATGTATAATAACCACCAAGAGTTATATTTATCCAATATAAACCTCTATAAATAAATCGAAAATTTATAGGAATTAAAAGTCTTGACTCTACAATATCACTTTCATCATACGCGCCAGTGACTGTGAGATTACATGATGGAAATTGCGCACCTAAAGATATACCTATACCAAATGGGAACCTCGTTATTTCACGTCTTTGGGTAGCAGCTTTTCTTTCCGTTTCTTTAATCGCTTCCGCATATTGTATTTCTTCAACCTCTTCAAGA
The DNA here is from genome assembly GCA_964577465.1 of uncultured bacterium. Classification (GTDB taxonomy): domain Bacteria; phylum RBG-13-66-14; class RBG-13-66-14; order RBG-13-66-14; family RBG-13-66-14; genus RBG-13-66-14. The sequence goes on along the minus strand of CAZNZF010000041.1, from coordinate 15,167 downwards.
ACAGCGCCTTCCAATGTACCAACAGCATTATAGGCCCAGGGTAATATTCCCTTCTCTGTATCAATCATCTCAAGGAGCAATTCGCTTTCACCCCCAAAATTAATTGTACCACGGCCATAAATAAAGCCGTCAATTCCATACATTTTACCTAATTCCTGTGCGGTTGCGCTTGAGATTAATCCGCTATCCTGCGTAAACCGAATCTCCTCAAGTAACTTTGCGAGGTTTTCACGATCCACAACCTGCCAACCGTGACGAACTAGTTTGACAATCAATTTATCAATGACCTGCAATTCTTTTTGTCTTGGTACGTTTCCTAAATCCCAAAAAGAAATTTTTCTAATTCCTTTTGAGGCAAGATAAGATTTTTCATTGTCTAAATCCTTTACGACTGCCGATATGACATTATCAAGGCTCGTATTAAGGTATTCACCGTAGACCGGAATCTCATAAGCCCATGCGATATATGAGCGTTCAACATCAATGGCCTTCATAATCAAAGTCGAGTTTTTTTCTCCAGCTAATTCGTTATCGTAAAAGGTTCCGTACAGGAAGAGATCTATGCCGTACATTTCCCCAAGCCGCTTCATTGTATCCGGATCTACCAAACCAGAGCCGGTAAATTCGATTTCTTCGAGCAACTGCTGTAGACGAGTTCGGTCAACGACATCAAAATTTCTTTGCCTAACCAGAGCGATTTTAAGTCGGCTTAAAAAGTCTTCCTCATTATATGTTACCGAACCACTATTCCCGATATCCCAAATTGCAATTGTCGAATACTCTCTTGTGTCAAGCCTATCTCCCAAGTCTTTGGCAATTTTTTCTACAATCGCATCAAAATCAACTGCTAAGGCCGGAGAAAAACAAACCAGCAGCACAAACAAAAAAACACGGCGTGTATAACCCACTTTCCCTCCAAGTTAGCGAATAAAGGGATTCAAGCACAAAGCTGAGTTAGCTGTCAAGCTTACTACAGCATCCAGCCGATTGTGACCCGCCAGGATTGGCCCAGCTCGGGGCGTCCAAACCCCATGGCGAAATCCGCGCTGAAACCGCCGAGGGTAAGTCCCGCCCCGACGCGCACATCATCCTCCCCGTGGTACCCCATCGAGAATGTCGCCACGCCGTCGATGGTGTACGCCGCCGCCACGGACCAGCGGTAATCGTCGTAGAAATCCGCCATGCCGCCCGCTGCGATGACCAGGCCCTCCCAGGTGAAGGCCAGGGCGCCCCGCACCCGGCGCTGCCCCAGGCTCCGCACTTCGTAGAGCTGGATATTGGGCTGGATGAAGTTCTCGCACGTGACCGCCGCGTAAAACCACCGCCAGACGATGGGCACGGCGAAACCGATGTCCATCCCGAAGCCCTGGTCCCCCGCCCCGCCCACCTCCCGGGCGAAGATGCGGAAGCCCAGGCCCAGGTAGTAGCCCGGGCGGTACTCGGGCGCTTTACTCACCCAATCCCCCGGCTCCTCGTAGGTCTCCACGTATTCCTCAACCTCGCCGGTGTCCCCCTCCTCCTCGACGGAGGCGTCCTCCTCGGGGAGGATGACCTTCGTCCCCAGGCCGATGGACCAGCCGATGTTTATCGCCGTGGCGATGTCCCGGCCGTCCGGACTTCCGGGCGGTATATCCCCGCCGAAGGCGGCGGCTTCGGCGTCGGAGCGGTCCACGTCGAGGACGAGAGTCCCCAGGCGCAGCATGCCGGTGATGGGGTAGACCACGCCCAGAGACTCTCGGTTGACGTCGGTGTTCTCCGAATCCGGCATGACGTAGGTCGCCTCCACGTCCACCCCTGCGGTGTAGTCGGCCAGGAGGGGGTTGGCGCCGGGGAGGTAGGCGGGCCGACCGGGGACGGCGACGGCCGCCTCGCCGAAGACGAACTCCCGCGCGCCGTAGGCCTCGCTGAAATCGGCCAGGGGGTCCGTCCCCCCGGCGGCGAGCATCGGGACTGACAGGCAGATGATGAGGAGAAATCTACGCATCACTTTTCACCCGAAGAGGACCCGCGCCCGCCAGGCGGCCAGGCGGATGGTGGCGGCGTCCAGATACCCCAGCGCCCACCAGTGACCCTCCCGGTGCCGCACCGCATTCAGGGTCAGCGCGCCCCAGCCGAGCCCGAAGACGGCGAGGTCGGTCAGCCACTCGTCCTTGCGCTCGAGCTGGTTCGGCTTCTCGGGGTCGGCCTTGGACGACGGGTTGAGCACCTTGTAGTACCCGTGGCGGAACAGGAAGGCGTGGGTGCTCTCATGGGCCAGAATCGAACCGACGGCCAGCGGGTCGTCCCGGAAGGCCTCCGCGATATAAATCTGCTGCGGTTCGGGGAACTCGGGCACGCCGGTCATCGGCGGCCGCTCGGTCACCCGCACCAGCCCCGGAACCTCGAGCCAGTCGGTGAACTCGACCGGCACCGGGTCTTCGCCCGTCCAGGCGGCCAGGACCTCCTGGAACCGCGACGGGTCCCCGTGGACCAGATAATCCCGGTAAAGCTCTACCACGTCCAGCGGCCCCCTTGCGGCGTCCCCGCGGACGTAGCGCAGGACGAAATCCACCTCGTCCAGCAGGGCCGGGTCCATGCCGGTCGGCTCCTCCACGGGCAGAAGGCTGTTCAGGAGAAAGACCCGGACCTGGAGGTCCCGCTTTCTCCCGAAGAGGCGCTTTTTCCCGGCCCCCCGCAGGCGGACGGTCCCCCCGCTCTCGAACCCCGCGGGGAGCGGAAAGCGGAGGTGAATCCCCTTTGCATTCAGCTCCACCGCGTCCCCGCGGGCGGCCGCCGCCGGGGAGATGAAGACGTATTCCATCTAATTTGCCAGAGGCATAGCTCGCTACGTTCGGTTCTCGGCGTACACCCCCATGACCCGGAACTTGTCGTAGCGCTTTTGCAGCAACTCGTCCACGGGAAGCTGGGTCAGCTCGGCCAGGTCGCCGACGAGGACCTCCTTGACGATTTGGGCCGTCTCGTCCACGCCGTTGTGCGCCCCGCCCAGAGGTTCAGGCAGGATGCGGTCCACCACGCCGAGGTCCACCAGGTGCTTTCCGGAAACGCGCAAGGCCTTGGCGGCCTCCTGGGCCTGGGCCTGGTCGCGCCACAGAATCGCCGCGCAGCCCTCGGGGCTGATGACCGAGTAGTAGCTGTTCTCCAGCATGTACACCCGGTCGCCGACGCCTATGCCCAGGGCGCCGCCGGAGCCGCCCTCGCCGATGACCACGATGATGATGGGCACCCGCAGGGTGAACATGTCCCGGATGTTGCGGGCGATGGCCTCGGAGATGCCGCGCTCCTCGGAGCCGATGCCGGGGTAGGCGCCGGTGGTGTCGAGGAAGGAGATGAGGGGCAGGCCGAAGCGGTCGGCCAGGTCCATGATGCGGCGCGCCTTGCGGAATCCCTCGGGGTGGGGCATGCCGAAGTTCCGCTGGAGCTTCTCCTTGGTGGAGCGGCCCTTCTGGTGGCCGATGAGCGCCACCGGCCGCCCCTCCAGCCGCCCCACGCCGGTCACCATGGCGTGGTCGTCGGCGAAGTTCCGGTCCCCGTGGAGCTCCACCCAGTCGGTCAGGATGCGCTGCACGTAGTCCAGGGTGTAGGGGCGCTGGGGGTGCCGCGCCACCTGGACCCGCTGCCAGATGGTCAGGTTCGCGTAGACCTGCTCCTTGAGCTTCTCCAGCTTGGAGGAGAGGGTCTCGATTTCATCGGCGAAGTCCACGGGCCCTTCGGCGCTGAGCTTCTTCAGCTCCTCGATGCGCCGGTTGAGATCATAGATGGGCTGTTCGAAGGCGAGCTGGGCGAACTCCATGCGTTCCTCCGCACGAAAATGCAGGCCGGGCGGCTTTCAGCCGAGCACCCGGTCCGTGGCATCGGAGATGTTTACATCGTGACCCGACGGGCGGCTATCAATCGGGTTCCCGCACACCAACCGGCCTCCCGCCGCTGACTGGCCCCGATTCACTTGACGGCCCGACGGGGTCTACCTCTTGTCCTGAGCATGACAGGACATCAGCGTGTCACCCGCCAGACAACCGGCCACTATTCACTTGACGGCCCGACGAGTATTACACCTCGTCCTGACCGCCAAGCTAAAACAGCACTTCCCCACCCGCTGACCGGCCCCCCACCAGCCTGAAATCGAACAGGCTCTACCCTCGCTCTGAACACCGACCGAGAACAACGCGCTCCCGCCCGACGACCGGCCCCCTTGCCCGTGGGGAACGATTGGGCTACTATTGAACGTACCCTAGCACGCACGGGGGGAAGTGTCAAGAAGCGACGGGCAGATGCTCGTCCGTATCGCACTGTTATGAAAAGGGTTAGCCATGACCGGACGACGGATTATCCCCGCTATCTTCCTCCTGGCCCTGGTCATCGGGGGCTGCAATCCCGCCAAGATGGACGACCTCATCGCCGACCTGGCGGGCACGTGGCACGGGGTCACCACGCTCGGCATGACACTGGACCTGAGGATATCCGAGAACGGCTCCACCACGTGCAACTACGATTCGTACTACTTTACCGGCCAGGCCCACCTCTACGGGACGCAGTTCGAGCTGTCCTCCATAGACATCGACATGTCGGGCCAGTACACCGCCGAAAGCGAACGCCTGGATGGATACCTCGACGATTATCGGGATCCCGAGATGCCCGTCCAGGACCAATTCACCGTCTTCCTGGTGAAGTAGCGGCGGCCACCGAAAAAACGAGAGGCCCCGCGGGGCCTTTTTTAACCCATCTTCCGGGAATCGGGAGTAGTAGCGCCGCCGGAAAAACGGCCCCGCAAGGGCTCTTTTTAACACCCCGAACGGTCAGGGCGTCGGGGGGACGTTGGTGATGGTCCCGTCGGGGGCGATGTACACCGGGGCCGAGGAGGAGCCGCCGGCCACCTCCACCTTCTCCCCACCCGCCCCGCCGTAGCGCTGGTAGTGTTCCAGCACCAGGACCACGTACCGCTGGGTCTCGGGGTAGGGCGGCACCGCGCCGTAGTACTCCACGGACCGGGGCCCCGCGTTGTAGGCGGCCAGGGCCAGGCGCAGGTCACCGTCGAAGCGCTCGAGCATCGCGCGCAGGTAGCGGCAACCGCCGTCCACGTTGGCCGTGGGGTCCCAGGGGTCGGAAACGCCCAACTCCCGGGCGGTGGCCGGCATGAGCTGCATCAGGCCCATGGCGCCCGAGCCGGAGAGGGCCTTCGGGTAAAAGGCACTCTCCACCTTCACCACCGCCTTGACCAGGGCGGTCTCCAGGCCGTAGCGCCCGGCGGCGGACTCGATGAGGGGGGCGAAATTCGCCTCGTTGGAGGCGGAGGCGGCCAGCGCCTCGGGGGTGGGCACGTAGAGCCGGGGATGGGCGGGGACGTTGGTGATGACGCCGTCGCGGATGACCACCTCGTCGGCCCGGACGGCCAGGAGGAGGAGGAGGGTCAACGCGAAGGTCCGCCTGAGCATCGCTTCCCCCCGCGGCGGTCGGCGGTCTACCCGCCGCCGAGGACCACCTGCAGGTCGTTGGGGATGCCGGTCACCGAACCGGGCAGGCCGAGGGCCTCTTTCAGGGCCAGGGCGTACTCGAGCTTCTCCGGCGTGCAGGAGATGGTGGTGCGCTCGCAGTCGAAGGTGTTGTTGTTGCGAAAGTCCACGACGGTCAGCCCGAAGCCCTCGAGCTTGTGCGCCGTGCGGGAGGCCATGCCGGCGATGCCGCTTCCGTTGAGCACCTCGGCGGTGAGCCCGGACACCCCCTCGGGCAGCGTGTCGGTGTCGGGCGCCGCGGCGAGAACCCCCTCGATGTCCCGGCCCAGGATGAGGGAGATGTCCACCCGCCGCGGGGCGCCGAATCCGAGCATGTCGGACAACTGCTCGGCGAAGGACCGCAGCTCCTCGCTCTCACCGTGATAGTAGACGATGTTGACGTTCCCGGAGCCCAGAACGGCGATGGGCACGGCGCTGTACTCGGTCTGGCCGAGCTGGGAGAGCTGGTACTCCACGTCGTTGAGCCTCTCGGCGTCCGTCGGCGTGTGCCAGACCTCCACCGAGTAGTGCTGCGGGAGGACGATTTCGTCGGGCGGCTCGTTGCCCTCGGGCAGCTCGTTGACCGTGGCGTTTTCGCCGTCGTGGGTCACGCCGTTCGGGACGCTTTCCTCCGACTCCCAGGGTCGCCAAACAAACAACACCACGGCGGCGACCGCCACCACGCAAACCACCACGATGGCGATTGTCCGGCGTTTCTGCTTGCGGCGCCGGGACCGCATCATCTCGACCCGACCCTCTATCACTTCATCCCCCGCAACCCGTGA
>CAZNZF010000041.1:0-8796 GCA_964577465.1 uncultured bacterium | reverse complement strand
CGTGCCGGTGGAGTCGTAAAGCGCCACCAAATCGGCATCCCGCACCGAGAGCCACACCTTTTCCCCCAGGGTGGAGAGCTCGGGCGTGCCCGGAAGGTCCTCCACCTCCGCCGTGACGTCCCCCTCCCCGTCCACGAGGAGCAGGTCCATCCCGGCGGCATCGAATACCCAGCACCCGTCGCCCATCGCCCCCAGGACCCGCGGGCTACCGAGTTCCCCGACGGTCAGGAGGAGGGAGCCGTCGTCGAGGGAGCGCTTCTCCAACGAATCCCCCACGGCCAGCCAGAAGTAATCCGCGTCGGGGTCGGCGCTGATGTCGAAATACCCGCCCCCCAGGACCAGGTCGAACACCGTCGAGCCGTCGGCGGGGTCGAGGCCGAGGACGTGGAAATCGATGCTCGCCGCCCGCGTTACGACCAGGACGACCCGCGCGTCGCCGCCCGCCAGCGCCAATGCGATGGGCGTGGAATCGAGCCCGCTGTGCCACAGGGGGTTGCCGTCGGTGTCGAGGGCGACCACCTCGAGCGCGCCCGGATCCGCCGCGTACACGTCGCCCGTGTCCGAGTCCACCGCCACCGCCCCGGGGTGGACGAAACCGCTGACGTAGAGCTCCTTCGCCCCGGAGTTGGTTATCTTCACGAGCCTCGCGGCGTCGGAATCGGAGAGCCAGAGGGTGGCCGTCGCAGCCTCGGCGGCCATGTAATCCGCCTCGCCGAAATTATCCACGACGGTCTCCACGTCCCCGTCCTTCGAAAGAAGCACGAGAACGCCCTGGGAGCCGTCGAGGACCCAGCAGCCTCCGAGTCCCACGGTCTCCTCGGCGGCCGGTTCGCACCCGCCGAGGATCAAAGCTATTATGGATACCGCGACCGCGGCGCCGGTGTAAATTCTCAAAAGGGCAACCCCGCTGTTAGTCTCCCTCGATGTCCCGGAAGAGATCCTCGCCGGTGGCTTCCGGTTCCGGTTCCTCTTCCGCCTCGGCCGCCCGGGAGGCTTCCACGGCCTCCAGCGCCTCGGAGTCCACATCCCCGCCGTCCGTCTCCGGGTCGGAGACGATGACCTCATCGCCCGTGTCGTCGGGGGTGAAAATCGCCAATAGGGCCAAACCGACGCCGACGATGCCCACCAGCGTTAGGGTCAGAGTCCATTCCGACTGGGGATCGGAGCTGGAGGAACCGTCGCCCGTGGCGGCCAGAGCGGGGACGCCGAACAGTAGCAGGCTCATCAACACACACAGGGCTCGCATCGTGTGCCTTCTTTCATCATTTCCGGTCGAGGACGGGCCCCTCGTTCCCGGGCAAACGGATACCGCGACGGACGGTGCCCCGACCCCCTTCGAAACGCCCTCGTACCCGGTCCCGCCGATGCATCGCAAGCTGGGACCGACGCCTCTCCCGGAGACTGGACCTACGCCGGTTGAACAGGAGCGGCGGTCTCGGCGGGTGGCTGTTGCGTGAAGGTCCCGTCGCGCCAGACGCGTCCGGCGACCAGCTCCGCATCGCACCGCGCCACGGGGCCTATGTCGGCCACCCCGTTCACGTGGAACATCCCGACCACGTGGCCTTCCAGCCTGACGTCGTCGCAGCGGACCACGCCGGCCAGCTTCGCCCCCTCCGCCACCCACACCAGGCCGGAGATGTCGATCTCCCCCTCGAAGGTCCCCTGAACCAGCACGTTCACGTTGCCCTTCACCTCACCGGCTATCTCGTCGTCGGGGGAGACGTAGAACCCGATGGGGAGCTTGTTTCTCGCCATAGTGGGTTCGGCCGCGGTCTGGGGCGACTCCGAACCCTTTTTCCGTTTCAAGAAGTCGAAAAAACCCATCGTCGGTGTACCTACAGACTGAGGATTCCCAGGAGCGCGTACTCCTGGTGGTTGAAGCGGTGTTCGTGGGCGACGACCTGCTCGAGCGGGGTCAGCCGGATGGCGTTGGAAACCAGGCCGACGAGGGCGTCGCTCTTTCCGTCAAAGATTGCGTTCACGGCCGCCCAGCCGAGGCGCGCGGCCAGGTTCCGGTCGTAGGACGTGGGCGCTCCTCCGCGTTGCAGGTGGCCGAGCACCGTAGCCCGGCACTCGATGCCGGTGAGCGATTCCAGTTCAGCGGCGATGGGCTCGGCCCGGCCGGCCCCCTCGGCGCAGATGACTATCGCCGATTTCTTCCGGGTGTGCTTCAGGTTGAAGGTCAGCCGTTCGGCCAGCGGCGGCAGCTCGGCGCTTTCCGGCACCTCGGGCACCAGGGCCGCCTCGGCTCCCCCGGCCAGCGCGACTTCCAGGGCGATGGCCCCCGATTTTCGTCCCATGACCTCGACGACGAAAATCCGGTGGTGGCTGTCGGCGGTCTGACGGAGCTTGTCCACGGCGTCGAGGGCCGTGTTCACCGCGGTGTCGAAACCGACGGCGTTGTCGGTGCCGAAGACGTCGTTGTCGATGGAGGCGGGCGCGGCGACGACGTTGAGCTTCGTCTCCCGGGCCACGGCGTGGGCCCCGGCGGCGGACCCGTTGCCGCCGATGACCACCAGCCCGTCGACCCCCCTGTCCAACAGGCGCCCGTAGGCCAGTTTCCGATTCTCCGGTTCGAGAAACTCCTCCGAGCGCGAGGTGCCGAGGATGGTGCCCCCGCGGTCGATTATCCCGCCCACGTCCCGGCTCTCGAGCCGTTTGAACCTGCCCTTCAGCAGGCCCTCGTAGCCGTCGAGCACCCCGAAAACCCTGCGGCCCCCGTAGAGCGCCGTGCGGGTCACGGACCGGATGCAGGCGTTCATCCCGGGGGAATCCCCGCCCGAGGTCAGCACGGCGATGGTGGGTTCTTCCCCCATGAGCCCCCGAAAAAGAAAGTCGGTCCGCTAATTGTCCGTCGGAAGCGGTTTTCGGGCCCCCTTCGTCGGGGGAAGATTAGCACACCGATTCCAGCTAGTCAACGTGACGACGGCGCTCCCCGCGCAGGTGGCGCGTCCGGGAAACTAATCCACCGGCGCGTTCCGGACGCGAGGGACGTACCGGTCCGTCCACCGGGAACAGGGCCCGGATGCGGTAAACCCATATCTGTCAGCCGATTGACAGTTTCACCGGTCCCCCGTATACTTCACGGGCCGCCCCGACAACGAGGAGCGAAGCGGTGCAATCCTACGACCGGCTGCTCGACACCCTGCGAACCCTCCTCTCCCCGGGCGGGTGCGCCTGGGACGCCGAGCAGGACGTCCGCAGCATGGCCCGGTATCTGATCGAGGAGTCCTACGAATTCTACGACGCGGTGGCGGAGGATAGTTCCACCGGGATGGTCGAGGAGCTGGGCGACGTTCTGTACCTGGTGAGCTTCATCGCTCTGCTGGCGGAGCGCGACGGGACATTCACCCTGGACCGGGTCTGCGACGGAGCCGCGGAAAAAATGCGCCGCCGCCACCCCCACGTGTTCGATCCCGGTGGGCCGAAGCTGGACGACGCCGACGCGGTCATCCGCCACTGGGAGAAGGTGAAACGCGGGGAGGCCGAGGAGCCGGCGGAACTGCCGCTGAGCCGGGCGCTCGAGAAAATCCCCGTGGACACGCCGCCGCTCCTGCGCGCGGTCCGGGCCCAGGAAAGGGCGGCCCACTACCACTTCGACTGGCCCGAGGCGGGCGGCGTCCTGGACAAGCTGGACGAGGAGACGGCAGAGCTCCGCCGGGCCGTGGAGGACGGACGGAGGGACCGCATCGCCGACGAGCTCGGCGACGTCCTGTTCTCCCTGGCCAACCTCGCCCGGTTCCTGAAAATAGATCCCGGGCAGGCGCTCCTCGGCACGCTGAAGAAGTTTCAGGAGAGGCTGCGGTGGATGGAAACGCGGTGCGTCGCCGACGGCGTATCGCTGACCGACCTGAACCTACCCGAACTCGAGGCCCTGTGGCAGAAGGCCAAGCTCCAGCGCGGGAACGACGCCCCCTGAAATCCCGGGGGGCCCACATTCTCCTCGTGGGGGCCGTAGCGGCCCTGGCGGGAATCGGCTACCACGCCCTCGGCGGCGGGCTGGACGACGGCGCCTACCTGCAGCTCTCCTTCTCCGAGGAACTCCTGGCCGGGGAGAGCTTCCGCGTCAACGTGGACGACCCCTCGAGCGACGCCACCGCCAATCCCCTTCTGGTGGGGATTCTATCGGCGGGCCGCCTGGCCTTCGGCGGGGAGGCCGGGACGACCACGGCCCGCGTGCTGGGGGTGCTGATTCTGGTCGGATTCGGCCTCTGCGCCTTTTTCCTGGCGGTCGACCTCGGCGCCGAGCCCTTCATCGCCTGCATCGCCGGACTGGCGGTGGCCCTCTCCCCCTCGGTCATCACGGCTTCCTCCTCGTTGCAGCCCATCGCCCTCGACGCCCTTCTTTTGGTCATCGCCCTCATCGGCGTACTGCGCGGCATCGGCACCCTCGCCCTCGCCGCCGGTGCCCTCACCCTGACCAGCTATGCGGGCATGTTCGCCGGGTTGGCCTTCGCCCTGGCCGTGCCGGCCATAGACGCCGTCAAACGCAAGCAACTGGAGAAACGCTACCTCCTCCTTCTGATTCCCTTCGGCCTGGCGGTGGCCCGGGCCGTCGGGTGGCCGATTCTCTTCGATTCACCCCCCCTGAGGGAGGTGCTCGCGCCCCTCGCCCTCTCCGGCGCTTCAGCGATGGAGCAGCGTCTCACGCTGGTGGCGGCGCTGCCGATTCGAATCTTCACCCTCCTGGGCGTCTCGACCTTCGGATTCCTTTTATCCGCGGCCGCCTTCTCCCTCGCCGTCCCGAAGCTCAAATGGCGGACCGCCACGGCGGCGGTCATAATCTCCGTGGTGGTGACATACCTCGTGATGCGGGGCGCGGAGCTCATGGTGCTGTGGGTGGTGCCCCTGGTGGTGGTGGCCGGCGTCACCTGGTGCGGCTCGTACTGGAAGGAACGCAAAAGGGTCCGGTTGTGGGTCACGGTGGGGGTGGCCCTGGCCTTCACGGCGCCCGCGGTCGCGGACTTCCCCCACAGCGGCGTCGAGGATAGTGTGCTGGACCTCTGCCGCCGCGTGCCCGAGATTCTACCCCCCCGGACCGTCATCGCCACCTCCCACCCCGGAGCCTACCGATACATCGCCGACGTACCGGTGGTGGACCTCTCCGGCGCGCTCCCGCCGAGAATCTGCGAAGGTCCCCGCGACCTGGCCGTGGTACTCGAGAGCTGGGCCCACCGGGTGCGGGTCCGCCGCCCGACCTACGTCGTGAGCGACGCGGTGAACATCGCCGAGGTGCGGTCGACCCCGCTTCTCGAACGGGTTTACCCGGATGCGGACGGCCCCGACGCCCTCTGGCGCATAGACTGGGAGCCGCTGGACCGCCGGGTGGGGCTCTGGAACCCCGGCGTGCTGGAACGCATCGGCGACGGGAGGCTCATCGACTGGCTCGACATCGGCGGCGGGGAATCCACCGGAATCGTCAGCCTCGAAACCTACGGAACCGCCAATCTCGACTGGAAGCTGGTCCGGCTGCCGGTGGAACTGTGGGGCCGCAGCACCACCATCGCCGACACCTGCCAAGTCTGCCGGAACGCCGAGGCCGTCCACATCGACGTGCTGCTGCCGCCCCACACCCGCGTCGTCTGCCTGCGCCTCTTCGTGAGCGGCGCCACGGAAGCGGAGTGCCGCGCCGAATCGGGAGCCTACTCCACTTTCTGCGACCTGACCCAGGAGTCCTGGACCGAGACGGCGGTCGGCGTGCCCAAATCGGCGCATAAATTGACCCTCACCTTCATGGGCCTGGGGGCCGGCTCGGAATTGGGCCTCGGCGGCGTGTGGTTCTTCAACTGATGGAAAAACGGCTGAAACTCCCCGACGAGGACTCCACCGTCGCCCTGGGCGAACGGATCGGACGGTGCTGCCGCGGCGGCGAGACCCTCCTGTTAACCGGGGAGTTGGGCGCGGGGAAAACGACCCTCATCCGCGGAGTGGCGCGCGGCCTGGGGATAACGCGGGGGGTGAGGAGCCCCACCTTCCAGCTCCTGCGCGAGTACCACGGTCGGTTGACCCTCTACCACGCCGACCTGTACCGGTACGAGGCGGGGGGGGACCCGGCTGCCGAGCTGGGCCTGGACGAGCTCCCTGGACCGGGGGGCGTGCTGGCGGTGGAGTGGGCCGAACGCGGGTTTGCAGGCGTCGACGGGCTGAGCATCGAGCTCGACTTCGAGGGTACGGGGCGCAGGGCGGTCCTCACGGCCCGGAACGCGGGGCACCTGCACCTCCTGGCGGGAGTTGAAGGTTGGAACGTCTGATCGCCCTGGCCACGGCCACCCGTCGCGGCGGCGCCGCCCTGTTCGAGAACGGGACGCCCGTCACGGTGCGGGAGATTACGCCGCCCGAGACCGGCGGGGCGAGGCTCCTGACCTCGGCCTGGGAGTGCCTGGAAGAGGCCGGTCTCGTCTGGGAAAACCTGACCGCCGTCGCCGTAGCCCTGGGACCCGGCTCCTTCACCGGCATCCGGGTGGGGCTGGCCACCGCCCTGGGCCTGGTGGAATCCCTCGGATCGAAGCTCATCGGGATGGGCAGCCTGGACTGCATCGCGCGGGGGAGCGCGATTTGCCGGGGGCATAGCTCGCTTCGCTCGGTTTCCGGAAACGAGACCGTCTGCGCCACCCTCCCGGCGGGGACGGGACTCTACTACGCGCAGCTTTTTCGGAACGGGGAGGTGCGACCTACGCCACTCGGCGCGTGCGGGCTGGTTCCCGCGGGCGGGCTCGGCGTGCGCTACCCGGCCGGGGCGTACATCGGCGCGGACCTCGAGGCCGCGGGAATCCCTCCGGACCGGATAATACGGGAGCCCGACTGGGTGTCCCCGCTACACCTGGGAGCCCTGGCCTGGGAGCGATTGGAACGGGGTGAGGTGGACGACCCGGCGCTCATCCGACCGCTGTATGTCAAGCGCCCCGCGGCCCGACCCGCCCCGCGGTAAAAAAGCCCCGCAGTAAACAGGGCTTTGCGACACCGACAAACTAATCCGCCGGAGTTTTAAAAAACCCCGCCTTGGGCGGGGCTTTAAAATCTCGCTGGAATCACGAGGATGGCTCGTCCTCGTCCACCTCGCCCGTCACCTCATCAGCTTCGTCGGTCTCCTCGCTCACCTCGCCGGCCTCCTCGTCCTCGACTTCGAAGGAATCCTCGGCCGGTTCCTCCTCGACGAGTATCTCCTCGGCATGGGCCCGGGCCTCGTCCAGGCTCTGGTGGCCGCCGATGTAGAGGAGCGGCTCAGGCACGTCCTCGGGCAGTCCGATCCCGTGCTCGTCACCCTCGGCCACGACCCAGACCTTGGCCTGGGCCAGCAGGTCCTGCTGAAAGCGGATGGGGATGTGGTAGACGCCCACCTGCTTGATGTGGTCCTCCAGGACCACCTGGTGGCGGTCGATCTCGATGCCCTTGGCGGCCAGGAGCTTGACGACCTCGTTCTCGCCCACCGAGCCGTAGAGCCGTCCGACGTCGCTGGCCTTGCCCGCCACGGTGAAGCTCAGCGACTCGATCCGGGCGACGAGCTCCTCGTGCTGCCCGCGCATCAGGTCCAGCTTCCGGTTGTGGGCCGCGCGCTCGATTTCAATCTGCCGGCGCGCGCCGGGGGTCACCTTCATCGCGAACTGCCTGGGAATCAGATAGTTACGGGCGTAGCCATTCTTGACCCGGAGCACGTCGCCACGTTTCCCGAGATTCGGCACGTCCTGACGGAGAATCACTTCCATAAATTCACCCGGTTTGGCTCGAACAACGCCGGCTCTCGGCCGACGGGTCAATGGCGGTGGTACTCGAGACGGAAGGGAATCTGACCCAGGATGCGCGCGCGCTTGATGGCGGCGCTCAGTTGACGCTGGTGCTTGGCGCAGCTTCCGGTCGTCCGGCGGGCGCGGATTTTACCCCGCTCGGTGACGTAGCGGCGGATGATCTCCAGGTCCTTGTAATTGATGTCCTTGACCCCGTCCTTGCAGAAGCGGCAGCTCCGCTTGCGCAGAACGCGTCTTTTCATCTTCTTCTTGGCCACGTTCAAACCTCGTCCTAGAAGGGGATGTCGTCGTCGGAGAGCGGTGCCATCTCGTCGCCCTTGGCCGACGAACCCTCGGCGTTGGGCCTCTGCCCGCCCGGACCACGGCTGAGAAACTGGAAATTTTCGATTACTACGTCGAGCTTACTCCGTTTGGCGCCCGTTTCCTTGTCCTCCCAGGAGTGATAATGCAACCGCCCCTCTATGAGGATTGGGTCGCCTTTCTTTACGTATTCACAGATGACTTCAGCCTGACGTGCCCAGGCGGTGCAGTCCACGTAAGTGGTGTCTTCCCGCGACTCCCCCTCTTTGGTCTTGAACTTGCGGTTGACCGCGAGACCCACCGTGGCCACCGCCTGTCCTCCGGCCGTGTACCGCAGCTCCGGGTCCCGGGTCAAGTTACCCACAAGGATAACCTTATTGTAATTCGCCATGGTCGCCCCCTTTTTACCTACTCGCCCCGGCAGGTCAAGAAGCGGATGACGGACTCGTCCAGGCGCAACTTGGCCTCGATATCGGCGATACGATCCGGCTCGTTCTTGTGAAAAATCATCAGGTAACGGGCCTGCGTGCGGCGCTTGATCGTGTACGCCAGCCTCTGAACGCCCTGGTCCTTAATCTCGATGCCCTCGCCGAAGAGCTGGCGGAAGCCGTCCAGCTTCGCCTCCAGGCGGTCGGCCTCGAGGTCGGGCACCAGGACGATGGTGGTCTCGTAGTCGCGCATTTTCCCCCGTTGGATTCATCTTCGGAGGCGCTACTTTACAACATATGCGCCCTCGGGCGCAAGCCCTAACCCG